>NZ_CP073747.1:720416-1058333 GCF_024398015.1 Kordiimonas sp. SCSIO 12610
TTCACTGATAACACGCGCGATATCTGTTGTTTCTTCGATCAGTTTCCAGTTTTGTCCGCGGCGTTCACGGTGATGTTGGATGCGGTCCTCCATTTCACTGTCGCGGGCTTCGGCGGTTGCCAGATAGATACAAGCATGCCCATTCGCCAGAGCGAGTTTTTCACCAAGGGCGCTTTTGCCTGATCGTGCGCCACCAAGGATTAGCGTGCTTGTCATACCTACCTGTATTTATAATTTACATTTGTCTGGATCATACGGGACTGCTAGATTTGCCGCAACTATAGTTAAACTTTTACTTTTTTCTGTCAGAATGGACCCAAATTTGTTCACGCTTCTGGAAATTCTGGACCTTGCAGGTGTTTTTGTTTTTGCAATCTCTGGTGCGCTTGCAGGTGTCAGGCGGGGAATGGATATTTTTGGTGTTTCAGTTCTTGCCTTAATGCCTGCTGTGGGCGGAGGAACCCTCAGGGATCTTATTTTAGATCAGCCTGTTTTCTGGATTGAGGGAACAAGCGCTATCTGGATGGCATTGTTCGCGGCCGTGATCACCTTTTTCTTTTCTCGGCATTTGGAAAGTCGGTTAAAATGGCTGGGGTGGGCGGATGCTGTTGGCATGGCGCTCTTCTGTGTGGTGGGGGCTGAAAAGGCCTATATGGTAACTGGAAGCCCGCTTGTTTCTATCATGATGGGGGTCGCAACTGCGGTCGCTGGTGGGATTGTGCGCGATGTGATCTGCAATGAAATTCCGTTTGTCTTTAAAGAAGAAATCTATGCGACGGCTGCGTTCGTAGGTGCCGGGCTATATGTATTGATGATAGCAAATGGGATCGATCCAGTGCTTACGCTTTGGGTCTGCGTGTTTGTGGCTTTTATTATCCGCGCTGCCGCGATCATCACCGGGCTTTCCTTGCCGCAGGCCAAACCAAACCGCTAGCAACCATGCGCGATATTACGAAAAAGTGTTTTCGGATTTCTTGTTTTTCGCTCGTCAATTCCCTTAAGTAGCCGCGATGGGGATTGCTGGCGCAGATAAAATGCGCCTGAAACAGGGTAAATGGGGTCAAGGGTATGATTTTGAGAAATAACATTTCCATGAAGGCAATCTGTGTTGTAATTGCAATCGCGGTCACAGGATTTGCATCGGTAACTGCTCGGGCGGTTGCCCCGCAGGAAGTTACGGTTCCAGCAACAATTTCAGAAGATTTCCATTCGGATATTATCGGCCGCGACTATAAACTGTCTGTATCATTGCCCGACGGTTTTGCGGCAAACGGGGATAAGCAATATCCAGTACTTTATATCCTCGATGGCAACATGTATTTCGCAACAGCGGTGCAGAGCTACCGTGTGCAGCGCCTCGGTAATGATGTGCCGGAGATGATTATTGTTGGTGTTGAATATCCAACCCGCAGAACAGATGAATGGCTTGTGCGCCGCGCGGGTGAATTAACCCCGACCCAGCGCAAAGATTTCGACGAAGGTTATTCGAAGCAATATAATATCCCGTCCACGTCCGGCGAGGCCGCAACCTTCCTGAAGGTTATGAAGGATGAAATCGTGCCGTTCATTGCAAAGAAATACCGCGCTTCCGACGACCGGGCGCTTTTTGGGCATTCGCTTGGTGGTTTGTTTGCAACATATAGCTTGCTTCAAGAAAATCGCCTCTTTAACCGCTATATCATCAGTAGCCCATCTTTGTGGTGGGACGATGAAGTTGCCTTCAAGCAAGAGGCGAAATTCTATGAAACCAACAAAGCGATACATGCAAAGGTGATGCTGTCGGTTGGTGCACTCGAGGGTCAGCAAATGGTGCCACCCATGCAGCGCATGAGTGATATCCTGAATGCACGCGGCTATGAGGGATTAAGTCTGGTTTCACACATTTTCCCAAATGAAACCCACTTGTCTGTACAGCCCGGAACCCTAAGCCGTGGCTTGCGGACAGTGTTTGAAACTGAGTAACCACTCAAACAAAAAGCCCGGAATATAACCGGGCTTTTCATTGTCTTAGTTGTCTTGGTTGCTTCTAGAACTTGAGGATATGACCATCTTTTGGGTCAACCTTGCCCGATAGGATGATCTGATAGACATCGTTCATTGCGTCCAAGCCCTTATGTTCGATGATGTTGGTCCAACCGCTGGCTTGCGTGATGAATTTCATCCATGCGCCGCCCACACGGGCTTGGAGGCCGTCGGGCCCCCATTCCTTGGTGCGTTTCTGGCCTTGGGCTGGTGCGAAAAACAGGGTTGGTTTCGCGCCCGGAAGGTCGCCAGCGCCAGCCTGTGCGTCCCAATGTGATGCGCCAACCGAGCAACTATATTTCAGATTGTCATTGATATGATAATGCAGTTTTTCGCGTAACTCGCCGTTTCCTGCCATATCAACAAAGACGGCTGGTTCGGATGCATCAATTGATGTTAGCTCATCATAAGTGACAACCTGATGATAACAATTCATGCTTTTAGTAAACTCTACATTACCCGGTGAGGTAAGGCCAATGACTTCGATGCCATCGCGTTCATAAAGCAGGAACGCTAGGCCATAAGCGGTTTTACTGGACGCGCTTGAAAGGATAATCCGCTTCGCACCAAAAAAGTCATTATCAAAGAGAAAGTCATCGATCAAAAAGGATGTCATAAACAGGGGGCGAAACAGCATTTGAAGGGCTTCACCCTCTGGGCTGTATCCGGGATCATTTGCCGAGCGTACATAATGGTTATAAATTGGGCTGAGGTGCGATCGGTGTTCGGCTACATCCATAAAACCTGCTGGTGAGGATTTACCAGCTTTCACTTTCAAATGCGAAGACATTGGATAGTAACCATAAAAGCGTTCACCCACCTTCACATCCTCAGAGTTGGATGCAACAACGTCAGCAAAGCCCCAAACCGGCACGCTGCCAAAGCCATCATGGGCCGGGAAGAAATCCCAATATTGCATGCGGTCACCAAAGGCTGCATAGGTGATATTGTTGGCAGTCAGAGCAAAATGATCAACTTTCATGATCACTTCGTCAGTACCTAAGGTGCTATCAATATTTGTATCTTTTTGCTCGGTTTTAAAAAGATCAGTGCGATCGATGTAAAGGCCACTGGTGGCATAACTGGTCATTATATTTCCCTCTCTCGCATATTAAATGCTGTTAGTCTCATCAGATATTAAGCCATTACTAGTCCCATTAATCAAGTGCATTAATTTAAAGTCTAAACTGAAGAATGAGCTGATTCGTAATCGATAAATATAAAAATGTTATAGTATAATAAAAACATGCAGAAAAACAGAAAAGCTCTCTAAACCAAAGATCAATTCATCGCAGTTTGAGAACATACTGCCTATTATTCTTGTCATTATGACCATTTACTTGAGTTGCTCTTTGATTTTTACAGTTGAAGGCGATAGTCATATAGCCGTTTGATAAATTGCTTACTGTGGGAAGCAGCTTATCACCCATACAAAGACACAAGTATAGTTAGTCACAGTGACCTTAGGGAATAAAATGACCAGAAAATCACTATTAAAATTATCCGTGGCAGCGTCTGTTTTGATGCTAGCGGCGTGTGGAAATACTGAAACTTCCAATGACACAGCAGCAAATGAAGCTGACAGCGCGACAACAGTTGCTGAAACGGCTAAACCAGAGCTTGGTAATTTCGGTATCGATCTTACGGCACAGGATGCATCTGTAAAACCTGGCGATGATTTCAACATGTTTGCAAATGGCACATGGGCTGCAAACTTTGAAATTCCAGGACAGTTTTCAAGCTACGGCGCCTTCACTGTTCTTTTTGAGCGCTCTGAAGACCGTATCAAAAAAATCATCGATGAGCTTGCAGCAACCGAGTCTGCGGCTGGTTCGCTTGAGCAAAAAGTTGGTGATTATTACAACAGCTATATGGACGTTGCGAAAGCAAACGAGCTTGGCATTGAACCAATCCGCGCTGATATTGCGTTAATCGACGGTATGTCAAACGTTGCTGACCTTACGGTTATGCTTGGCCGTGCGGGCGAGCTTGCGCTTAATTCGCCAATCTTTGGTGGTATCGGCACAGACCGTCAGAACCCTGATCGTTTTCAGGTGAATGTTGGCTTTGGTGGTCTTGGCCTTCCAGACCGCGATTATTACCTAGAAGATAATGAGCGTTTCAACAATATTCGTGAAGCATACAAAGCACACATCGCACAGATGCTCGGTTTTGCAGATATTGCGGACGCAGACGCGAAAGCAGACGCAATTATCGCACTTGAGACAAAACTTGCAGAAAATCAGTGGAAACGTGCAGACCGCCGTGACCGCGATAAAACATACAATCCAACATCTTATGATGACTTCAAAGCAAAATTCACAGGCTTTGATTGGGATGCATATTTCAATGCAGGTGGCATCGAAACGATTTCTGACCTTAATGTGGTTCACCCAGAGCCAGTGATGGCTGCGATTGATATTGTTAAGGATACATCGCTTGATACATGGAAAGCATATTTAACGTATCATCTGATCTCGAACCGTGCTGGCGTTCTCTCTGAAGAGATTGATAACGCAAACTTTGAGTTCTTTGGCAAAACCCTTCGTGGTCAACCACAACAGCGTGAGCGCTGGAAGCGCGGTGTTGCGCGTGTTGGCGGTACGAACAGCCTTGGTTTTGCGCTTGCAAAAATCTATGTGGATCGCCATTTCCCACCAGCCGCAAAATCAGAAATGCAGGACCTGGTAGAAAACCTTCGTACAGCCCTTGGTCAGCGTATTGACGGCCTTGACTGGATGGGTGACGAGACAAAAGTGGAAGCCCGTAAGAAGCTTGCATCTTTCTTCCCGAAAATCGGTTACCCTGATGTATGGCGTGATCTTTCCGGTATTGAGATTGTGGGCGGTGACCTTGTTGGTAACGCGAAGCGAGTTGCGAAATTCTTCCGTGATGATCAGCTTGCGAAATATAATGCTGGCGAGAAAACGGACCGTAACCGTTGGGGTATGACACCACAAACTGTGAACGCATACTATAACCCATCATTCAACGAGATCGTGTTCCCTGCAGCTATTCTTCAGGCACCGTTCTTTGACTTGGCGGCTGACCCTGCTGTTAACTACGGTGGTATCGGCGCTGTGATTGGTCACGAAATGGGTCATGGTTTTGATGATCAGGGTTCAAAATCCGATTATGCAGGTATTCAGCGTAACTGGTGGACAGACGAAGACCGCGCAAACTTTGAAGCGAAAACGCAGGCGCTTGCTGCGCAGTATGACAAATACGAGCCTGTAGAGGGCACATTTGTTGACGGTACATTCACCCTTGGTGAGAACATTGGTGACCTTGGTGGTCTTTCCATGGCGTATCACGCATACAAATTATCGCTTGGTGGTAAAGAAGCGCCAGTAATTGATGGCCTAACTGGTGACCAGCGTTTCTTCCTTGCGTGGGCGCAGGTATGGAAATCCAAAACTCGTGACGCGGCCCTTGTGGCTCGCATGAAGTCAGATCCGCATGCACCGAACCAGTACCGTATTAACGGCGTCGTTCGTAACATGCAGGAATGGTATGACGCATTTGGTGTGACAGAAGGTGATGCACTTTACCTTCCACCGGAAGAGCGTGTATCAATCTGGTAATCCAGACGAATGATTGTAAAAAGGCATCCAAATGGGTGCCTTTTTTCTTTGGATGATGGGGAATATGAGAGGGGTTTTATGATGAAAAAAAAGATGATTGGGAAAACGTTTGCTGTGGCTGCGGTAATCACTGGCTTGTCAGCTTTTGGTTTGAGCGCGCAGGATATGCGTCCGGTTTTAAATTCGGCTTCGGCAAAGAAAATAACCGAAGGCTGCGAAGCCTATGCATTGGATCATGATCTGAAGGTCAATATTGCTGTATTGGATCAAGGAACCAACATGATGGCGTTCCTGCGAATGGACGGCGCCCCGATCGGTTCGATCGATATTGCTGAGTGGAAGGCAAACTCTTCCGCAGCATCGGGTAGGCCAACGAAAGCACGCTTTGAGGCTGCAAAGAATTTCCCGGCGATTGGCCACGCTCCTAATATTGCGGTTTTTGAAGGCGGCGAACCAATCTTCACTTTGGACGGCGTTTTGCTTGGTGGTGTTGGCGTGTCTGGCGCAGCAAGCGCTGACGATGCAGCGTGCGCGCGCGCCGGTATCGAAGCAGCAGGCTTAACGTTCAAACGCTAGTTTTGAAGCAAATTATAAAGGCATCAGTGTTTCTACTGATGCCTTCTTTTATGATGAAGGACTGGGTAATGATCATTGAGCGCCTTCTAGGCCCCGCAACATAGCGACCACATTATTACCAAGTTCGTCAATCGCATAACCACCTTCTAAAATGGTTGCGGTGGGTAAGCCAAGACCGGCAATCATTTTACCAATCTGTGTGAAATTTTCCCTTTCCAGTTTGAAGTAACCAAGCGGGTCTTCTTTATAAGTGTCAGCGCCGAAGGACACGATCAGCTTGCTTGCACTAAACTCCCGTATACGATCAAGGGCTGTTTTCAAAGCAGGCTCATAGGTTTGCCAGTCAGTCCCTTTGGGTAGCGGAAGGTTAAGATTGTAGCCTTCGCCGGCACCAATACCTGTTTCATCAGCGTGGCCCATAAAGTAGGGATATTCGTTAATAGGATCGCTGTGGATGTTAGTAACAAACACATCCGATCGGTCATAGAAAATTGCCTGTGTGCCGTTTCCGTGATGATAATCAACATCAAGCACCGCAACACGCGCTTCGCCAGCATTCCTTAGGTGCTGGGCCGCAATCGCCGCATTATTCATGAAGCAATAGCCACCATATTGGCCGGGCATTGCATGATGGCCGGGCGGGCGCGAAAATGCGAAACTCTGACTTTCACCATCAAGCAAGGCTTGTGCAGCGTTTAGGGCACACTGTGCCCCTTGGTAGGCGACATCATAAGTGCCTGCGCAAATCGGTGTTCCGCTATCGAAGGCATAAAGGCCAATTTTTCCGTCAATGTTTTCAGGCGAAACGTCGCGCCGCATACCATCCCCTGGCCAGCACAAAGGGAAAATGTCACCACTGCGGCCAGCGTCTTGCCAATGTGCCCACGCTGTTTGAAGGAAGGTAATGTAGCCTGCCTCATGAACGGCTAGGATTGGATCAAGGCCAAAATCTGTTGTTGGGGGCAACCAACTGTATGATGCTTCTTTTAACGATTTTTCAACGGCGTCTGCCCGCGTTGGGTTTTCAAAACAAGGTTTCAGTTCACCGTCTTTGATTTCGCCAGCACAGTCGTGGTGTGCATGATGATCTGCATAAAATATTTGCATCTTTTTGCCCTCTTAACATTTACGGGCGATCATAATAGCGAGATAGAAAGCTTGCAATTGATATAGGTATAATACCGTCTTTTCGGCGACCAAGAATTGACGTTGATAGGTGTTTGATAGGGAATAGAAATACCATTCTAAAAAGAATTTAATGGCTATAATAATCTTCTAATTTTTGATAATGTCACCTTATGGGCTAAAGGCCCTCAGTGCTGATTAGCGGTTTTTTTATCAGACCATATGGGGGTTCAGATCAGGGAGAATACTCATGAAATTAATACAAACGGCACAAGAGCAAAGTGCCGAAGCGGCGCAAGCCATAGAGGCCGTTCAATCTGCGGCTGAAGACGCAGGGTTTAGCATGGAAAATAGCCAGGAATATGTTGATCTGGCAATCCAGTATAGCGCGGCGGGTGCTGGTGCACTTTTTATTTTACTTATCGGTTTCTGGTTCGCCGGTTTTGTTCGCTCGCGCCTTTTAAGGTTATTTGAGAAAAGCGAAAAAATGGATGAAACCGTTTCAGGTTTCTTAGCGAGTCTTGCTAAATACGCCATTATGATCGTAACGATCATTGCTGTTCTTGGACAGTTTGGTGTGGAAGCCACAAGCCTAGTTGCAATTGTTGGTGCTGCCGGCCTTGCGATTGGTCTTGCATTGCAGGGTACGTTATCAAATGTGGCTGCGGGCGTGATGTTGTTGATTTTCCGCCCTTTCAAGGTTGGTCAGTTTGTTGACGTGGCTGGACACGCTGGTGTTGTTAAGGGAATAACTCTTTTCGTTACCGAAATGGATACGGGCGATAACAAACGTATCATTATTCCAAACAGCGCAGTTTGGGGCAGCTCGATTGTGAATGTAAGCTTTCATGATACCCGCCGTGTGGATCTGGTGTTCGGTATTGGATACGGCGATGATATCGATAAAGCGATGGATGTTATCAAGAAAACAATCGAAGCAGACGAACGTTCATTCTCTGATCCAGAACCAGTGATTGCTGTGACCAGCCTCGGGGAAAGCTCTGTTGATATTCTTGTTCGCGTTTGGTGTAAGTCTGGTGATTATTGGGGACTTAACTGGGCGCTTTTGAAGAATACAAAAGAAGCGTTTGATAAGGAAGGCATCAGCATTCCATACCCTTGCCGTTCGATCTATATGGAAAAAGGCGAATAGCGCATAGTTTCATCACCTACATAAAAAAGCGACTCTGAGGCAGAGTCGCTTTTTTGATTCTAAACACATTTTCAATCAACGTGGTCTATCTGAATTTAACACCCGGTTGCGGGTTTGTGTTAACCGTCAGCTCAAAAATATCTGGTCGGCTATAATGCCCGTTTGTGTCTAATGTCTGACGGTGTTCTTTGATCAGGTTCATGTCAGCAGTACCGAGGATAATACCCGTCTTATCGAAAACAGGTTCAGTTATATATTGACCGTCCGGACCAATGATCGCACTGCCGCCATTATGAACAAAGTCGCTGTTTTCGCCAGGCATGGATGCCAGCATATCTTTGGCTTCTGGTTCATTTACATTCAGGGAAATGAAGCCTTCCATGATTTCGCCTTTGGTTTTGATCGAACCTGCGGCTGCTACCACACAGCGGCCTTCAAATGCATAATGACGACTTGCAACCTGATGCATGTCTTTGGCAATCGGCCACTGGGCGATATGGATAGTTTCGCTTTGTGCATGCATGGCTGCGCGGGCAAGCGGCATCCAGTGCTCCCAGCATATCAGGCTGCCAAGAATACCCCACGGCGTGTCTACTGTTTCCAGTGTTGATCCATCACCGCGGCCCCAAACAAGGCGCTCAGTGTATGTTGGAACCAATTTACGGTGGGGGATTGGCTCGTATTCACCGGGTGTGAAGGTGAAAGTCGTGTTGTATAAGGTGTTGCCGTCGCGCTCATGCGTCCCGAGAACGATGAAAACGCCTGTTCTGTTCGCACAGTCCTGAATGCGTTTTAAATGTTCGTCCCCCTGTACAACTGAATTATCAGCCAAAAGGCGGAAAAGCGCTTTCGCGCCCGGGTGATCCCAGATCGCTGCGTTGGGGGCAAAATCAAGCCATACGGGATAGCCGGGTAACCAACATTCCGCGAAAGAAACGATGTTTGCGCCGTTTGATGCGGCTTCTTCAATATGGATGATAGCCTTCTCAACACTTGCTCTGAGGTTAAGAAAAACAGGCGCTTCCTGAACAACGGCTACTGTTGGGTTTTGGACCATATGCACAATTCGTCTCCACCATGTAAGGATTATGATTGTGCTAGGATGTACGATGATCCGGATAAAACGTCCATAGAGTATGAACGACTCTCACCAGTTTGTTACATTTATGAGGGGAGATGCGTGATACCGCGCGTTAGGCAATATCACGCATTTGAGTATTAGAATGGGCGATACAATCCAAGGAACAATAAAGTATCCTTTTGACCCTGGATGTGGTTTGCGTCCAATCGGTACGCCATGTTGGCTTCCATCGTCCATGTTCCAAACTGTGCTCTGTATGCGCCCTCAAACGCCAGTTCACGCCCTGACGGGGTTAAACTAAAGCGATTAGTATCAAACAGCAATTCAGTTGTGTCGATGTCGCGGCCCGCACCCGTTGTAATGCCGACGCTTCCGCGCTCCAGTCGTAGTGGCTGGTTAACGGTGAAAGCAATCTGGTCATTATTCAGGAAAGTTGCTGATTTGATCAGGCTTGCTGAAAAGCTGCTGCTGATCAATGTATTTACATCGCTTAGGACGCTGGCAGTGGTGTTCCCTGCGTCCGTGCTGCCGCCAGTGACGGTTGCGTGGAAGGATAGTGCATTTGTCAATGGCAGTGACGCTGAGGCGTTAAGCCAGACAGTTTGTGAACGATCAGTGATCGCAAACACGTCGCTTGCACGCGCACCCAGAATGGCCCCTTCTTCTTCCATGAAACCTGCTTCAAAACTAAATGTTCCCCAGTTTTCATAGTGGCTGATGCGGGCCGCTGTCGAGGTAACAGGGGTGTCGCTTTCTATACCTTGGAACGGTGAATTGCTTGCAAGCCCCTTGTTTTCACTAAAGCCAGCCCCGAACCATAAATCTGTTTTCTCACCTATTGCGATACCGGCACCTGCATAGTGGCCCTGTGTACGGTTAATTGCGTTATTGAACGCGCCTGTGAGCGAGAACAGGTTTGGTGAATTTGTAAAGCTTTGGCTTTGAAGTGCCGCACCGATACTTTGACCGTTTCCGACAAACCAGTTTACGCCTTCGTATGACCCTGTAAGCTCAAACGTTGCTTCAGGCGACTCTAATTGATCAAGCGCTGCACGGCCTTGGGTAAATTCAATAAATTCACGATTTGGGTCAATGTTTACCGCATAACGAATGGTTTCATTCGCGCCGATACGCTCTGCGGATGTTTGCCAGTTGCGGCGTTGCTCGATCAGGGCATTTAAGCCAATATTCGTTGTGTTGGTCACCGCCGACGCAGATAAATTCGCCTGAAAATCACGGTTAAAGCTATCGAGGATGGTTAAGGAAGATAGACCATTCTTCAGACCCAAGGCGTCACCGAAGGCACCGCTCAGAATGATCCCATTTGTGGTTGGGTTTGTGTTTGGGCTCGGAGTGCCAGCAGCAGTGCTTGCGCTTGAAGCAACGGCGATGCTGCTTTCCCCAACGGGTTGAAGCGCTGCTTCCAAATTCAACAATCCTCGACCGTATATATTGTCTGTTCCGGGGGCACCCAAGTCAGTTGCAGTATCGAACAAAATATCCGCTACTTCACGGGCTGACAGATTTGGCCAGGCCTGAAATAATATGGCTGCGGCCCCTGTGATGTGCGGCGCGGAAAAGCTTGTACCGCTTGCGACCGCTATTTGGCCGTTCCATGGCAGGGTTAGGTCCACGCCGGGGGCAACAAGGAAGAAATCTCGTTCAATTCCGTTTCCTGCCGTGTCAGAAAAGGATGCGATATTGCCATTAGCGTCTACGGCGCCAGCAATAATGAAACCACCGTCCCCTGTTAATGTGGCACTTCCGTCCGCTCTTTGTCCCACTAAGCCGAGGCTTTGCAAGCGCTCTAATGTTCGTATGTTGGATAGCGATGGCTCAGGCCCCGCATTATTGCCGGCTGAAGACACCAGAAGGGCACCTGCGGTTACCGCTGTGCTATCAAATTCAAGGACATAAAACTCATTAACGGGTGGCGGGTTATCAATAGTGTCGCCTTCGTCAAATCCGAAGGATTTGTTGATCACGCGGGCACCATTTTGAACCAGATATGTCCACGGATCAGAAACATTAAACAGATCGCCGTCCTGACGCACTTGTCTGCTGTTAACGTTTGAGAAGAAATCAACACCAATAACAGTAGAATCGAAGGCAACGCCGTGAATGTTGCGGTCATCACGAACACCTGCTGCAACCGCTGCTACCGCCTGCCCATGCTGATCAGTGGATGCTGTATCGCCGATTTGTGCCTCATAAATTCTGAGCGCATCAGCATTTTGGCCTCGGCTGGCGCTCGAGAAGTTTACATCTGGTGAGTTGAAAACGAAATTGAAATCGACAACACCGATCGTTACCCCTTCTCCAGTGAAGCCCTGAGCATAAGCCTCTGACGCGTTGATCAAATCAAGCCCGCCACCGCGCTGATACTCGGCAGTTTCAAAGTCCGCAGCTGTTACCCCAGCGGGTGGAGGTGAAGGTGCTGGCGGTGGAGGAGGGGGAGGCGCTACATTTGGAACCGCGGTTGGCGTTTGGATGGTGCTGCCACCACCGCCGCCTCCACAGGCCGTTAGCGCAAGCCCGCAAACTGATAATAAAGCAACTGTACGATAATACCCCGTGATCCCACTCTTACGCATATTGGCCCTCTAAACTATAATTACTCAACTAAATGTATAGCAAATATCACATTCTTTTCACAGATAATTTATCTAACCTGAACCGATGCTGAACTTGGAAATAAAAATTATGAACGAACCAATATGAAGTTTCACCATATCGTGACGAGTAATCAGACCAGACTATCCCATATGATCATGTGTGAAATTTAAAAAGGACTGAGATATGACATTAACTGAAACACTTGCGGAAGCCGTCAAAAGCTCTGCGTCACGCATTCCCGCTGAAATTCGTGAGATTATGCTCAATGCCAATCAGGAAATTATCGAAAGCGGTATCGTTGAAACAGCCTTAAAAACAGGCGATAAAGCGCCAGATTTTGCCCTAAAGGGGGCTAATGGCGGGCAAGTTACGCTTTCAGAAAAACTGAAAGAGGGCCCTATTGTTGTCTTGTTTTACCGTGGTGGCTGGTGCCCATATTGTAATATGGAACTGAAAGCGTATCAGGATAATCTTGAAACGTTAAAATCATTAGGGGCAAGTTTGATCGCTATAACGCCGGAAGCGCCTGACAATAGCCTATCAACCAAAGAAAAGAACGAACTATCGTTTGATGTTCTTAGTGATGAGAATTTAGGTGTTTCTGATGCCTTCGGTTTGACGTTCACATTACCGGAGGCCCTAGCGAATGTGTATGGCAATTTTGGTATCAATCTACCTGAAGTGAACGGTGAAGACGCATGGAGACTTCCTATCCCTGCGGCCTATGTCATTAATCAGGACGGTGAAATTATCCTGTCACATGTGGATGTAAACTATACTGCGCGCCTTGACCCACTTGATGTGATCGCTGCGCTTAAAGCGCTTTAATCCAGTGTTTCCAATGCGCTCAAGTGATTCACACAAATAGTTTATTTTTGTTTTATTGGGAATTTCTAAACTTATCCTACATAAAAATACATGAGTTTTCAGTTCATCATTGGAAATGAAAAATATAATTGAAAGGGCTATCCCATGCTTCGTGCATTAACATTATCATTAACGCTTTTGGCGTCTATCGTTATCGGTGCTTTTGCTGCTGATGCTCAGCGCGATCCTATCAGTGATCGTGGTGGTTCTGCTATTAAAGGCTATGACACAGTAGCTTACTGGACAGAAGGCAAAGCCGTTAAAGGCAATAAGAAAATCACATCTGAATATAAAGGTGCGACTTTCCGTTTCGCTTCAGCAGAAAATAAAGCGCTATTTGACGCAAACCCTGAAAAATATATCCCTGAGTACGGTGGATACTGTGCATGGGCGATCGGAAGCAGTGCAACTGGTTTTGCTCCAGGTAACGGTAAATATTGGAAAATCGTTGATGGCAAACTTTATGTAAACTACAACGGTGGCGTTCAAAAGAAATGGGAAAAAGATATCCCTGGTTTCATTGAAAACGGTGACAAAAACTGGTCGCAGAACGAATTCCACGAAAGCAACTAAGCTGAACGATATTCGTGACAAACGATAAGTGTGAAAACCGCCTCTGCATACGAGGCGGTTTTTTCTATGAGGGAAAATTATGAAAACTATTATTGGAATATTGGTAGCCGCAACTTTATTTGTGACTGGCTCAAATGTTGAGGCGCAAAATCAGAAGGAAGAAGCTGTAACGCTCGACCTTAGCCATATTGGCTTTGCTGTCCGTGATCTTGAGAAAACAGCATCCTTTTTTATCGACACACTCGGATGGCGCAAAGCGGGTGAGCGCCCGGATTATCCAGCAATTTTTGTCTCTAACGGGTCTATGTTTGTAACTCTGTGGCGTGTTGAAAACCCAGAGACAGCAGTTGCCTTTGACCGCCGTAAAAATGTTGGCCTGCATCATATGGCGATCACCGTACGTGATCTTGATGCGCTTAACGCTTTGCATGAAAAGTTTAAACAGACTGATGGCGTTGTTGTTGAGTTTGCACCGGAATTTTTAGGTAATGGCCCGACAACACACATGATGATCCGCGAACCTTCTGGCTTGCGTCTTGAATTTATTGTTCCTGCGAACCGTATCAAGTAATAAGGCGGTACATTAAGAAATGTAACGAAGCCTTAGGCGCTGTGGCCTGAGGCTTCTTCTTTTAACCATTCAATGAAATCACGCACGCGTTCGCTCTCAAGCCGCTCTTCCGGGCAAACAATATAGTGGGCAAAATCAACAGGCGTGCCGTCACCAAAGGGCTTCACCAACCGGCCAGCCTTCAGGTCTTCTTCTGCAATTGCGGAGCGCGCGAGCGCAACACCGCGTCCGGCAACCGCAGCTTCGATTGCTAGCGCATGGGTGTTAAAATGAATTGCAGGTAGTCCACCTGGTACGTCAACACCCGCTGCCTTTAGCCACATTGACCAGCTTGGTGCGCTATTGTCTTCGCTGAAGCTGTCTTCGTGAATGAGTGGTTTTTCCAGTAGTTTGCAGACTGTATCAAATTCTTTGGCACCGTTTAACAGCTCGGGGCTGCATACAGGGAAAACTGTTTCGCGGAGGATTTCCTCAGAATGGAGGCCTTTATAGTCGCCGCTTCCATAGCGAACAGCAAGGTCTATGTCTTCAGCTTTGAAGTCTGTAAGCGTCATGGATGCGGAAATTTTCACGATTGAATCCGGGCGTCGCTCGTAATAGCTTGCGAGCCTTGGAACCAGCCATTTACTTGCAAAAGAAGGTGAAACGCTGACTTTTAAGGTATCAGAACTTTTGCTGTCGGTGATGATATCAACAGCGCTTTCCATTTTCTCAAAAGCTTCCTTCAGGGGGCCAAGCGATAGCTGTGCCGCGTCCGTTAGAATCAGTGAACGATTCGTTCGGCGAAACAGTTCAACACCTAAAAATTCTTCTAGCGACCGGATCTGTTGGCTAATGGCCGCCGGGGTCACCGAAAGGTCATCTGCCGCAAGCTTGAAACTCATGTGCCGCGCTGCTGCATCAAAAGCGCGCAATGCATTAAGAGGTAAGAGCGATCGTTTCATGTATGATCCTTTATACCAAAGCTATCTTGTTGCCGATTTTGGCACTAATACCATCTTAAATGGTACCTTAGAGGCCACTAGACTCGTAACTGGCAAGTTTTGCATTTTCACCAAGGGTTAAGTGGATACCGCATTCGGTTTTTCCTTTACCCTTCCAGCGACCAGAGCGCACATCAGCGCCGTCTGCAACACGGTCAGTACAGGGCATACACCCGATTGAGGCGAACCCTTCTGCAACAAGGGGGTGTGCTGGCAGATCATGATCTTTCATATATTGGGAAACTTGATCTTTGTTCCAGAATGCCAGCGGGTTCACCTTTACGCGGTTATCGCTTGCTTCAAAATGAGGAAGCGCCGCGCGCCCGGCACCATGGAACCGCTTACGGCCTGACGCCCAGGCATAATATCCATCAAGGGCCTTGTTCAACGGCACAACTTTGCGCACATAGCAGCAGCCATTATTGTTGCTGTTCCACAAAATCCCTTTTGGGTCATGCGTTTCAAGATCGTCAGCATCAGGGGTTAGCGTGATCACCGAATTGAGGTCCAATTGCTCCGTTAGGGTGTCACGGTAACGCTTGGTTTCGCCGAATAGCTTACCTGTATCCAGAAAGAGTACCGGAATATCCTTCGAAACCTTTGCCGCCAAATGCAACAGAACCGCAGATTCTGCGCCAAAAGATGATACGAGGGCAAACTTGTCCCCTAACATATCACGGGCTGCCTCAATGATAGCTTCAGGGCGAATATCCTCTGGTGCCGTTCCGTCAAAGCGAGCATTCAGTGCAGCCACCATTTCTTCAGCGTCAAATGAAGGCGTTTGCACTGTATTTTTCGATGTTAAACGAGTGGCTGCTACTGTCATGATCTTATCCTGCTTCTTTTGTTGTAGTGTCATTTCCACTTGCAGAATGGCGCAAGTGGGCCACAGATTTACCGTGACCGATCATGTCGGTCTGATAAAAGGCGCCAAAGCGCTTCAGCGCTGCCTCAAAGGCCTCACGGCGTTCCTCGGCGGCGTCCACGCTGTCAAAGCCTGCCCGCAACAGAAACAGGGCCTGGTCTGGCAGAACATGACCGCTTGCACGGATTTCGCCTTTGAAACCAAAATCTTTGCGCAGGCGAACCGCGAGGGAGAAACCGCGTCCATCACCAAATACCGGGAAGCGGATATCAACAAATGATACCTGACCTACAAATTCTTCAAGATCGCTGTAGGCTGTTTCTGTATCAACGATCACGCCGACCGAACTTGTCAGCTCAAAGATCGCTGCGCCATTATCCTGAAGCTGTGAAAGGGGCACGAGCACGCTTTCACCTGCGGCAGGTAAGTCACCATCCGTTAATTCGCGGTAAGTTTCGCTATGGATACCAGATAGATTAATCAGCGTCATAAACCGCCTCCTTAAATGGTGCCGCACCAATACGGCGATAGGTGGCGAGGAACTCTTCGCCTTCTTCACGTTCACCAAGGTAAACCGCAACGACCTTTTCGACGGCATCAACGATACCGTGCTCATCAAAACCAGGGCCTAAAAGCGCTGCTTTGGTGGCGTCTTCTGCACCAGAACCACCAAGGGAGATCTGATAGTTTTCTTCGCCTCTACGGTCGACACCCAGAATACCAATATGACCAGCATGGTGGTGGCCGCAGCTGTTAATACAGCCTGAAATCTTTAGCTTCAGCGGGCCAATATCCTGCAAGCGGCGGATATCATCGAAACGATCGGCGATCGCTTGACCAATCGGGATGGAGCGTGCGTTCGCTAGTGCACAGTAATCCATGCCGGGGCATACGATCATATCGGTTAGCAAACCAACGTTTGCGCTGCCGAGGCCGTTTGCATCCAGAATTTTCCAGATTTCGACAAGGTCTTGTTTTGCAACATGTGGCAGGATCAGATTCTGTTCGTGGCTTACGCGAATTTCACTTTGGCTGTATTTTTCAGCCAAATCCGCAACAAGGTGCATCTGCTCGTCTGTTGCGTCGCCCGGAATGCCGTCGTGTGGCTTAAGCGAAATTGTTACATTCACATGGCCCAAAACCTTGTGTGGATTTGTGTTGTTATCCAACCATGTTTTGAAGATGAAATTCTGGTTTGCAAATTCATCAACCGCTGGCACATCATCGGATAGAACAGGAAGTGGCGGTGGTGTAAAGAACGCTTTGATCCGTGCGACTTCTTCTGCGGGCACATCGATATGCTGGTCTTTAATTTTTTGCCATTCCGCTTCGGTCAGGCGCGCATACTCTTCTGCGCCTAAGGCTTCCACGAGAATTTTAATACGAGCTTTGTATTTGTTGTCGCGGCGACCCTGCTCGTTATAGACGCGCAGGATTGCTTCCAGATAACTGAGTAAATCGGCTTCTGGCAGGAATTCGCGGATTGTTTTACCAATCACAGGTGTGCGACCCATGCCGCCACCAACGATCACTTCGAAACCGGTTTCGCCAGCATCATTTTTACGCAGGATCAGGCCGATATCGTGCCATTTTACAGCAGCGCGGTCTTGGCCAGCGCCTGTGATCGCAATCTTGAACTTACGCGGCAGGAACGAAAACTCCGGGTGGAATGTAGACCACTGACGGATCAGTTCTGCATAGGGGCGAGGGTCCTCAACTTCATCGCGTGTTGCACCTGCAAACTGGTCGGTTGTTGTATTACGAATACAGTTACCGCTTGTTTGGTGCGCATGCATTTCAACTTCTGCAAGTTCGGTCAGAATATCAGGCGTTTCCACAAGCTTTGGCCAGTTATACTGAATGTTTTGGCGCGTTGTGAAATGGCCGTACCCTTTATCATATTTGGTTGCGATATCCGCAAGGCGGTGCATTTGCTTTGATGACATCGTGCCATAAGGAACAGCAACCCGTAGCATGTAAGCGTGCAGTTGTAGATAAAGACCATTCATCAAGCGTAGCGGGCGAAATTCCTCTTCAGTGAGCTCGCCTTTCATCCGGCGCTCTACTTGATCGCGGAACTCTGCGACACGGGCATCGATAATATTGCGGTCGAAGGTATCGTAAGCATACATGATTTAATTTCCTTCTGATGCGTTCGTTTCCCATGTGTGGGAAACCTGATAACCAAGGTCAGGGCGAACGCTTGGGCCCTTGGCTTGCATTGCTTGTTTCATATGCGCCGGAAAGGCACCGTTTTGGTCTTCGGCTGGTACAGCCTGTGGATCAACAACAAGGTTGTTTTTTTCGCTGATGCTTGCTTTTGCTTCCAGTTCTTCAACACCTTCTGGTGTATCCGCAACCGCAGCACGCGCGACATCCGCTGTCCAGTTTCCGTCCGGTGTCATAAATACAACGCGGCCATCGTCCAACCGATTGGCGATTATGAGTTGGGGGCCTTTAATTTTCTTTGCCATTTTATGCTCTCTTAAAATGTTGGCTAAAAGGATAAGGGGTTATGCGCTTGCCCTTGTGGGCACTTCGCGAATTTCGTTATTGAGTTGTTCTTTGATCTTTGATGACAGGTCTTCGGGCCATTCAGCAGCATTTGTAACCACGTCACCAATAAGTAATAGCGCAGGGCTTTTCACATCATGTTCAGCAATCGTTGCTGGTAAATCAATCAGTGTCGTGAAAAATCTGCGTTCGTTTTCTCTTGTGCCGTTCTGGATTATCGCAACAGGCATGCTTGCGCGCACACCTTGGTCTTGAAGACCTGCTGAAATGTTGGCAGCAGATTTGACACCCATATAGATACCAAGTGTTCGGCCTTCACCAGCGAGGTTCGCCCAGTCTTTGTAGCTACCGTCCTTTAGGTGCGCGGTCACAAGCGTTATAGAAGAAGCGTGCGCGCGGTCCGTAAGCGGGATTTGCGTTTTTGATGCAATACCTGTTAGCGCTGTTATGCCCGGAACGACCTCAAGGTTGATATTGTGGGCGCGGAGCGCAGCCATTTCTTCTGCAATCCGGCCAAACACCATTGGGTCACCAGATTTCAGGCGAACAACACGTTTGCCCGCGCTTGCTTCCTTTACAAGCAGGTTGTTGATGCCATCTTGCCCGATCCCATGATTGCCTTCTTTCTTGCCAACATAAATCAGCTCTGCGTCGCGGCGGGCAAGGGCAATCACTTCACGGCTCACTAAGCGGTCATAGACGATAACATCGGCCTGTTGTAGCGCGCGGTGTGCCTTTATGGTTAAGAGGTCAGGATCACCTGGGCCCGAACCCACCAGTTGCACAAATCCTTTTTTCGACGCTTTCGTCTCGCTTTCGCTTTGGGCATCTGCGACGATACGATTTTCCATTTCCTCTAAGCTTGAGCCTGCGAAGGATTGAGCGCGGTCATAAAGGTTATCCCAAAACAGGCGGCGTTTGGTGCCATTCGATAATATGGATTTCACCGTGTCTTTGGTGTTGCCGGCAGCTTCTGCAAGCGTACCAAGCGACTGCGGGAGGATACGTTCCAGTGTTGCGCGCAGTCGGCGCACAAACACAGGAGCCACACCGCCGCTTGAAAACGCGACATGCAGGGGGCCGCGTTTGAACTGGGCAGGGGTAATGAAGTTACTTTTTGACGGCATATCAATAATGTTGACAGGTATGCCGCGGCTGTTCGCAAGATGAACAATATGATTATCAGCATCCTCACCAGCGGTGCTGGCATAAATCAAGGTCTTGCCGTCGATATCTGTATCCACGAATGGGCGATCAAAATACTGGAATTTGTCAAAAGCTTTACTGCTTTGATCGGGAATTAACCCCGCCTCAAGAAGTGCAGCCTTAGCGCCGGCCGCTATTACAGTAATTTCAGCGCCTTCATTTTGCAGAAGCGCGACTTTGGCCATGGCAGCAGAATCAGATCCTAAAATCAGGATATGATGTTTTTCAGCAGTTAGAAATATCGGAATAGATTTCATTTCTCTTCCCTGAAAATGATTGCGCCACTGGCTTTAAAATCATTTCTTTTTAAATTCACTCAACCTTAGTTAAGAAAAGCTATTGTCTGTATCGCTTATTTATGTGCGAAATTGGTCAGTTTCAAGCGAGAAGATGTATAGCAATAAAATAGAAAAAATATACCGAAAACGTATAAAGTATTTGTGATTGAGAAACTAAAATCGAAATAACATGTATTAAATAGAATTAAAAACTAAAAAAATAGAATTTTTCATTAGTTTTGAATTGTAAGGAAACGAAATTATGATTCTGTTTTCTAATATAGAAAAACTAACCTATATGAGAATGATTCTCAAACGTCGGGTTATATAACTTTTCGATAATTTCTGGCTCATTTGACGTTAGAGAAACTTAAGTTACATACCGTAATAGTAATTCAGGGCAGGGGAAATTGAATTACTCTTTATTCTTTCGTAATCTTTATATACAATAATGTTCATTAGAGCAGAGAGAATAATATTTGGTTGTGGGGATATGATCATGTCTGTTGATGAAAATAAAAGTGTAGGTTCAGAGGAAAAAACCTCTATCACGCTGAATATGCCGGATGATTACAGCCCGCCCAAGCGTGACTGGAAAGCCGCATGGCGCGCCGTTAAAGCATTAATCGATAACCCAGAAGATACGGAGCAGGTTTTTATCATTCTGCGCAGGTTATCCGGTAAGTCCTTCTGGAAAGCTTATAAGCGCTTTGCCGAAAGCCCAGTGGGTAACAATATTCTTCACAAACGTATTGATTTGATGGATACGCTCAAAAACACTGAGATGCTTTCTGCGCTTCCAAAGGGAACATTAGGGCGAGAATATTTCGATTTTATCACGCGTGAGAATATTTCGCCTGAAGGTTTGGTTGATGCGAGTGAGGGTGAAAATACCTCCATGGGGCTCACTGACGAAGATATGATCCGTTACGGCACGCGCGCGCGTGAAATGCATGATTTATGGCATGTTGTATCGGGCTATGGCCGCGATGGTCTCGGTGAGGCGTCGATCGTTGCCATGTCTTATGCTCATTCAAAAAATATCGGCTTTGCGTTGATTGCAATTATGGCCGCACAAAGCTTCAAGAATAATGCGCCGAATGGTGGCGTAAGGCGCTCTGTTCTTGAGGGATATTTGAATGGCCGCAAAAGCGCATGGCTTCTAGGTGTGGACTGGGAAGCAATGATGCCGCTTCCGCTTGAGGAAGTGCGTTCACAACTGAAAATCAAAACGCCAGTGCGGTACAACAAAACTGTTGCTTCAATGGCTGATGAGGACCTTTACACCGCAGAAGTTAAAGAAGCACGGGATGCACACCCCGCTGAATAAATGTTAATCGGTATGTGTTTGTTATCCGAACTCGTTAGTAATTTTTGGCCCCTTAGTTAGCAATGCTGACTAAGGGGTTTTGACTATGTAGCTGCTTTTGAAACGTATTTCCTGTCGGCCCGCTTTCTCGCGTATTTTTTCTGTGCGTACGCTAAATTGGTTTTGGGTGATAATGACGGGGCGAACACCGTTTACGCTGGCCTCCCAATTGTGGGTATTTTCACCTAATTCCAGCAGAAGACCATCTTTTTTCAAAAGCGAGGGATGAAAGCTCCTTGAACCATTTATTGTGGAATGGTCAAGAAGGATATCCTTAAAAATATCCCTGGCTTCTATTGTATCGGTAAAGGTGCCCTTTGGTTTGTTGATCCATTCAGGGGACCAGTTCAAACTTGTATTGATCCAGTTTTGTACCCTTGGTAGGAAGCTTTGTATAACATGGGCGATGTTTTCCCTGATCTGCACCATTCGGCCCGCCCACGCGCTTTTCGTAATTGGCTGTTTGAATTGATCAAGAAGTGTGTATTGAATTTCTTTTTTAAAAAGGGTGAAGTGCCCTTTCTTGGTGTTAATCCAATTTGAAATCACGGGTTTCCCGTCAATCCAGCCCTTAACGGTAGCCGCATGCATCGGGGCCGTTATATTTACCGGAAAATACGCTTCAATACCCTGGTTTCCCTGTTGAATATGAAATCTGAGCATATGGCCATCCAGCATATCTAGGGGCGTAATGCTTGTGCCGGCGGTTATTCTGCTGATCGACATCAATGGTTTATGGATTGTAGCGGTGCCATCGTAGCGCCACCCCTCGATTTGGGCTGAACCACTGGGGTGAATTTTTGCATTCGCTGTTCCGCTGGCGGTGATCAGCATTTTATTATAACTGTTGAAGTCAGTACCTTGCCCCTTTGGGGCGTCAAAACCAACCGTAAGATTGATCACAGTGCCTAGCACTGTTCTACTGCAAATGACCTCACTGCTTTCGCCTCTATATTCATAGCGAATGCCAAAATCATTAAGGGTTTTGCTTTCGTGAGTGCCTTCAAGATAGAGTGTGAGCGGCAAGGAATATTCTTTATTAAATTCAAAAGGCGTTTGCTGATCATCAGAGTAAGCACGTACCCTTTTTTCACTACTGGTACCATTGGAACTATCGGCTAATACTGGTTGGGCTACATAGACTTTGCTGGCGGCCTTATGGCTGAAAATAAATTGCCGCAGATTGTCTTCAACTCCTGCCGTGATCTTGCGCCTGTTATCAGCTTGTCCGTCACCATTATCATCGTCATTATTGAGGGAAGTTATGAATGAAATATCATTGCAGGTCGGTCTGACGGCGCCAATATCACGGGTAAGGGAATCCGCGGAGTACACAACATTAGTGTGCATCATTAGCAAAAAAAACGATGCTAAAATTGTAGGTGCAGAATGAATTTTATTTGTATCAGGATAGGAATACCGCACATTCTTTATGAAATATTTACGCACATTTCCCCCGCTTTTTCGTGCCCGCCAATATTACCCTTTTAATTCAATCAATTGGATAAGGTTTCCACAAGTATCGTTAAATACCGCGATTATAGCGCTTCCTACATCTGTTGGGGGTTGGGTAAATTCAACGCCTTCACCCTTTAGGCGTTTAACCTCAGCTTCGATATCATCAACGCTGAAGGCTGTGAATGGGATATTGTCCGCCATTAAGGCCGCTTGGAAGGTTCGGGACGCCGGGTGCTGGTTGGGCTCTAACCCCAATTCAACGCCGTCTGGCTCTTCCTTGGAAACGACGGTCAGCCACCTGAATTCACCCAGCGGAATATCATGCTTAACGGTAAACCCAAGCTTATCTGTGTAGAAATCGAGGGCCTTTTGCTGATCATCAACAACAATGCTTTTGATATACATCTTCATGTGACACCTCCCTTACGATAGCTAGCTGGCTTGATATTGTCCTGATACGAAAGTTTGGTAGCTACTTCCGCCATAAAGCCGTATTGCACAATTATATCATAATTGGTCGTTTTACAGGAAATTTATATTCTATCTTGCCAAGTTACTCAGTGAGAGGCTTTCTATTTTGAACAAGAATCAAAAAAATTGATAATTAAGTTCTGTATTTTCAATTTTTCAAATTGATTGCAATGATATATGTTCTATCTAGATATATGTTCTATCTATCGGAACAAACTTGAACCGCATGCACTAAAGTTTCCAGAAGGCTGTCCGATATATGATGAGGTTGTCATTCCCGATCCTTATCATTTTCTGGCCTTGTCCCCCCAATGTTTGTTGGGCAGCCTTCGCTACACCTCTAGAGGCTAGCATTTTGAATAAAGTGCCGGCATAGCCATCCCGCTTCACCTTATTTCCTCCCCCAGCAGAAGCGGGATGGTGACCAATTTTGTCTCAAGTTGTTTGCGCCATCAGGCAGAAGCATATCTAGAAACGCAGGCTCAAAGACGCTCTGATCTGTCTAGGCTCAACAGGTTTTAGATGAATGTCTGCAACAGGTGCTGCTTCGCCGGGTAATTGCGATTCAAAAAAATAGGTAATATCTGCGTCTTCAGAATCGAAAAGATTAAGGATATCCAAGCTAAATCGCGCCGGGCCAATATCCTTGTAAATTCCCACATTAACAAGTGTTGTCGGCTCCGAAAATACTGATCCATCCTCAATAAGTGGTGCCTCGCCAAAATGACGCAGTCGCAGTGTCGCAGAGAAATTATCACCAGGCTTGACAGTAATGCCGCCCCCTAAAACGCTTTCAACGGCTTGTGGTATGCGGGCTTCGCCTAAAGGCGCCCCTCTGAACCTTGCATCCGTATAGGCCGCAGTTGCATCGAGGACCAGCCAATCAAGGGGTTGCCAGAATGCATTAAATTCCACACCAAAGCGTCTGGAGTCGTCATTAGGTTCGGTTGTTCCTGCGTCGCCAACGAAAACCAGTTCGCTATCCAGATCTAGCCAAAATCCAACAAGCGTTGTGTTGAATGTTTCATCACCTAATCGCACGCCAATTTCCGCGCCCTCAGCACGGACAAGCACATCAACAGGTTCGGCTGCTTCGCGGGTGACCGGATCAACGGTTATGCTTGCACCCCGTACATCGTTGGAGTGAAACCCCTGACCATAGTTTGCATAAAATTCAACTCTGTCAAAGGCTTGCCATGCAATGCTTGCGGTTGGGGTAATGATCGCGTCTGAGCCATCGCCGGAATTAACATCAATAGAAGATACAACGTCGTGGGTGAAAACATCCCCGCGCAAGCCAGCACTCGCCCGGATGTGATCAGTTAAATTCACTTCAACTTCTGCGTATCCACCGATAGAGAATTGTGAAACTTCGTCGTCCCGAACGGTTGATAGCCGTTCCCTGCCAGCGGTATTGAATAGCCCGATATTGAATATATCGTCATAGCGTATGTCACCGCCTACGCGAAGTTCAGCGGCTTTCCCGAAAAGGGTTACCGGGTTTCTATATTTTACCGTTCCACCCAGTGTTATGCGTTCATCGCGTTGTTCAAATTCGTCACCATTAACGGGATTGTTTAGGAACAGAGTAAAGTTGGAAAACAGGGTAAAATCATAATAGAGCGCATAGGCGCTAAACGACAGATTTTCGGTATCAAAACCACCATTGAGGGCAATACGCGTTGTCTCCCCGCCGAGGTCAGGGTCAATGAAGCCAAGCCGTGGTATCAATCCGCTTTCAATCGCACGCAGTGGCACCTGATCAGACGATGTCCATTCTGCGTCATAGGCGCTTAGGGATAAGCGCCAATCTGTGCCCCCATCCGTTCTTGAATACTTCAAAAAGGCGTTCAGCTTTTCAAGGTCTTCATCCAAAATAAAGGGGCTGTCAAAAAAGGCCGCTTCCCCGGCGAGCAGAAGGTCACCACCAGCAGCTTCAAATGAGGTCGCAATTAATCCCCTGAAAAACCCGCTTTCGCCCACAGTGACCTGCGCGAGATTATTGTCGAGCTTGTCATAGGTTTTAAAGGACGAGGTTGCGGCGGCAGAAAAGTCGCCGACATCAGCGAAATAAGGGCCTTTTCGAAAATCTATACGTTCAGTGAGTTCAGGTATGATGAAATTAAGGTCCAGGTACCCCTGACCATGGCCGTGGGTACGAAAATTGATAGGGGTACCGTCAACAAAAGCAGCAAAATCGGTTCCATGATCCAAGTTGAAGCCCCGTAGGAAAAACTGGTTTGCCTTACCTGTGCCGGAATGCTGGGTGGCCACAAGGCCGGGGATTACCTCAACCAATTCCCCGACACGGCTAAAGGGTCTTTTTTCAAGGTCAGCGTAGCCAACAACCCCCTCGGAACCGGATTTTGCCGCGCCAATAAGGTCGATAGCGCGGCCATGAATAACGATTTCCTCAATAGGCTCATTGTCATTATTGATGAATGCACTCGCGGTTTCGGTCGGGCAGAGAAGGCACGCAATAGCGCATAGAGCGCCCATGTTTGCACAATAGGATTTACGGCTGGAAACCATCGCTGTGTCTACTCAAAAATTATTGGATTATTTTGTGCGTACAATATCCAAAATCATGATGATTGCAAGCGGTTCCTAAAGGCTCGAGGAAATAAAATACATCATTTATTTAGTCTGATAATTCTATGAAAATATAGCTTGGATCGATTATATCCAGCGATAAACAGCGTGGAAAAATGATATCCCGGCAATAACCAATAAAAGCGCAGCTTTATATATGTTAAAGCGTAACTTGAATTCTATATTCGTTTTTTTTCCATGAATTATGTCGTTTGGCTTTTCTGGTAAATAACTCAAGGGTATCTGTTGCCCTGAAGCTGGTATGATTGAACTATCTGAGCAATAGTGGCTTTTGGAAATCATGTTTTGACCCAATTGAGTTTTGAACTGGATCGTTAACTCTTTGGGGAACAGAGAAGATGTATTGCTTTGGTTTTCATTTGGTATGCAGATATTCACCAGACTTAAAACTATATTTCGTGGTGCGTCGATGACGGTACCTTGTGTTTGAATGCTATGATTTAGGTAAGCATCGTGCCTATCCAGAGTAGCCATTAATATGTATATGCTTATACCTAATGCGATTATACTTAGGATGGCATAACTTATTTTACCGAGTTGGGTTTTAGGTTCAGGGAATCCTGTCCCTTCATAGTCATTATGATAGGTGTCGTTTATAAGCCTCGTTAGAACATTTGTTGGCCGCATCGATTAATTCCCAGAGCGATTTACGCGCAATTGATATTATATCGCGAGCATGTTCTTAAAACCTTTCGGAATCGATCAAATTTTACCGAATGGTTCAATCAAGGTGGTCATGAAAAAGCCCAGCATGATCATAAGTGGTTGCCGGGCTTCGTCCTCATTAGAGTATTGTTGCTCGTTAGTCAGCGAGCTTCTTCAAAACATAAACGGTTTGCAGGGCATCGGTGTAGGCGCGCTGCTTCAGGTTGGCGGCGGCTGCGTGCCCGCCTTCTGTGTTTTCATAATAGATCACTGGATGGCCTTGTTCCATCATAAGGGCCGCCATTTTACGGGCGTGGCCAGGGTGTACGCGGTCATCCTTGGTTGATGTGTAGAAAAAGATTTCCGGGTATTTCCCATCCTTTTTCACATTTTGGTACGGCGAATATTTTTCAATATAGGCGCGTTCTTCCGCGATATCCGGGTCGCCGTATTCACCGACCCAGGAGGCGCCAGCCAGAAGCTTATGGTATCTTAGCATATCTAGAAGCGGAACTGCCGTGATCGCTGCGTTAAACAGTTCCGGGCGCTGCGTAAACGTTGCTCCCATCAACAGGCCACCATTTGAACCACCCCGAATACCGAGATGCGCTGGCGACGTTAATTTTGATGCAATCAAGTCTTCTGCAACCGAAATAAAGTCATCGAATGCGCGTTGACGATTAGGCTTTAAAGCTGCCTGATGCCATTTGGGGCCAAATTCGCCGCCGCCGCGGATATTGGCAACCGCGTAAGCGCCACCATTTTCAACCCATAGCTTAGAGAAGCCGTTCAGGTAACCCGGCGTTAGTGAGATTTCAAATCCACCGTATCCATATAGAACGGTCGGTGTGCTACCATCCATTTTAACGTCCTTGCGGTGGACAAGGAAATAAGGAACCTTCGTTCCGTCCTTTGATGTGGCGAATTTCTGTGTTGTGGTCAGGGCCGACGCGTCAAAGCGTGCAGGCAGCGATTTAACCGCCTTCGGTGCGTTTTCACCCTCTACCATATAGAGCGTGTCGGGCTGAAGGAAGCTCTCAAAGTTTACCATCGCACGGTCTGACCAGCTGTCAGCGCTGGTTACAGCGAGCGTACCATTTTTAGGCATGCCCATGTTTGTAACCTTCCAGCCATCTTCTGACGTGGTTGCCGACATCAATTGGCCTGTAACCTCATCGAGGACATTGAGGAAAATACGGTCTTTACCAATGGACACACCGTCGATCGAATTTCGCTCACCTGGCGTGAAAATTGAAGTTAGGCTGTTCGCAGGCGTGCCTGCGATCAAATCAGCAACTTTGACGGAAACAAGCGCACCAGACTTGGCTGTTTTGCCGTCAACGCTCCAGTCCTTGCGCATAAGAATGATCATCGTGTCGCCGAAGAAACCCTGCATATCGATGCCGAGCGGTAAATCAAGCTTCTGAAGTTTGCCTTCATTCATCAGATAGATAATCTGTGTGAAGAAATCAGGGCCTTGAAGAACACCAGTATAAGCACCGTCATGACGGTGGCTTGCAACCGGGAAATTGAAAACAATTTCTGGTGCGCTGTCGTGGATTTTCTCAGCGCTCATGAGGTCGGTTCCGCGTTTCCAGACGCGAACCTGACGGGCATAGCCGCTTTCATTCATGGTGCCATCACCGAAATCGGTTCCGATAAGAAGGGTGTTTTCGTCAAGCCACGCGGTATTTTGTTTGGCTTCCGGGCTTTCGAAACCGCCCTCTACGAATTTGCCCGTTTCGGTGTCAAACTCTCGAACAACGACAGCATCGCCGCCGCCGCGCGACAGGCGGATCATACAGCGTGTCGTGCCGTGCAAACAGTCACGGCCCTTATAGACCCAGTTTTCACCTTCTGCTTCCGCGAGCGCATCATAATCCAGCACTGTCGACCAATTTGGATTGTCACTTGCATAAGATTCCAATGTGGTTTTACGCCAAACACCGCGAACATTCTTATCGTCTTGCCAGAAATTATGAACTTCGCCGTCTTCAATCGATCCATAAGCGATTTTGTCTTTAGCGTTATAATCCTTTAGGGCGCGGTCCATCAGGCCCTTGAAGCGCTTATCACCTTCGAGAATGCCCAGCGAATGCTTGTTACGCTCTTCTACCCACTCAAGCGCACGCTTGCCTTCTACTTCCTCCAGCCAAAGATAAGGGTCGTCTTTTGCCGCTGAAACGATCGCGGCTGTACTGCCGCAAATGATTGCAACCATTGCTGCTCCTAATGTGAATCTACTCACTTAAACCTCCCGAGACCTATAGTCGTTTACTATGTGTGTGCTTTCCCCAAAGCGTATTCTAAAAATTATCCTTTAGTCTGCGTGTTTCTGCAAAAATATCAACAATATCGCGGCCTGCCATGCCAATTGTTTCCTGTAAATGCTCGCTCATTGGGCGCAGGAACGGATTTGTCTTTTTTTCAATTTCTATGCAGGTTGGAATGGTCGGCAAACCAGCGGCGCGCTTGTGCTCTACTTCATGTACACGTTTGATTAAATCGCGATTTTCCGGCTCCACGGAAAGGGCAAATTTGGCATTTGCCATCGTATATTCATGAGCGCAGAAAATGCGTGTATCATCAGGAAGGGCCATGATTTTCGATAGGCTATCCCACATTTGTGCAGCAGTCCCTTCAAATAACCGACCACAGCCCATGGCGAAAATGGTGTCGCCTGCAAACAGTGCCTTGTCATGTTCAAAATGATAGACAATGTGGCCACTTGTATGGCCGGGTGTGTCAAAGACCGCGGCAATACTATTACCGATATTAATCGTGTCACCGTCACCCACGGCTAAATCGATGCCAGGAATACGCTCGGCCTCTGCCTTGGGGCCGATAATTTTCAGACCGTATTTTTCCTTAAGCGCCAGGTTCGCACCTGTGTGGTCCCAGTGATGATGGGTATTGATAATATGTGTTAGCGACCAACCGCGTTTTTCAAGCTCTGCAAAGACGGGTTCATCAACCGCTGGGTCAACAATAGCCGTGTCGCCAGTATTCTGATCGTGTAATAAATATAGATAATTATCATTTAAAACAGGTATCTGAACGATCTCCAGCATGCTCAACACTCCCTAACGTCTTCCAACAATGCCCGAGACTATAACGAGTAGTTTGCTGTTGGTGAAGTGGGAATAGAGAGCTTTTAAACAATATGATTGCTCCAGTCGCAGCGGCGCACAATCATTACCACAAGATTTTTGAAATTTAATTGAAAACCCCCTTGAATTTTATCCAAGGGTCGTGTCTTAATATGACGATTATTCATATTGTTTAGGGGGTTATCATGAAATATTTCATTCCTGTTGTGCTGCTTACTTTTCTTTCTGCTTGTGTTTCTCCAGTGAAGGTTGTGCAAAAATTGCCAGATGCCAATGTTGGAGCATTGGATGTCGCGAACGTACAGGTTTCCTATTCTGACCTGACAGCGGAGAAAATTCGCGAGAATGATGCGAAACGTGCTGAACGTGCTGCTAAAGCAAATGAAGAAAAAATTTCTCATAAATCCTTGTCTGATCTTATTGTTCAACTTTTGAATGAGGAAATTGCTGAACGACAATCAAGTAAAACGGTACCAGTTGATGTTAAAGTGAATATAGATACTCTAAAGTTCGCAAATGCTGGGTTAACTATTTTACTGGGTGATTCTGATCAATTGGCTGGCAGTGTGGAAGTCATTGACCGTAAAACTGGCGATACCATTTCTGAATTTTACGTAGACATTATTAAGGGCTCAGGGGGTCTTTTGGGGCTCGCGATCCGCGGCGGTGGTGTTCGTGAAGGCATGGCTAGTGATTTTGTAAAGGAAACTGTGAAGCAATTGTACGGTAAAAAATAGGCAAGAATGTTGAAGGTCGGGGGGCAATATTATGGTTTCTTCAATTAGAAATGTGGTTGTAATTGGGGTTGCCTTGATATTGTCGGCATGTACCTATCAGACAAATTATGTAGATCCTGCGCGTGGAACCGCAAATGCTGTAAAATCGCAATATGTTTTTAAAGCCATGGCTAAAACGGGCAGTGATATTTTCGTTCGTTCCGAGTTAAATGTTGATCATGAAGCTCTGGCAATGGGAATTAGTTGTAGTGCCCACAAATATAAGAACCTATTAAATGACGAGTTTGAGGTTTTTTTAAAACACATTGATGTGGATGATCAGTTTGAGCGTGTAGATGATGTTGAGAATGTACCATTTACAGAGTCAACTATATTTATAGATATTCATACAATTAGAACAGATTATCGGTGCGTTCTGATTGCATCATATAACATGCGGTGTATTTCCCGAACTCGTATGAGGGGGGAAATCATACGAGTTATTGATGGAGAAAAGATGAGTTTTCCATTTAAAATTGAAGAAGAATTGAACGACTCCGCCTGGACATGTGGGCATGTTTCAAAGGCTGTGCAGGCTTCTAGCCTTGCATCGTTACAAAAGCTTTATGAACATATTATAAGCTAAGAAGCAAACTGGCTTATCCGATGATCTTATATGCTAGTAGCCTGATTAAAAATAACGGCGAAGCATTTGTTTGAAAAAGCAAAAGACGTTTGGTTGTTTACGTATTGTTGTTACTTAATCGTTACCTCGCCTTCAACGGTCTCGCCAAAAGGGATTTGGCGATAAAAACAGCTTGGGTGCCCAACGTGACAGCATTTACCGCCTTTTTGATCAACGACAAGCCAGAGGCTATCCTGATCACAGTCGGTTCTGAAGTCCTTTACGATTTGAAACTCGCCTGATGTTGCACCCTTGTGCCATAGTTCCGAGCGCGAACGGCTGAAATAATGGGCTTCACCTGTTTCAATGGTTTTTTCAACGGCTTCGTCGTTCATCCACGCCTGCATCAAGACCTGCCCACTGGTCGCGCATGTTGTGACCACAGGGATAAGGCCGCGATCATCAAATTTGAGTGCAAGTTTGTTCCCGTTTTCAACAAAGCTGCGGTCATCGCGGCTGGCGAATATGATTTTCGTCATCAGGGTTTCCATTTTCAAACTATAGTAAAAAAGGCGATACAATTTGTACCGCCTTTTATCTGATTATTTTATCCTCGACTAGCCCTTTCACATATGGTGTCAGGCTTTTGGACTCGGGGTCGCTTCAATCGTGCTTATTCTCGCCGTCGTTATAGTTTATCTGTGTCCGTTCCCCATATCGCTCGCGCGAATAAGGTCCCAAAACCGCCTTTCCTGATCAACGTCTTTGAATACACCGCGGAACTGGCGCGTAAGTGTGTATACGCCGTCATGCTTTACACCCCGGCAGCTCATGCACTGGTGGGTTGCATCGATCACAACAGCAACCCCTTTGGGGTTCAGGTGTTCTTCGAGCGCACCAGCGATTTGCGCTGTCATGGTTTCTTGTGTCTGTAGGCGCTTGCCGAAGGCTTCAACGATGCGGGCAAGTTTCGAAATTCCTACCACACTACCGTTTGGCATATAGCCCACGTGCGCAATTCCCTCAACGGGAACCATATGGTGTTCGCAGTGGCTTTGAACCTTAATGCCGCGAAGAACCACCATGTCGTCATAGCCTTCAACTTCCTCGAATGTACGAGAGAGAATGTCAGCAGGGTCTTTCTTGTAGCCATCGAAAAATTCTTCGTAGGCTTTGACGACACGCTTTGGTGTGTCAAGAAGCCCTTCACGGGTCGGGTCGTCACCGGCCCATTGAATTAAGGTGCGAACGGCTGCTTCTGCCTCGGCACGCGATGGACGTTTATTGATATTCTGGTCATTATTTGTAGATAGAGGTGCATCGTCCTGACCAGACACCTTCAGTTCAAAGCCATTGCTTCTGGCTTTTTCAATTACGGCATCCATGGGGATGTCCTTTCATTTTTGGTGGCTTTATCAGCGTAGTTGCTGCCCGCACTCATTCACGGTCAAGCGTGCCCAAAGCCGTTTTGTGTTCCTTTTACGTATCAATTCACCGATTGGATGAAGACTGTTCGTAAGGAACGACACCTCGTATTATCATCGTGTTTGATCGCTGCAAGGTGTTTGATACATATTGTATCAGCTATGTATGAATTCAATATTACCATCTGTATTATCACGATTGAAGTCATAAAATCTTGATATGGGCATGAGAATGACTTGTTTTGATCTTGGCAATTACCAGATAGTCCCGTATTCAAGCGATATTAAAACAGCCCTAGCAAAGGTACGATAGCGGCATGAGCGAACTTTATACCACGGATATTCTGCGGTGGACTACGCGTATACCCCATTTGGGCAGGCTTGATGAACCTGGTCAAACGGTTGTCAAAACGAGCCGAATTTGCGGGAGCCGCTTGACTATTGATATAGACTTGTCGGCCGGAAAAGTGATCAAATTTGCCCAAGAGGTTAAGGCTTGTGCGCTCGGTCAGGCAACAGCAGCGATTGTTGGTCAGAACGTTATCGGCCTCACGAAAGATGAGTTTTCTGATATTCGGGATCGTTTTCGCAAAATGATCGCAGGAGACGAGGTTGAATTTCCGGAAAAATGGAGCGATTTGAATCTGCTTCGGCCTGTACAGAATCACCCCGGTAGGAAGGGATCTGTCATGTTGCCCTTTGAATGCCTGAGCGAAATTTTTGGTGTATCTTAGTTAATTTTTGTATCATTTTGAAACAAAATCCCATTATGGTACGTAAAATGGAATGTAAATCTATATAAATCCTATAATTTTAGAATGTTAATTGATTTTAGGTAAAATTTTAAGCAACTTGGTTCTAACGAAACGCAAATCGACATAGCTGCACAAAGTTTTGATAAATGTCGATTTAGTAATAAAGGCCCCAAAAAATAGGGTGCCATTGGTAGGACTGAAAAAAATGCTTAAAACTATAGGTAAACTTGGTGTTGTGATTGGTGGCCTAATGGCTGCGATCCCTGCAATTTCATCAACGGCAACAGCGGCAACAAACTTTGTTGTAAACGGCAGTTTCGAACAAAATCAACTGGCCCCGGGGCAACGATGGGGTGTGTTCCAAAATGTTAGCCCAGGTTGGTACACAATCGATGGTGCTGGCATCGAAATCCAACGCAGTGGTACAGTTGTTGATGCACAGGATGGGACTTTCTATGTCGAATTAGACAGTCACAATTTTGATGGCGCAAGCAATGACGGTTCCAACACTCTGATGGGTCAAACATTGTTTGGGTTGGGTGCGGGTTCTTATGAACTTTCATTCTATTATCAGGCACGGACAAATAATCCTGACTCTGACAACGGTATCAGAGCGGCAATTGGTGGCCAAGAGTTACTTATCGATACTATTCGCAGTGCACCAGGCGGCAACTCATGGCAGCGCTACACACTTGATTTTGTTCTCCAGACTGCTGGTGATGTAGAACTGACTTTTGGTGCCTTTGGTCGCGAAAACACGCTTGGTGGTTTCATTGACAATGTTTCGGTTGTTGCTGTTCCCGAGCCTGCGACTTGGTTGATGATGATTTTAGGCTTTGGCATGGTTGGTCTTCAGATCAGAAGGCGCAAGGCAACTCGTCACCTCTTTGCATAAAGTGAGCTGACAAACGGTGATCGTTACTATGGCTAGCAACGATAAACCTCCTGAAAAAGAGTAGAACGTCAGTCACCTTAAACCCCCGCAGTAGCGGGGGTTTTTTATTGCCTATGTTAAATGTAATCTGAGGTGCTATTCTAGGGTAAATATTTTAGCGGCTTAATGCGTCGGCCATGATTTTGATTTGATCGAGCTTGTTATATAAAGGTTGCCAGTCATCGTGATGTGCGATCTCATTCCAGATGGCTTCGACTTCCTCGATTAGAAACGTGCACGGTTTTCCGTTTCTAAAATATTGGTGATCGACGAAATTTGGATTTCGAGGAGAATAGGAAAGGATGGCGGCACGCATTTCATCATATTTGCCATCAAGATATTTCCCTTCTTCTGGGCTTTTGCGGTACCGTGTTTCCGCCAGCTTTCCTCCATACCAATCATAGAAAAAGCGTTCATAGGGGGCTTTTTCAGTAATCATATAATCATTCACGAGTTTGAGCATAGCGTCATCGCTCTGATCATCTTTGGCCTTTACCCCCATGCGGTTCAGTAATCGGGCCCGAAGTGCTGTGAAATAAAGGCTTGGAAATTTGGCAAGCACTGCCTTCAGGTCTGCTTCTTCTGCAATATCAGCGAGGGCCCCGCCAAGCTGATATATATTCCAGTGTAGTGCATCGGCTTGCCGACCAAAGGCATAAAGACCTTGTTCATCAAAATAGGCTGCTGTGAAACTTAGGTCCATATTTGGCAAAAGTCGCCAGGGGCCAAAGTCAAAAATTTCCCCTGTAATATTGATATTGTCGGTATTTAAAACACCGTGCACATAGCCTGCGGCCATCAAATCAGCGGCTTGCTCGGCTGCGCGTTCCATCACTCGTTCCAGAAATAATAAGGCCCGGTCCGCTGGGCTTCCAAACGGCATCTCGTTATAATAATGTTTGAGGCAATAATCGATGAGCGTATTTATGCGGTCTTTGTCAGAAAAATAGGCATGGCGCTGGAATGTGCCGATCCTGATGTGCCCGTGGGTTAGGCGCACCATAACAGCGGATCGAGTAGGGGATGGTTCGTCACCGCGTACCAGACGTTCCCCTGTTTCAATGATTGATAAAGTATCAGATGTGTATGCGCCAAGCGCATTAAGCATCTCGCTTGCCATAATTTCGCGGACGCCGCCTTTTAGTGTTAAGCGGCCATCGCCCGAACGGCTGTATGGCGTGGTGCCAGACCCTTTGGTGCCCAAATCCATCAAACGGCCTTGATCGTCGCGCATTTGTGCATACAGAAACCCTCTGCCATCGCCGATGTCGGGGTTATAGTTTCGAAACTGATGCCCGTGATAACGCTGGGCGAGTGGCGTTTGAAGGTTATCGGGCAAGGGTTTGAAGCGGGCGAAATGATTGATCCATTCGCCATCGGTTAATTCAAATAACCCAACAGAAGCAGCAGCACGGTCATTTCGGTAACGCAAAATGGCTTGCGGAAAATTTGCTGCCTGTACTTCATCTGCAAACCCTTCGCCAAGCTCAAGAAACGCTTTCTCGCCTTTATAATTGTCGCTTACTGGCATCCCGCTGCCTCGCTTGGGTCAGGCATGCCAAAAATGACGCGATCATTAAGGTCTGGGCGTGGCCGCTCTTCGGGGGCTTCCTTCTGAGTGCCAAAGAAGATAAAGCCTGCAATCTGTTCCATTTCACTGAGGCCGAGCCCGCTTGCGACAGTGCGTGATGTCGACGCCCAGCCTGTTAACCATTGGCTTGCTACACCAAGCGCAGTGGCAGCAATCAGCATGTTCTGACAGGCGGCTCCGGCTGACAGCCATTGCTCCCATATGGGAATTGGGCGTTCGTTTGATGGGCTGAATATGGCAACAACGAGCGTCGGGCCCTGTGTTGCATAACCCTTCATTTTTTCTGCGATTTTTTCACTGGTGTTATTTTCTGAAATCAGCACATTTGCGATCAGGTCGCCCAGTTTCTCACGCTCTGCACCCTCAAGCACAATGAAGCGCCACGGTGTAAGTTTACCGTGATCAGGGACCCTGATGGCAGCGTTCAGGATTTTATCCAGCGTTTCCTTATCAGGACCCGGACTGACCATATCCCGCGCTTTAACAGATCGGCGCGTCATCAACACATCCAGTGTTTCAGGATTACTTTTGTTTAAAGTGATTTCACTTTTACTATCTTCACTGGTCATAATCACGCCTTTGTTATCACTTTCATTTGATACCTTCATTCATTTAGCGTTCTTAGCTTGCCTGACAAGGGTAAAAAGCGATAGAGCTAATCTAAATTTTGGGATTCGGTGGAAATATATAATTTTGCTCGGGAGAGGAACCATGACCTTCAAAAAATATGCGCTAATCACAGCCTTAGTTTCTGGAACCATTTTGGCAGGGAATGTGGCCCATGCGTCTGGTCCTGCAAAGGGCGTTGACGAAAGCGCTGCAATTAATGCGGAAACAGGTATTCGTCTACCCGAAGGGTTTTCGGCAACAGTATTTGCAGACGGCGTTGGCACACCGCGCCATATTACGGTCAGCAAAGATGGCTGGGTTTACTCACCCATGTTCCGCTCCAAGGACGGAATGGGCGGTGTCGCCATGAAGGATGATGACGGCGATGGTAAAGCTGATCAAATCCATTATTTCGCCGAAGGCCGCGTCGCAACCGCCATTCATATTGTTGATAACTGGCTTTATTACGGCGAAGACCTTCAGATCGTTCGCTGGAATTTGGATGACGGGCCGGTTCCAAAGGGTGAACCTGAAGTGATTGTAAGCGGGTTTCCCGCGCAGCGTGCACACGCCAACAAACCGATGGCGTTTGACGGAAAAGGCAACATGTATGTGAATGTGGGTGTGCCATCAAACAACTGTATGGTTGAAACCCGCAAGAAGGGCTCTCCTGGTCAAAAACCATGCCCTGAACTGGAGCGTCACGGCGGTATCTGGCGCTTTGACGCTAGCAAACCGGGTCAGGACCAAGTGAAGGACGGCTATCGTTATTCAACTGGGCACCGGAATGTGAATGCGCTGGATTGGAACCCTTATGCAGATGCGCTTTATATAGCGCAGCATGGCCGCGATCAGCTTAATAGTTTCTATCCTGAAATGTTTGACGCTAAAGCAAGTGCTGAGTTACCTGCCGAAGAATTTCACCGGATTGAAGAGGGGGATAACCTCGGTTGGCCATACAGTTATTATGATCAGTTTAAGGGCGAGCGCATGCTTAGCCCTGAATATGGCGGCGACGGTGAAACCGTTGCAACAGAAGGTAAGAAGCCGCTTATTGGCTTCCCTGGACACTGGGCGCCGAATGATTTGATTTTCGTGAAGGGCGAAGGCCTGCCGGAAGAATATAAAACAGGGGCTTTCATTGGTTTCCATGGTTCCTGGAACCGCGCACCTGAACCACAACAGGGTTACCGCGTTGTATATGTTCCGCTTGATAAATCGGGCAATGTGTCTGGTGATTGGGTGACATTCGCGGACGGTTTTGCTGGCGAAGGCCCAATTCGTTCCCCGCGTAATGCCAAGCATCGTCCAATGGGCTTGGCTGAAGGCGCTGATGGTGCGCTTTATATCACAAGCCTGATGTCTGGTGGCCGTGTGTGGCGAGTAACCTATGACGGAAAATAATAAGGATAAAAAAACAATGGCATACCTTGGTATGGGGATGGGGGCTTTTGCAATGGCCCTCACCATTTTATCATCTTACGCTCAGGCAGAAGACCAGATTACAATTGACCTTGGTAAGGCGCTTTACGAGGAAAATTGCGGTGTCTGCCATCAGGTTGACGGTAGCGGCGTTCCGTTCATGCAGCCTGAACTTTATGGGAGCCCGCGCGCTAACGGCGACAAGGGCGGCGTTATACAGATGATCCTTAAAGGCAGTAAAGCAGTAGAACCGGGAACCAGCGAGTTTGAAAACGAAATGCCCGGTTTTGAGTATTTAACAGATGAACAGATAGCGTTGATAGCAACATATGTACGTACCAATTTTGAAAACACAGGCGGCAAAGTCACTCCTCAAGACGTTGCTAGTGAGCGCAAGCGCAATTAGTCCACTCCTTGCATCAAGCGGTGCGTTCGCGGATGCAGAAATCGAAGAAATTAATGTTACCGGCGGCAGGCTTCCCGTTTTGGAAGTTGGTCAGTCGGTTACTGTGATCGACACACAAATTCAGCCAGCACTTCGCCTTGATGAAGTCTTAAAGCAAGTGCCAGGGGTTGGCCTGTTTCGCCGCGCCAACAGCTTAACAGCGCATCCAACCACACAGGGGCTTTCGCTTCGCGGTGTTGGCGCGAACGCTGCGGGCCGTGTGCTCGTTACGCTCGACGGTGTGCCCCTCAATAATCCTTTTGGTGGCTGGATTTACTGGTCATCAATTGATCCGCGTTCTATCGGTGAAGCCCGCGTTCTAAAGGGTGGATCTGCAAGTGCGTTTGGTCCGCAGGCCCTTGCTGGCACGGTTGCACTTACGTCCTTTGTTCCGGAAGAAACTGGCGGCTTTGTTTCCGCTGAATATGGTGCTTTTGAAAGCTATTCCCTGAACGGTGCCGCGAGCATTGTTGGTGATAAGGGGTATATCACCTTCGAGGGCGGGTATTTTGAAACGGACGGTGCGTTTCTTTTGTCTGAAGAACAGCGTGGTCCCATTGATGTTCGTGCCGCAAGTGATGCAGAACGCATCGGCGTTCGCGGTGCATACGAGCTATCAGAGGCGACAGATGCTTTCTTCACCGTGCGGTATTACGGCGAAAATCGCACGAATGGCCTTACGACTGCCTTGAATGAAACCGACGGTGTTGACGCATCACTTCGCCTCGTCCATGACGCAGCAGACGGCCCTGACTGGGAAGTGGTTGCCTATTACCGTACCAACGATTTCTCGAATATTTTCTCAAGCGCGCGCGATGAGCGCACAACCGAACGCCCTGTTCTCAATCAGTTTGATGTGCCGGGTTCGGGCGGTGGTATCCTTGCGCGGTTAAAATTTGACGCGCTTGAGGTTGGTATCGAAGGACGTCGCGCTAGCGGCGAAACCAACGAGCTATTTAGAAACCTCGGCGATGGTTTTACACGCCTCCGTGTTGCAGGTGGGGATCAATGGACGATCGGTGTGTTTGCTGATTATCTGCATGAAGCAAGCTGGGGTGAATTATCAGTTTCGACCCGTCTTGATCGCTATCGTACGTATAACGGTTCGCGTGTGGAAACAAACATTGAGGACGGCAGCGAAGTCAGAAATGATGATGTTCCTAATCAGGGAGATTTCCAATTTTCGGGCCGTGTTGGTCTGCGTCACGAAATCAGCCCTGCGGTTGATTTGAAAGCAGCGGCCTACCGCAGCTGGCGTCTGCCCACGATTAATGAATTCTATAGACCGTTTCGGGTTGTAAACGATATTACAGAAGCCAACCCGAACCTTGTTCCCGAGAAACTGTATGGTTTCGAAATTGGCCTCGACTATGAACCGCTGAATACAGTGCGCGGTAGTTTTACTTATTACCGCAATTGGTTGGAAGACGGCGTCGGTAACGTAACTGTTGCCTTTGGACCCGGCTTCTTTCCGCTTGGTGGGTTCGTTCCAGCGGGTGGTGTGCTGCGCCAACGCGCAAATATTGACCGTACGCGCATCGATGGCTTTGAAGTGAACGGTGAAGTTGATGTGCTCAGTAACTGGACATTGATTGGTCGCTATCAATATGCGGATGCTGAAATTGTTCGCTTTGCAGGCAATCCCGATTTGATCGGTAACCGCCCGGTTCAAACACCGCGTCATGTTGTTTATGCTGCTGCGCGTCACACCAATTCACTCGGTTGGTTGACGCTTGAAGCACGCTATAGCTCTGGCCAGTTTGATGATGATTTGAACGAACGCCGCCTTGATGATATTTTCACAGTGAATGCGAACATTGGCTTTAAGGTAACGGATAGCATCACGCTAACAGGGGCGATTGAAAACCTGTTTGACGCGGAAGTTATTTCGGGCGTGACGACAACCGGATTGGAAACAATCGCACAGCGCCGTTTCTGGCGGATTGGTGTTGAAGCACGCTTCTGATAGAGACTGACAGAATATGAACAGCAGCCATTTCATAAGCTGCTGACACTTAAAATAAAAAATGGGGAGATGACAATGAAGATCAAGGCAATCGTGAACAGCATTGCTGGCATTTGTGCAGGGGTTTTTATGTCATCTTGCCTGATAGCAGAGGAAAACAGCGTGACAAGCCGGATAGAAAACCCACCTGTCGATCTAATCGTTTACGGCGATTATGTCCTGACCATGGAAAATCTGGATAGTGCAAATAACGGCATTATCGAAAAGGGTGCAATCGCCGTATCAGGCGGTAAAATTGTAGCTGTTGGCCCCGCGAGCGAAATTGAAATCAGCTATGATGCGATTAAAACTATCTCTGGCGACGGCCGGATTTTAATGCCCGGCCTGATTAACGGGCATACACATTCCGCAATGACGCTTTTACGCGGCTTCGCGGATGATCTGCCGCTGATGGAATGGCTTCAGACATATATTTTCCCAATGGAGGGGCGTTTCGTAGACAAGGAATTTGTCGAAATCGGCATGCGCCTTGCCTGCCTAGAGATGATCAAGGGCGGCACCACCACGTTTGCTGACATGTATTTTTATCCGAAAACTGCGGTTGATACGGTCGATGAATGCGGTATGCGCGCGATTATTGGTGCGCCAATGATTGATTTCCCAAGCCCCGGTTTTGGTGGCTGGGATGATAGCATGAAGGCTGGTGTCCAATTTGTACAGGATATGAAGGCAAAAGCGCACCCGAGGATTACACCTGCCTTTGCGCCGCACGCGCCTTATACCGTTTCGCCCGAACATTTGGCAGAAGTGCTGAAAGCCGCTAAGGACGAGGGTGTTCCGATCCTGATGCATGTTGCGGAAAGCCCGACCGAGGTCGAGGACATCAAAAACCGTTATGGTAAACGCCCAGTGACCCATGTGGCGGATATTGGCATGCTCGATCATCCGATGGCGGCGGCCCATGTGGTGCATCCGGATGAAGACGAGATTAAGATGCTGGCTGGCAGCAAAATCGGTGCGGTTCATAACCCGACATCCAATATGAAGCTTGCGTCGGGCGTGGCGCCGGTGCCTGCGATGATCGAAGCCGGAGTGAAGGTTGGTCTTGGCACTGATGGGGCGGCATCCAACAATGATTTGAATATGTGGGAAGAAATGCGGATGGCAGCGCTTCTTCATAAGGTAACGAGCGGCGACCCAACGGCAATGCCAGCGGGCGATGTGCTTCGGATGGCGACCTCGTTGGGCGCTGCTGCCCTTGATATGGAAGATGATATTGGAACGCTTGCGGTTGGTAAGCGCGCGGATATGATCCAGCTAACCGTAGACCGGCCGCACCTGACCCCGCTTTATAATGTGATTTCCCATCTGGTGTATGCTGCGAACGCGGCGGATGTCGTGACCAATATTATTGAGGGCAAGGTCTTGATGGAAGACGGCAAGGTAACAATCCTTGACGAAGCATCAGTGATCGAGGCTGCGAATAAGAAAGCGAGTGAGATCAAGGCAGCACTCGCAGAGCGATAAAGGTTTGATCCTATATCGGAAAACATAGAGACGTTATGAACATGGGGAGTATGATGCGGAAAGTATATTTGATTATAGCGGGTTTAATGCTTTCGGGATTTCAGGATAAACCGGAAGATAAGCCTGGTATTATATATACTTACTCAACTCAGATACAGCATCAGAAGCTGCTTGATGATGATTATTTTAGTGTTGACGATAAAGACAGTATTTTATGCCCTGAACCTTATCAATTTTATGCTGAGTCCGCGGTCCAGAAATACCAGATTACGAACATCAATTCGGTGGATAAACGGATTACTGATAATGGCCGGACAGAACGGAATTATGATAATCTGGAAACCGAAGACAAAGAAGAGGTCTATTTAGCTTTTATCTGTCATTCAAAGGATATCGGTTTTACATCACATCTTCATAAATCCATGGAGGTGATCAATAATGCCCTTCCTGAGGGATGGTTTAATGCTGGTCACACAGTTCTAAATCAAAAAAATATTGCCTTATCCGCAACTAAGGCAGGATTTATTGATCAAGGGACAAAATGGGACTGTCCGGATGGCTTTCAGGGTTTTCATACTGAATTTGTACGCCACAAAGTGGATGCACCGCTAAAGGATTTTAATGGGTCTATCAAAGACTTTATTCCTAAGTCTGACAATATTATCGCAACGGAAAAAAGTGTTGCTTTTGGTTGCCGAACTGATGGCACTGAGGCTTTTCAATTTGAGTCAAAATAATTATATCAAATTGATATATTTCAACTTGATATAGAATTTAGGCCATGATATTTCTGTCATTATAAAAACAAAAGTTTATGACGACAGGAGAAAATCAATGAAACTTGTTAAGTTTGCGGCGCTTGCTGCAACCGTGTTTGCCCTTGGTGCGTGTTCTATTCGCGTTGATGAAGGCAATGGCCGGTATCGCCATCATAGTGATAGTTGGAACGGGGATGCTGTAACCGCTTCTTTGCCGAACGGTAACTCAGTATCCTTTGGATGCCCATCCAATATGACCGCGTTTGTGGTAACAAGCGATGATGAAGGTCAGGCGATTTATGGCTGCCGCACCAGCAATGTTCCAGTGCCCGAAGTAAAGAAATAAGCGCTTGGATACCGCTGGCATTATCAGCAGTGAAATATTCAGTTAAACGAAAGTCGGGTTTTGCCCGGCTTTTTTATTTCTTTTACCTCTGCTAGATTAACTATGAAAACAGCAACAACATGGGGTGGAATGATGAAATATAAATTAGGAATTTTTCTGTTGTCCGTGGCTGCTGCGACTATGAGTTTGGCTGTTCAGGCGCAGGAAACAGATAGTGCACCGACAAAGGACCTGATCGTTTCTGGTCATGGTAAAACCGCGATTATGGCAACTGAGCGCCAGAGGAAATTTATCTATGACAGTAAATTTCATTTCTCTCCTGCGGTGCGGGCAGGCGATACGATCTATTTATCGGGTGTTGTCGCTGGCGCGTTTGCGGGCGATAAGCCCATTGGCCGTGAGGAATTCAAGGAAAGTGTGCGACGGGTTTTTGAAAACATTGCTGCAACGATCAAAGCGGCTGGCGCTGATATTAATCAGACGGTAAAAATTCAGACATTTCATGTGTTTGATAGCCCCTGGATCACGATTGATAAGGTTGCACAAGTTGAGGTGGTCGCCGAGGTGAAAAACGAATTTATCGGTGAACCCCACCCCGCGTGGACAGCGATTGGTTCAACAGCCCTTTTTCCCGACAAAGGCCTCGTTGAAATCGAGCTGACGGTTTATGACCCTGAAGGCTAGCCGCCTGAATAACTTCATTCCAGCGGCAGATAGATATCCGTGGTCATCTCGTGTTCTGGAACTTCCGGGAAGAAGCTAACACGTTCAAAAAAGATCGGGAAATCACGCAGTAGTTCGCTTGATGTATGGAACCAGTCACCTATCAGGTATCGTACTTTCTGATCCAAAAGGTGATCAGGGCCAACATGACGGATTTTTGCACACCTGCCTGCTGGTATGAATTTCATGATTATCCCGTGCTCAGGGTCGCTGAAGTCTTTGGTCACCGCACAGCAGAGATCGAACCGATAGTCTGCATCTGCCGTGATAGCCGGGTCATCATACAGGATGTTAAAGGTTGCGTGCCTTTTGGGTGGGAGTTTGTTCGCCCGCCGCCAGCCAATAAATTTTGCGATTGAGTTTTTGAGCAAGCTTGGGTCACCGCGATGCTCAAGCACTGCAACCTGTGTTTCTGGAAAATCGATAATATCTACATGGTCTGAGCTAATGGCCTGCATATTCTGTCCTGACAAGTCTTGAATGTTACTGTGAAGAGTGTGCCAGGTGTGCCAATCGGGGGCTTTTCGAAAACCAGTGGGTGTTTGCCCGTATTCACGTTTGAAGGCACGAGAGAAGGATTCTGCGTTTTCATAACCGGCATCAAACGCGATATCGGTTATGCTTTGCCATGTTCTGAAAGCAAGTTGAAATGAAGCGCGCTTCATCCGCGCGAGCCGCATATAACGTTGAACAGCAATGCCTGTTAAGCCAGAAAATAAGCGATGAAAATGATATTTCGATATGCCAGCATTCTTCGCTAATTCATCCAGATTAGGTTGCTCGCTGGAATTTGTAACGGCGGCGCTGATGCGGTTCTGATTTTCGGGCTTCATAATAGGCTTATCCTTCCGTCCTGACGCACCTGATATGCCATAAGGGACGGAAGGATACTTGACTGTTCTTGCTATTTATTCGCCTTTTTCAGTGTCGTTAATTCCACCCATCGCGGCGGCGATCTGCTGGAACATTACCGACTGAATTTCTTTCTGGTTTTTGTTCGCCGGATCATTGAAACCCTTGTTGGCAGAGGTTTTGACGATGACGATATTATTCACAGGGTCAACATAGATAAACTGATGATAAATCCCTGCTGCATAAAAATCACCGCGAGGTTCCACAGGTATCCACCACTGGTAACCATACCCGAACGGTGTTTCAGATTTCGGGTTATTATAGCCGGGTGCAAGGTGGGGGGCGCTTGTGTCCATGGAGGCGTCAACCCATGCCTCAGGCACAATTTGAGTGCCGTCCCAGTTGCCTTTATGCAGGTATAGGCGGCCCATTTTCGCGATGTCGCGTAGGCTTGCCTGCAAACCGCCCATGGTCACTTCTACATTTTCACCGTCCACGGAAAAATACCCATCAAATTCCATCCCAATCGGTTGCCAGATTTTTCGGGTCAGATAATCCGTAACACTTTCGCCCGTAACGCGGGATAGAAGCATGCCGAGAACATGGGTGTTCACGCTGACATAATCATTGAATGTGCCGGGTTCGAACGCCGTTTTCGTTAGCTCTGCGGTGAAATCATCCAGCGACCCACCAAGGCCGATAACCGCACTCATGCGGTTCACGTCTGATGTCAGATCTGCATAGTCCTCGTTAAAGGCAACGCCCGATGACATATGCAGGATATTTTTTATGCTTACACCGTCAAAGGCAGAGCCCGTTAATTCCGGTACATATTTGGTGATCGGATCTTCGATACTGTCGAACTTGCCTTCCTCAAGCGCGATGCCAACAAGCGCAGAAATGAAGGATTTGGTTACTGAAAACAGGATATGGCGATCATCCTCGCGTTCACCCTGATAATAGTCTTCAAACAGGATGGTATCATCCTTCATGACAAGGAACCCCGTTGTGCCCGTGAGTTCCAGCATATCCTGCACAGACCGTTCTTCACCATTGAAGGTAAAGGTTTCTGGCAGATTGGTTTTTGCGTATTTAAGCGCATAGGGGGTATTTCCCGCCTTCACAACACTATGGGGGAAGGTTTTGTGAACTGCACGGAAATTGGTGGTGATATTTTCAGGGTCATAAAAAGCCGCTAACTGGCTTAATGTGTCGTAACCACGGTATAGAAAATATCCGCCACCGATCAGAACGGCAACCAAGATGCCGATGATAATTTTTTTCATGATGTTCCCCTCATAACAGCCAGAAATCTGGCTTTTCCTCTCTCATTCTAGTGCGCTGAGGCATTCAGCTTCAGCACGTTCCAGTACCCTTTTTGAATTTCCATACGCTCACCAAACCCTTTATCAATCATAATTTCATGAAGAGTTTTCAGACGGTAGCATGGAACAAATGGCATCATATGATGTTCGATATGATAGTTTACCCAATAGGGCGCGAAGGTGGCGCGGCCTACTATGTTTGTAAGCGTGGTCCTGCTGTTTTTTAATGGGTCCTCAAGGTCCGGCATGGTCGAATGTTCTGCGATATTACGCACACGAACAAATAATTGCTGCACAGTCGCCATCGGAAGAAGCCACATAAGGAAAAACAGATCAATGCGCCCCATAAGTGCGCTAATGGCCAAAAGCGCGGCATTGAACAGAATGGGCCCCGAGTAATAGGCTTTTATCCTCGTAAAACGCCCTTCCTTTTCGCCTGCAACAGCACGGAATAAGCCTATTTGCCCTCGCAGGAATGCAATACCGGTTAGGTCCCTAAGCACCTTTCGGATCATGCTGTCTGGTTTTACGGGGAAGGGGGTATATAGAAAATTTTCTGGGTCTTTATCGGTTCGGGTAAAACGATGATGGGCCATATGGCGTTTGCGGTATTCCTGCATATTGATAATCATTGGCCATGCGGCAAACCATGTGGTGATGCGCTCATTAAGTATGCGCGATTTGAAGAGCATGGCATGACTGCCTTCATGCATCAGGATCGCAAGGCCAAGTTGCCTGCCGCCGATCAGGATAATTGCAATCAGGAAAGTGAAAATATTGGGGACAAGCGCATACAATAAGGTCGCCCCAATGATAATGCCCCATGCATGGAGGATCAGGTAAAACCCCCACCAATCAGAGCGCTGCCGAAGCATATGTGATTGCTCGGTCGTGACAATATCGGTTGGTTTCAGGCTTTGCCACTGTGTGGAGCCTGTGGCGGTTTTGGGCTTGATATCAGTACTATCGTTCACCATTTAAAGAACCATTGTCGGTTATTAATCACAAACATTATTGCAGATATGGCTCTGTCCTGCCAGTAATAAAAGGCAGAATTGAAACGAATAATGAATTGTCTTGCGTGCATGGTGTGCTTAAAAGCGAGGCGCATAATGTACGAGAACCGCATGTTTGTGCGGATATAACCCCTACAGGGTCTATGATATGATAGTTTTGAAGCGTGTAAGTATTTGGGTGTTGCGGGGGCTTCTGGCGCTTGTTTTACTGGGGGCTACAACCTTTGCTATTTTATACTTTCAAGCCGAAGAAACGATGGGCGCAAGCCCCACAGATGCGCATTTAGAGCGTATCTCCAAATCACCGCAGTGGGGATCAGGCCGGTTTCAAAATGTTTTAGTGCAGGAACCAGTGGTTTTTTCAAAAATGATCAAGGGGCTGATCTTTGATGCGTCACCCCTTGGCAGGCCTGATAATCCGGTTCCGATGGAAAGGCGAAAACGCAGTGATTTTGAAACCGCGCCGGTTGATGGCCTCAGGGTTACATGGTTTGGTCATTCTATTCTGCTTATTGAAATTGAAGGTAAACGGTTTTTAATTGATCCGGTCTGGAGCGAGCGGGCATCCCCGTTTCCCTTTGGGGTGCAGCGCTTCTTTGAGCCACCGATTGCGCTTGAAGACCTGCCGCCCGTTGATGCAGTTTTGATTTCGCATGATCACTATGACCATCTGGATATGAAAACGGTTAAGGCATTGGGGGCAAAAGATACGCGTTGGTTTGTGCCGCTTGGTGTCGGGGCGCACCTTCAAAAATGGAATATTGACCCCGCATTTATTCGTGAATTTGATTGGTGGGACCGTGTTGATCTGGACGGTGTTACGCTAACGGCAACACCGTCCCGTCATTCATCGGGACGGGCTGTGTTCAGGGGCGATACCAAAAAAACATTATGGGCTGGGTGGGCCATCAAGGGAGCGGAAAAATCTGTTTTCTATAGTGGTGATACCGCCATGCATGACGGGTTTGTGGATATCGGCGAACGGCTTGGGCCTTTTGATGTTTCGATCATTGAAGCAGGGGCCTATAACCCATTGTGGCGCGACAATCATTTAGGGCCCGAGCAGGCAATCATTGCGAATAAACTGGTTGGGGGCAAGGTGATGATCCCTGTGCATTGGGGCATGTTTGACCTTGCCTTCCATAGTTGGACAGAACCGATTGAGCGGGTCATCGAGGCCGCAGATAAAACGGGCACGGAAATCTATATTCCTAAAATCGGTGGTTCCTTTGTGCCGAGTTCTTCGGATGACCCTGAAAAGCGGTGGGAACAATGGTGGCCTGATACTGAATGGAAGAATGCAGACACTTATCCCGTTTGGTCAACAAAGGTTGATCATCTGATCGGTACATCAGCGGTTAAGCAATAATTTTATACATCCAACGAAAGCTTTATTTTCAGATGAATATAGGGCGTGGTAGGATAGGTTATGCTTAGAAGTCTGTTTTTTATTGCCATATTCTTTTTGCTCAATTCAATGCCGTTTTCTGTAAACGCGGATACTGAGCTTTTGGTTCGCTCTAGCGCCCATCGTCCTTTTGCTGGTGTCAGTCTTTCAATGGATGGAGATTTTCTTTCTGCACTGGTTGCAGAAGGCGAGGAACAAAGGGTTTATGTCTGGTCAACGTCACATCCTATTTTTGAGGAAGCAAAGGATGCTGAAAATGGTTTAGTTGAGGCGCTCCCCTATGTCAGGAGCGAAATAAACTGGCTAACATGGGTCGGTAACGGGCATTTACTCCTGTCTTTAAAGGAAAAGGGTTTGGTGCTCTATAATGCGCGCGAGCAACGCCTAAGGCCGCTTATTGATCCCCTTATCGGCGGGGGGCCAAGGCCTGATGAGCTACTCCCGGTTTTACTAAGCGCGATACCGGATGACCCCTCCAGAATTCTGATGCAGTGGGAGGACCCAACTGTTGAGGGGTACCCAGCCGTTTATGAAGTGAATGTGGATGACGGTACTTCCCGAAAAATCATTGGCGCATGGAGGCCGATAATCCGCTGGTGGGCAGCACCTAATGGACGAGTGCTGGCGGGGGAAGGGTACCGTGCCAGGCGACATCAGGTTTATGTGAGCGATAGCGAGGGCGGCTGGCGTAAAATCCATGAGAATGATGTTTTTAAGGACCCATCCTACATAATGTTGAGTGTGGATGCACAGCAAAACAGAGCGGTTGTTATCTCAAATGAAGGTGAGGACAAACGTGCCCTTTGGTATGCAGATTTGGAGACTGGCCGACTTTTGGAAAAGCTTGCTGCCAATGATACCTATGACATTGAAGGCGCTGTTTTTGATGGGTATGGGCGCAAAGTGATTGCTGCTACATATTCTGATCTTCAAAATGAACAAATCTTTCTGGATGAAGAATTTAAGACGTCACATGATACAATTTTAAAGCAGCTGCAAAGGCGCCCGGTTGATGATACCGCAAGCCTATGGTTTGTTGGCGGCTATACGGGCCACAATAAGGGCTTGTTCCAGCTAAGAAGTGAGCGGCATCCACGAAGGTACTTTCTGCATGATACGGAAAGCGATGCTTTAACCCCAATTGACGGGATGGGGGTTGAAGGCAGCGTTTATGACGATTTTCACCGCACAACCGCGGTTTCTATCCCGATTTCACGCAAGGCAGAAATGCAGGGTGTTCTTAGTGTGCCAAAGGACCAAAAGGGGAAACTCAAGCTCTCTGGTAAGGGGGTTTTACTGATCCACGGTGGGCCTGTTCGGCGGTCGCGGCAACAATATAATGCCTTGTTAAATCTCTTAACCTCAAATGGCTATGTGGTTCTGCAACCGAATTTTCGGGGGTCCAGTGGTTTTGGCGAAAAATGGCGCAAGGCCGGATACCGCGAATGGGGCGATGATATGCAGGATGATATCACAAGCGCCGCCAAATGGTTGATCCGCGAAGGGTATGTTGAAAAGGACCAATTGTGCGCTATCGGTGGTTCTTATGGCGGTTATGCGTCCCTGATGGGTGTGATTACAGAACGCAAATTGTTTCAATGTGCGGTTAGTCTTAATGGGGTCACATCGATCCCGCATCTGGTGAATTACCTGTCTGGTCGTAGGTTTTCGCTTTTAACCACGCCGCGTATCCAGGGAGGGTTATCGCAGCGTATCATGAGAGGCAGGTCGCCGCTCTATCTGGCGAACCGCTTGAAGAGACCAGTTTTATTGTTGCATGCCACCAATGATGCCAACGTGCCGTTTGAGCACGGTCAATTGATGGCGGCTGTTTTAAAACAGAATCGAAGTGATTATGAATTTATCGTCCTTCCGGGGGCGGAGCATCAATTAAGACACCCACGATTTCGCAAAACCTATTATGAAAACGCCCTTCGGTTTCTTGAGCAGAATATCGGGAAAACGCCCGAATAGGCCCTGAAAATCAAGGCAGGATGCGTTCTATGGCCTCCGGCATCTGTCTTGTGAACAAATCTGTTAGGCTATTTTTACTTTGCTGATCAGGATATCTATGCTTTGTTAACCGCTTAATTGGTGTGTTAATGCACCGGAAGTTTTAAAGGGGGCGTTTTAAGGGATGTGGGCCCTTAAAACAGAGAGTTAAGGAATTTGAACGCTATCCAGCATCAAGGCTGTTTGATAGCGGGATAAAACAGTCAACAAGGGGTATATATGACCGACACAGTTACCGATGATATGCGCGAAGGATCACAGGAGCGCGAACTTTTGGGCCATCCAATCGGCCTATCAATTTGTTTCCTTACCGAAATGTGGGAAAGGTTTTCCTTCTACGGTATGAGAACAATTCTGGTTCTCTATCTGGTGAAATATCATTTATTCAGTACTGAAAAAGCAAGCCTGATATACGGTGCCTATGCGGGGCTTGTTTATATGATGCCGATTATCGGTGGGTACCTTGCCGATAAATATTTGGGTAGCCGCAAAGCGGTAACCTACGGCGCTATTCTATTGGTTGCAGGGCACGGCCTAATGGCTTTCCATGGCCCTCAAGCCTATATGGACGGCGATACAGTTGTTCGTAGCGACTTTTATCTCAATATCTTCTTCCTGGCTCTCGCCTTAATCATTGCGGGTGTTGGGTTCCTTAAAGCTAATATTTCAACGATTGTTGGTGCACTATATGGCCCGAAAGACCCTCGCCGTGACGGTGGTTTCTCCATCTTCTACATGGGGATTAATATGGGTTCAGTACTCTCAACAATCATTGTTGGGTATGTCGGCGAAGTCCATGGCTGGAACTATGGTTTTGGCCTCGCTGGTATTGGTATGCTTTTCGGCCTGTTGGTGTTCCTATATGGTCAAAAATTCCTTGATGGCCGCGCCGAGCCCCCAGCACCAGAGGTGCTGAAAGAGACTGCATTTGCAGGCATCAACAAGGAAAATATGATTTACCTTGGTGGTATCCTGATGGTTATCGTTAGCTGGTTTATGATGCAGTATCAGGAACTGGTGACTGGGTTAGTGCTTTTGGTTGGTGCCATTATGGTTGGTATCATCGTTGTTTACGGCTTGAATAAATGTGAAAAAGAAGCACGTGGAAAGCTTTTTGTTGCACTGACATTGATCATTGTTCAGACGGTGTTTTGGGCCTTATTTGAGCAACAGGCGGCCAGTTTAACACTGTTAGCAGATCAACAGTTTGATCTTAATATTCTTGGTCTGTTTACTATTCAGGCATCACAGGTTCAATCGATGAACCCAGGCTTTATTATCCTGTTTGCGCCCGTTATGGCATGGCTTTGGGTTGCTCTATCCAAGAAGGGTATTGAACCATCAACACCAGCAAAATTTGGTATTTCAATGCTCTTGATCGGCCTTGGCTATGTTGTCTTTGCTTGGGGCATGTCGCTTGATGAAAGCACAACAAAAAGCTTCATGTGGCTTGTGTTTATCTATTTTGCTTTCACGATGGCAGAGCTTTGCCTAAGCCCTGTTGGTCTCTCAATGGTAACGAAACTAAGCACTACGCATATCGTTGGTATGATGATGGGAACATGGTTCCTGTTTACGGCTCTTGGTAACAACCTTGCTGGTGTGATTAGTGCCTTAACAGGTAGCGGTGGCCACGGTGCTGACTCTGGTCAGTTAGATATCGTTGCAACAATATCTGTTTATCATACGATCGGGGTCGTCAGTATTGTTGTGGCGGTGGCGATTTTTGCCCTGACACCACTCATGAAAAAACATATGCACGGCGTTCACTAGAAACCTTGCACAGTTTGAAATTGGAAGGCGGGTCCTTGTGGCCCGCTTTTTTTTATGGCTGAACTCTTTGTTATCATGAACTTTGAACTGTGTTGGCGCGGATTTATCGCTTGTCACGCGCGCGCATGCTTGCGACACTGATTATATGATTTGAGTATTGATTAGGGAGCATGGAAATATGGCGCACGGATTTGGGAAAAACACAACGGCAGATCAGGTGCTTTCGGGCAAGGATTTATCCGGCAAAACCATGATTGTCACGGGTGCCAACACCGGGATCGGTTTTGAGGCGGCCCGGTCATTTGCCCTCAAGGGCGCGCATGTTATTTTTGCTTGCCGGAATATGGAAATAGGTAAGGACGCAATCACGCGTGTGAAGGCGGAATTTGCTGACGCAAAAGGGGACGCTATGCCGCTTGATCTCGCCTCCTTTGAAAGCATTCGTGCGTTCGCAAGTAACCTGAAGGCACCAAAAATTGACGCGCTCATCTGCAACGCGGGTGTGATCCATAATGATTACCGTGAAACCGAGGATGGTTTTGAAATGACGGTTGGCGTTTGCCATGTCGGGCATTTTCTGTTGACCAGCCTGTTGATGCCAAAGCTGAAAACGGCGGCTTTGGGCGAGGGCACGCGCGTTATCATGGTCGCGAGCGAAAGCCACAGGCAACCCGCAAAACTCAATTTCGATAAATTCCCGCTCTCTAAAGATAATTATGCTTTCATGACCGCTTATGGGCAGGCAAAATTATGCAATGTGCTTTTCGCGAACGAGCTTAATCACCGCTATGCGGGCGAGGGAATCACCGCTTGTTCGTTGCATCCGGGCACGATGATCACAACTGGGATCGCGCGCAACACCATGATCGGTACCATTGCGATGAAACTATTATCGCCGTTTACAAAAAACCCGGAGCAGGGTGCTGCCACAACCGTTTACTGTGCAGCTTATGCAGATATGGGCGACATTGGTGGTGTCTATTTCTCGGATTGTAAACCAAAGAAAATGACCAAAGAGGCCGCAAGCCCAGACACAGCAAAGCGCCTTTGGGATATGAGCGAAGAATGGTGCGGCGAATTTGGGGCGAGTTAAATGTCAATTGAGATCGAGGGGGCTATGCTTGATGAAATACTCAAATGGCCCGAGGAAATCTATGATGCTTTGGTTTTAATTGATCGCCCTATCGTTGTCAAAGTTGGTACTGCTGAGGTGTTAGGTCAATTTGTGATCGAATCAAATTCGTTAGTAATAGAGTTGGCGCAAATAGATGGTGGCGGGGAGGGTGTTTTGCCAGCCATAAACCGTATTGCACGCCGAATAGCCGGATTGAAGAAAGTTGATTATATTGATTGCATCGTGCACGCTGTAAATTGTGTGGACCCGAATCTTAAACTACGAAGTCATTTGCTAAAAACAGGCTTTCAAATTCGCGATCTTCCTCATAAAGGTGAGGCGTATTTCAAGAGGATTACTTTATAAACATACAGACCTAATGGTTAAAATTGTTTCGGTTTAATTTTTCTGGTCTGATTCTCCCTCGTGACATTTCTTACCTTGATTGTTAGTCTCTTTTTGAAGATCGGGTGGGATGAGGCATAGATTGCCTTTACCGATCTAGAATGGGGCATAACTGGGAGGTCATTTCATGACAATTTTCAAAAAGCCGCGCGGGCGATTGGCCGTGTCGGTACTGGCTGCGAGCATGCTCGCGGCAGGCATTACAGGTAGCGCAGGCGCTCAAAAGCGCGAGCTGGTTACCATTAACAAAGATCCATTTCCATCGAGCTACACACGGCTTGAGAGCGTTCCAACGCTGATTACAAACGCAACCGTTCTGGACGGCAAGGGCGGCCTCATGGAAGGCGCTGACGTTCTGATGCAGGACGGTAAAATTAAACGCGTTGGTAAAAACCTTAAGGCACCCCGCGGTGCTCGCACGATTGATGGTACTGGTAAGTGGGTAACGCCGGGGATCATTGATGTGCACAGCCATTTGGGTGTGTACCCAAGCCCGGGCACACAGTCTCATGCGGACGGTAATGAAATCGGCGAACCTGTAACCGCTGATGTGTGGGTCGAGCACTCAAACTGGCCGCAGGATCCGGGCTTTGTGCGCGCGGCAGCGGGTGGTGTCACCGCGCTTCAGCTTTTGCCGGGGTCTGCGAACCTTGTGGGTGGTCGCTCGGTAACGCTGAAGAACGTACCGGGCCGCGTGGCGCAGGATATGAAGTTCCCGGGCGCACCCTACGGTGCCAAGATGGCGTGCGGCGAAAACCCAAAGCGGGTTTATGGAACAGGTGAAAACAACCCAACGCTTCACCGCCCTTACACCCGTATGGGGAACGTAGCGGGATACCGTCAGGCGTTCGCGGACGCACAGGCCTACCAGCGCGAATGGGATAAATATGAGCGCGATTTCAAGGCAGGCAAAGATGTGTTGCCACCAAAGCGTGATATTAACCTTGAAACAATGGCGGGTATCCTTGCGGGTGATATTCTGGTGCATATGCACTGTTACCGTGCGGACGACATGGGCACCATGTTAGACGTGATGAAGGAATTTAATTACCAGATCACAAGCTTCCAGCATGCGACCGAGAGCTATAAAATCGCAGATAAGCTTGCTGAAAACAATGTGTGTTCGGCGATGTGGGCTGACTGGTGGGGCTTTAAGATGGAGGCCTATGACGGTATCCGTGAAAACATCCCATTTGTCCACAAGGCTGGTGCCTGTGCGATCGTGCATTCAGATAGTGAAGAAGGCATCCAGCGCTTGAACCAGGAGGCTGCGAAAGCGCTCGCGGACGGACGCAAGGTTGGTCTGGATATCTCAAAGGCCGAAGCATGGACATGGCTGTCGCTAAACCCTGCGAAATCGCTTGGTATCGATAAAATGACCGGCACGCTTGAGAAGGGCAAGGACGCGGATGTTGTCCTTTGGGACGGTGATCCGTTCAGTGTGTACACAAGTGCAGAGGTCACATTTGTTGACGGTGCACCAGTTTATGACCGCACGAACCCGGACTTTAACCCAGTGATGGACTTTGAGCTTGGTCAACCGGGTGAAGGAGACGTGGAATGAGTATCCTGAAAACATTGAAAGGTGCCTCTGTTGCCGTTGCAATTGCAGGTGCTTCACTCTCTGGTGTGTTTGCCGAGGATATCGCCATCACAGGCGGTACGGCCTTCACGAAGGGCGGCAAAGGCAAGGTTGAAAATGCAACTATTCTTGTCGCTGATGGTAAGATTACGTCGGTTACGGCGGGCGGTGATGTGCCATCCGGTTACCGTGTTATTGACGCATCCGGTCAGTGGGTTACTGTTGGCCTGATGGCTACAGGCACCACGCTTGGCCTTACGGAAGTACCATTATCGGGTAGTTTGAATGACGCGACAGCAGGTAGTGCCAAAAACACTATCGGCCTAGATGTTACCTATGCAATTGATCCATCAAGCACGCTCATACCAGTAACGCGGATTGAAGGGATTACCCGCGCGGTAACTGGCCTGACAAACACCAAGGATTATTGGCTTGGTCAAGGTGCTGTTATTCACCTTGGTAACGGGTTTGATCTTGTTGAAAAACAGGGTGCCTATATCGGCCTTCAGATTAGCGAAGGGGCAGCCAGCAAAGCAGGTGGTAGCCGCGCAGCCTTATGGCAGGAAATCTATGCCAAGCTTGAGGACGCACGTCCTGAGCCGGAAGCGGATGCTAAAGGTGATGAAAAGGCCGAAAAGAAAGATGGCAAAAAGAAAAAACCATCTGCTGAGGCCAAGGCCCTAAAGCGCCTGTTCGACGGTAAAACCAGCCTTATGGTAACGGCGAACCGCGCCGCTGATATTTTGCAGGTTATTCGCCTGAAGAAGCATTTTGGTTTCAATGTTATCCTGAACGAGGGTGTTGAGGCATGGCGTGTCGCGGACGAGCTTGCGAAAGCCGATATTCCTGTTGTTCTTGATGCACTGGAATCACTACCGCAGAGTTTCGAGACACTTGGTGCCACGCAAACCAATGCTGGTCGCCTTGCAAAGGCGGGTGTGACGATCGCGATCACAGGCAAAGGCAGCCATAATGCACGCTTGATGCCGCAGAATGCTGGCAACGCGGTATCAAATGGCCTGTCATGGGAAGCTGCGATGGATGCGATGACTGTGGGCCCCGCTGAAATCTTTGGCCTGTCGGATAGCTATGGCACGCTGGAAGCAGGTAAGGACGCTGATATCGTCGTTTGGGACGGTGATCCGATTGAGGTCATGACAAGCCCAACAGCGGTATTGATCAAAGGCGATCAGATCGAGCTTGTTAGTCGTCAGACAAGGCTTCGGGATCGTTATCTTGACCTAACGCGCTCGCCGCAGTTCAAGAAATAGGTACACGATAAATAGCCATGAAAAGCCGGGTTTTATCCGGCTTTTTGTTATTCTGAGAATACGTTCCAATTTATTTCTGACGTCAATGATTTTACTATTGCAGTATCTAGTGGATTATAACCCCAGACTCGACGGTCTTTATTTTCGCGGCCATCTTTGGGAAGCCACTCGCCGCGAAACATTGTTTCCATGAGAGTGCTTTTTGCTGCCCATTCACGTTTTTGTTCCAGTGACTTAATAAAACTGAGATTTTTGTTTGGTGCTTTTTCATTCTCAATGAATTGTTTTTTGATGAGTTCATCAATATCATCGGGCCGACTGGAAACGCATTTCTTCACAAAAGAGGCAAACAGTTTCTTCTCATTATCTACTAAGTGAATATGATCTTCTATAGCTTTAGATAAATTTTCACGCTCTAAATCCGAAAAAAGCCCATCATTCACGCTCGCCCGAAGTTGATCAGGGTTAGTGAAATACTTATAATTTAGACTTCGTGCACCACTGGTCCACATGTACCTGTCAATTTTTGTATTCCAACAATATTGGCTTTCCTGAGTTTTCTTGCAGTATCCATTGAGACTAAAAGCATCGAGCACGCGCAGTAGAGTGTCTGGTGCTATGAATGTATCTCTTGAGGTAATGGGCGTTTGATAGAAATCAACGAAATCGAAAAAACAGTCTATTGCAAAAAAATAATCAATATCTCTAAGATTTTTGAGCCGTAGTGCCCTAGATGTCATTTCATCGAGTGACAATACAATAACCCCAGTATTATGGTCGTTCTCTAAATCAGGATATTCTATTGCATCTATATCTTCTAACAGAAAACAAGACATTTCCCAAGGTGATTCACCACACCATACACGCCCCTGATCGTTCCTATCATGTGCCAATTTGATAAAATATTCACCGACAAGGCGAGTGATTTCTGCGTATAGGGTTTGTTGATTTTGTGTAAGTGCCATAAAAGCGCCCCCGGACTTTATTCATTAACTATTGGTGTAATAATGATTTGGATGAGCAAGATATAGTCAATTTACTAGATCAAGTCTTCCACCGAGCGGCTTTTTGGGAAAATCACGGAGGCACGGGTGCCCGTATTTGGGGCGCTTTCAATTTCAAACTCAGCGCCGTGAAGTTTGCAAAGTTGATTAACAAGCGACAGGCCAAGGCCGGTTCCACCTGTTGTCTTCACATAAGAATTTTCAGCCTGCTCAAAGGGTTGCATCAGCCGATCAATTTGGCTTGGGTCCATCCCGAGGCCTGTATCAATTACGCAAAAGCGAATACCGCCAGCATCATCAAATTTGGCACTTAAGGTTACCGTTCCACCCCTTGATGTGAATTTAATCGCGTTGGAGAGAAGATTGATCAGGATTTGTTTGATCTTGATCTGATCACCCTTCAAATAAGGAAGGGCTTCATTGTGCAAAAGAATGAAATCCAGCCCCGCTTTGTCAGCAAGGGGGGACGCGTAAATTGTCATTTCCTCGATGATGGTATTAACGTCAATTATGCTTTCATCCAGGTCGGCTTTGCCGGCTTCGATTTTGGAGATGTCGAGAATATCATTGATCAGCGATAACAAATGATTACCCGCCTCTTCGATATTCTGGGCATAATCGTCAACAATATTGTCTGTCAGCTTAATGCCGCTTGAACTTTTAAGAAGCTGCGAAAAACCAATAACCGCATTCAGTGGGGTCCTGAGTTCATGGCTCATGTTAGCGACAAAGTTGGACTTTGCAGCGTTGGCCTGAACGGCGCTTTCACGTGCGTTTTCCGCTATTATTTTTGCCTGTGTCGCTTCTTCGGCGAGTTGTTTGAATTTTTCTTCGTTTTTCTGCGCCAATAACAGCTCGGTTTCGACCTCAGCATTCCTTCGCATGGTTTTGGCGAGTTGGTAAAAAATCCAGACAACAACCGTTTGTCCCATAAGGCCGGTCATAAGAACGATAACGCTTGGGTCGCTGAAACTACGTTCACCAAACACGAGCGCTAAAAGTACCGCGAGCGAGGCGTAAATGATGAAGTTTAACCCAATTTTCCTAATGAGACGGGACTCAGCACCAAAAATAACCGCCAGGTAAAAAATCGGTAGCCAGACAAACAGAATTTCAATGTTGGTATTCGGAACAAGCGCCGCTTCCATGAGGGAAGCAAAAATCATAATCCCCGCATATATTTTGAAGGTTATCTGTAATTTTGTCAGGCTTTTGGCGTCGCTGAAAATAAAGGCGACAGTCAGGCCAAATCCAATGACTGAATAAATGGGGACCAGATAATGTTGAAGCGGGGTCATGAACCCGTTGGTAAGGCCAAGGATATAATAGGCAACAACAGCAAGACAGCTCGCCGATGAGATGGCGATAGTGATCGGCTTTGATAAGCTGAATAGTCTTTTATACATAGGCTGAGTTTCTATCATTCATACATGAAGGTCATGTTGAAACCCATTATAGAATAGCTTCCTTAACCGCTGGTAAATATTCAAAAAATCGTAAGAAAAATCAGGGATTACAGTCTATAAATGCTGTCAATAATCTTATGCGATACTGGGATCAAAGTTTTTGATCTTGAAATTGAAATTTCCGACCTTATATGGTAAGAATAACAAAAGCCCAAAGAGGCTGAAGTAACTACACGACACATATAATTAAAATATATAAGCGAGGAACTTATGACTTTTATTCAGAAAATACGCCAGAAGTTTGCCGGAAATAGTGCAGCAACGATCGTGCGTGATGCACGCCCGCCTGTGAAAAAATTGCAGTATGGCCGCCGTAAAAACATGGTCGATTACCGCGACTTTTAAAAATTACGCTTATCTTCCTAGCCCTTGAATGTTGGCACCCACTGGGTGCCTGCTAACCCTGTTCTACGCGCTTTTTCATATCGCTTTCAATAAGCGTTTTGATCATTGGGCGGTTAAGCGTGCGCTTGCTGTAAGCCGTCAGGTTGTCATACCTTGAAAAATCAAGCTGTGCCTTACCGGCCAGGACAAAAAACCAAGTCAGGTAGGCATCTGCTGCTGAAAAGCGATCGCCAAGCAAATACTCATGGGTTTTTAGTTGTGTATCCAGAAATTTGAACCGTTCGGGCGCTAATGCGCGAATACGGTCTTTCACGGCGTCTGTAGCTTCGCTGTAAAAAACCACGCGGAAAATTTGTTTGTGCAGTTCGGTGGCGCAAAAGCCAAGCCAGCGCAGCATTTGAAAATACATAGGGTCATCGGGGGCAATTCTAAAATCGTCATTTTGGGACTGTGCCTGTATCCACGTAATACAGGCAGATGTTTCGGTCAAAAGGTCACCGTTTTCCAGTTTTAGTGTTGAAACCTGCCCCAGCGGGTTAATGTCATATAGCGATCCGCCTTTATCAAGCGCTTTGGTGCTTAAATTAAGATACTCGATATCAAGGCCAACACCGCCTTCTGCGGCCGCAAAACGGGCGGCAAGTGAGCAGGTAAGGGGCGCATGAAACAGGGTGGCTGGCATGGGATAAACTCCAAAAAATTCCAAGCGTATATTAGGATTTTTATTACTGTGTTTTCTGATCCTATATCATGGCCGAGCATGCCTTGCTAGGCTTTGCCAAGACTGTTCGGATTTGAAAGGGGCTTATAATCCATGCAAATATGCCCATATCAGGTTGATATATTGGTGAAGATGGGGATCTAACATGAATTTTGAAATACTGGACCGGCTACCGATTGAAATACTGATTCATTTGTTCACGGCCTTGGCAGCATTTTTCCTTGGGGGATATCAGTTATTTAGGAAAAAGGGCACAAAGCACCATAAACAGATAGGCTGGCTTTGGTTTGCTTTGATGACAATAACCGCTGTGAGCGCCATTTTTATTCGCGGGTTTGAGGGCACAGGCATGCCCACACTATTCGGATTTTCCCCCATTCACTTGTTTGTTGTCCTGACGCTTTATAGCGTTCCAAAAGCGATTTTCGAGATCAAACGCGGCAACGTGGAAGCGCACGCGAAAAGCGTGAAGGGGCTTTATATGGGCGGTATGGTGATTGCTGGCCTCTTTACGTTCCTGCCGGGCCGCACCATGTGGTACATCTTTTTTGGCGGGTGAATTTGTTTATTTTATCAAGTTACAGTTTATTGTCTTCTGACCCATAACCTGAATAAATAATTTTTCTATTTTATCTTTATGCAGATACCAAGCAGCAATATTATTGGCTTGAGTAATACCTTCTGCTGTTAAAACTAGCTCAGCAAATTCGCTAGAAGTGATCACTCCATTGAGGGGCATTAGGTCATGTGTATTTTGAAACTTATCATTCCTTATACTTCCACAAAATCCCCAATTTACGCATAGGTGCTGTAAGAGATTCTGATAATTCTGTTGAACGTTTGTTGTCATGTAATGCCCCCAAATATATTTAAATAAGAGCAGCATTAAAACTGCTCTTATTTACAGTGTAAGTAATAAGTTTACCCCGCTTTTACACTTTCAACCCACTGGTCGATACGGCGCTCGAGGATGGTAAGCGGAACCGCTCCGCCGCCGAGGACGGTATCATGGAAGCCTTTGATATCAAACTGGTCGCCAAGCGCGGCTTCCGCCTTTTTGCGAAGTTCGATGATTTTCAGCATGCCAATTTTATAGCTTGTGGCTTGTCCCGGTAGTACCATATAGCGGCGCACTTCCGAGCGCGCTTGTGCTTCTGTGATCGCGGAGTTTGCTTTGAAATAGTCAACGGCCTGATCTTCGGTCCAGCCTTTTGAGTGAAGGCCTGTATCGAGCACAAGGCGGATCGCCCGCCAGATTTCAGAACCTAAACGACCAAATTCCGAATATGGATCAGCGTAGGTGCCTTCCATTTCCTTGGCCAGAAGCTCGGAATATAGTCCCCATCCTTCTGAATAGGCGGTAAAGCCCGCTTGCGTTCTAAATGTCGGTACGCTCTCCAGTTCCTGCTGGATTGCGATTTGCATATGGTGCCCCGGCAGGCCTTCATGATAGGCAATAACCTCAAGCTCGCGTTTCGGCATGGCGGTCATATCGGATAAATGCGCGTAATAAACGCCCGGGCGTGACCCGTCTGGCGTGCTTGGGAAATAATGCTGCGCCGCGCCCGGTTGCTCGCGGAAGGCCTCAACACGTTTTACCACAAGGTCGGCCTTGGGCAGGATACCAAAATAGTCAGGCAATTTGGATTTAATGCCGTCAATCGCGGAGGTCGCACCGTCGATATAGCCTTGGCGTCCTTCATCCGTATTCGGGAAATAATAGCGGCGATCTTCCTTGTTATCGCGAAGTTCCTTAAAGAAGGCCTGTAAGTCACCTTCAAAACCAACCTGTTCCTTAACCGCGATCATTTCTGCGCGCAGGCGGGCAACTTCCGAAAGGCCAATTTCGTGGATTTCATCGGCGGTTAAATTGGTTGTGGTGTTGTTCGCCAGACGCTCGTTATAAAAATCAGCACCATTCGGCAATGCGCCAACGCCCGCAGCAACTTCGGCTGTGTTTGCCATATCTTCCTTCTGCCAGGCAATCAGCGCTTCATAAGCAGGTTGCCAGTCGTTCAAAAGGGCAGTGCGGGCGGCACCCAAAAACGTATCAGCTTGAGCCTGATCGATTTTTTCTGCGTCCAACAGGGTTTTCACTTTTGCCTGCGCGTCAGTCCAGATTGCACTGTCATCACCGTCTGTGAACGGGGCACCTGTGATAATTTTCTGTGCGCCATCGATCACCAACTCAAAAGAGAATTTTGGCGGGCGTGTGCCTGCGGCTGCATTTTCCTTTGAAATGTCGATAAGCTGGCGAAGGGCGCGTGCGCTTTCTGAAATACGGCTGATGTAGCCTTCCATGTCTGCTGCTTCGTCAACGCGGTGCAAGGAAATCAGGAAGCGCGGGAAAAACCCTTGAATGGCTGTCATCTGATTAAAGGTATATCCGTTTTTCCTGAATTTATCTGCGGCTTCAGATGTGTTTAACTGATATTCCCAAATGTCCCATGATGTTTTGGCGTCGTCTGACAATTTATTATAATCAAAGTTTGCTTTCATTTCCGCAACGCTCTGGCGTTTCCAGTCCAATTGTTTGTCTTGTGCGGCGTTCGTGAAATCATCCATTTTGTCATTGTTGGTCTTGCGGCCAAGAATGGTTTGCTGGATTGGGCTGAAGGCAACTTCCTGTTCGAACTGTTCTTCGAACCATGCATTAATGCGCGCTGTTTCTGCCTGAATGTCTTCAGCGCTCGGCGCTGCGCTTGTTTGATTTTGTGTTTGCTCAGAGTTGGGCGCTGTGTTGCTATCGCCGCATGCAACCAGTGCTGTTGATGCCATTAAGGCAATAAGAAGATGTTTCATAAACTGTCCCCGCGTTATTGTTTGAAATAGTGTAGTAAGGTTAGTCGTTAGTTTGCTGAAAAGCTTACGGCTGTCAATGATTGCGTGAAGGCGCGTTGGTTTACCTTTTGCCGCAAATAAAGCTTTGATCAATTTCGTTTATCGACCGCGCACCCAAAAGCGCCATGTCCCGTTTGAGGGATGTTATAAAAAGATCAAGGGCCTTATCCACACCCGCTTCGCCGCCAGCTGCTAATCCATACAAATAAGGACGGGCAAAACTAACCGCTTTTGCACCGAGCGCTAAAGCCTTTAGAATGTCCGTGGCCCTTCGAACGCCGCCATCCAAAATAACCTCTGCGTCGCTGCCAACCGTTTGAACAATATCTTCAAGCACTTCAATGGGCGCCGGGGAATGATCCAATTGGCGGCCGCCATGGTTTGAAATTGTAACCGCGTTAAAGCCTGTTTTTACAGCGCGGCGGGCATCATCGGTGCGTACAACACCCTTGATAACAGCGGGGCCATTCCATTCGCCGAGTAACCATTCCGCATCATCCCACGTAAAGCCCGCATGAAGCTGAGCCCCGATAAAATCGATAAGGCTGGTTGCTTCTAAATCAGAATTGATATTTGCATACTTGATCGGTTCACCTGTTAAATAATCCCAAACCCATGCGGGGCTTTTGATTGCCTCCCAGATTTGTTTCACGCCAATCGTTGGCGGGATTGTAAATCCGTTTTTGGGGTCGCGTTCTCGGTTCCCGTGAACGGGTAAGTCTACTGTTAAAATCAAGGCTGTGTATCCGGCGGCTTTTGCCCGATTAATCATCTCTTTCACCAGCGCGCGGTCTTTCCAGACATAAAGTTGGAACCATTTTGGGCCATCAGTTAAGGCAGCAATATCTTCTATGGATACGCTCGATAGGGTTGACAGGGAATAAATAGTTCCGATCTTGCCCGCCGCTTTGGCGACGGCATTTTCACCGGCTGTGTGAAACAGGCGATTGCCAGCGGAGGGCGAGCAGAAAAAAGGAACATCAATTTTCGTGCCGAGGAGGCTGGTTGACATATCTATTTTGTCGACACCCGCAAGGACCTTGTAGGCAAGCCTGTATTCATCGAAGGCTGTTGAATTGTGCTTCAGGGTTTTCTCATCATCAGCACCGCCGTCAATATAGTCAAAAACCATCTTGTAAGCGCGTTTCCTGGCAAGCGCGCGAAGGTCATGAATATTTTGAGCGTTTTCGATAGCTTTATTCATTAGGCTTCTCTGTTGATGGTTGTTGGCCCCACGTTATGAGTATGCGTTAATTTGTGCTTTTAAACCATTGTTTGTCAATGTGCCCCTTTCTGGACATGATTGAATTTTACCTATTGCCAATATGAAAAAATGCGGTGCATGGTTTGTCCGGGCACCCATTCATATTGATGGGGAAGATTTGGGGGATAGTAGGGGAGCTACAGTATGCGAGTTTTGTCAATGTTGGGGTTGGCGGCAGTAATAACAACGTCAGTTTATAATGAGCCTGTTTCCGCCTTTCAAAAACAGGAGCCTATCCAGTTTGAACAACAGGAATTGAAACTAGACCACGATGTGAATGGAAGTGTACTGGCGCTTTCCATGCAAACAGCCGATCAGATGAACCTTGTTGTGAAGGGGCAAAACGAAGACGGGCAAAAAATATTCTCCATATACGGCCTGAATGATAGCGGGAAACTTTCGCCTACACCAGCGCACCAGATTACCATGCCGGAAGATGCGCTTTTTTACGATTTTGGCGCGGTCTTTGAAAAGGATATTCAGGTTCTGTTGTTTCTGAACCATGAAGGGGTTCAATATTACGACGTGTCGGATAAATCCATAAAGCCGCTTGTGATGTCGCCGTCCATTTATCTGAAAGGCGAAAACCCACAGCTTCAAAGTCTGGACTTTGCCCGTGATGTATCAGGGGACGAGGTCGCAGATATTTTAATCCCCGGTTTTGATGGCTACCGCCTGTTTACACTTAATCAGGTGGGTGGTTTCAGGGAACAACTATTAAATATGCAGGTGGAAATGCGTATTGGCGGCGCCAACCCGCGCTTCGCTGGTGGCAGTGCACCCCGCTTTAGTCGCTTCCCGTCTTATAGTTTTGATATCAATTTTGATGGCCGAGATGACCTTGTTTTCCTGAAGGATCAGGATTTCATCAGCTTTTTTCAAAAAGAAGACGGCACATTCGAAGAGGATGCTACCAATATTCCGTTGGGGCTTCGGGTTACGGGAAATAGCTGGGTTGAACAGATCAAAGCGAATGAGCGCTACGCGGATCAAACCAATTTGGTTGAAACCAGCATCCATGTGATTGAAGACCTGAACGGCGATGATATCGTCGATATCATGACGGAAACAGATAACGCGGCCGGCGTGTTTAATCGCCGAACGAGCTATAGTATCCATCCTGGTCGTAATGATGGTGGTAAGCTAGCATTTGACGCGGAACCAACATCAACGTTTGAAGTGAAAGGTCTTCGCTATCAAACCCGACATGTTGACCTTGATAATGACGGGAATACAGATTTTGGGGCTGCTTCTGTCAAAATTGGCATCGGTAAAATTATTGGCGCGCTTATTTCTGGCTCAACGGACGCAACGCTTAGTTTCTTCAAGCACGGCAGTGACGGGCGCTTTTCCGAGAAACCGATTTATACCAAAGGTGTTCCCGTTAAATTTAACTTGTCATCCGGGAATACATCGATCCCATTTGTTGAACTTGCGGATGTTACGGGTGACGGGCTGGAGGATCTTTTGCTGAATGACAAGCAAAAAGGCATCAAGATATATCGCGGCCAGAATGAAAAACGGGTTTTTGCCCGCAAGGCCGAGAAAATAGCAGTTGAAATGCCTGCTAGTGGTAACCGCATTAACGTTGTTGATTTGAACGGCGATGATGAGAGCGACCTGATTATTCACTTCGATCGGCTTGGAAGCGACGGTTTGGAAAATAGAAACCGTGTGATTATAATGATGTCCAAATAATCTTGGTGATAGTAATTTAGGTTACTAATCCGGTATAAATGTTTGATTTCTATGAACGATGACAATGACATTATTGAACTACGCGTTTTAAGTGACGCGGATATTGATCCCTTTTTTCGGGAAATCAATGATTTCGATATTGTTAAAATGACAGGATCAATACCTTTCCCTGTAACGCGCGAGTGGGTAATCGAGCGTTTTGAAACCAAGAATAAACAAGAAAAAGGCGGCGGTGTTGCGGACCGAGCTTTGTATTGGCGGGATCAATTCATTGGTAACGCTGGATACTTTACCAATGAAGACGACAATATCGAGGTTGGTTACTGGATTGCTCGGCCATTTTGGGGGCAGGGGCTTGCAACCCGTGTGACCCATTTGATTGTGGAATTAGCACGTTCCCACGGCCATAAGGGGACGCTTTATGCCGGGCATGCAAAGGATAACCTCGCGTCGGGACGGGTGCTTGCCAAGGCCGGGTTTATACCAGACGGCGAAAATGTATTTCGCCCCTTGTCGCGAGGCGAGGATGTACCGTGTTGGCGCTTGAAACTGCCACCGTTGAAAACGGATGACTAAGTTTAATGGTGGCTTCTTCGCCTTTATGATCACCTTCCGGTGATGGCGGGTGCTTGGGCTGGTCAATATGATGAAAATTTAATAGGATGCGCACATTCTAAAGCCATAAGTGGCACCATAGCCTGAACAGGGAGGACGGCGATGATGAAAAAACTTTTGATGACAGCAGCAGTTATTGGTTTTGTAGCACAAGGGGTGACGGCAACAGAACCTGCGGGCGCAATATTGGACCATCACGGTAAGAAAGCTGACCTTAGTCAGATTTTGGATGCACAGCCTGATGCAAACAAAGCGCGCTATAAATATCGCCATCCCAAGGAAACAATTGAGTTTTTTGGTATCAAACCGGGCATGACGGTTGTGGATACACTCCCGGGCGGTGGGTATTATTCCCGTATTCTTCTGCCATACCTCGGCGGTGATGGGAAAGTGATCGGCGCTGATTATGCCGTTGATATGTGGAAGCTTTTCGGTGGTTTTGCCAATGAGGAGTTTCTGGAAAATAAGAAAACTTGGCCCGCTACCTGGACAAAGGATGCTGAAGGCTGGCGCGGTGAGGGTGACGCTTCTGTAGGGGCATTTGCTCTTGGCTCAATGCCTGATGAGCTTGCAGGTACGGTTGATGTTTTCATGTTTGTTCGCGCCTTGCACCATCTTAATCGTTTTGAAGACGAAGGCGAATATTTCACCAAAGCCCTGAAGGACGTTAAAAAAGCACTGAAATCAGGCGGTATTGTTGGCGTAGTGCAGCATAGCGGACCTGAAAGCAATGACAATAAATGGGCAGAAGGCGATAATGGATACCTGAAGCAAAGTCAGGTGATCGCTTTCATGGAAGCAAATGGTTTTGAATTTGTGGGCTCTAGCGATGTGAACGCAAATCCGAAAGACAAGCCTACAAATGAAGACTTTGTATGGCGCCTGCCACCAGCATTAGGAACAAGCCGCAATGACGCTGACCTGCGGGCTAAAATGGAAGCGATTGGTGAAAGTAATCGCATGACCCTGAAATTCCGCAAGCCATAAATTATTTCGTAATTTGAAATGAAAAAGCGCATCAATTTGGTGCGCTTTTTTGATGGATGTACGTTTCTTTAACAAATATGATTTTTGGTCAGTATTGATAGGGCTACCCCCAAAGGTTGGTATAGAGGTCAATCATATAGTTTTACCGTGCTGCAGAAAAAATACCATCTCGCCAGACAAGTGCCCGATAACAACCGGGGCCAATCAATTGGCCTTGACGGTATGTTGAAACCGGACGAACGGGTTTGCGGCTATTGCAGTTTTCTTCTGCTTCACGGATCAATAGTATGTTTTCATCATCAAAATCGACAATTTGATAGGCGGTTGTTGGGAATTCATGAATGGTGTAATCAGACGTTTCAGACATAATCAGCGTTATCCGCTGATTGCGTAAACGGGAATTGGTTCGATAGGATCTTGCGTTTCCTCGATCACAATCAAAGGCATTTCCATCAATCAGATAATCTTTGATGCCATCACCATTCAGGTCAATATCGTTTCTAACCGCGCTCGTCTTCATGGAAAACGCCCCGCGCATACCGCGGCATCTGGTTCTGGCGTCTTCGATGATTTCCTGAATGGCTGTGGGTTCGCGTTCAGGCGCGTTTTGCGCGTTCGCGTCTGTGGTGGTACCGAATAACAAGGCCGCACCAAGGGCTATAGATTGAAACGAGAGCATAGTATTACGCATGACAGTATCCATTTCGCCAATATCTATTTACCAGTCCTTAGTGACCAGCCTTCATCCTTTGAAGAATAGATAAGCTTTATTCTATTCAGAGGAAGGCGACAAAAACAAGGCACGATTGTTTGAAGGGCAGCGAGTGTTTTTGTTATTCACCGCGCTGCAAGGTAAAACCAAGGCTATCAACCGCAGCTTCATTCTGGAAAGACTGGTATGATTGCTCTTTGGTGAACATTGAATTTACAAGACTATTCGGGAAGGTTTGAATGCCCGTGTTAAAGGCCTCTACATTACGGTTAAAGATGGTAATTGCAGCGGCGATATTTTCCTGTAATTCGCTGATTTCCTTCATCAAGGATTTGGTGATCGATGCCATTTCAAGGTTGGGATAGGCTTCAACTGCAACTTTGAAGCTTCCGAGCATACTGGCTGTGTGGGTTTCAATTGCCTTCAGGTCATCGGTACGTACCTCGCCGCTTGACGCCTGATCAATCGCGGATCTGAGCGCGGTGATTTTGGATAACAGTTCGCTTTCATGCTCTTTGTATTCGGCGGCATGCTTTTCAAGTTCTGGCAGTGTCACATTTTTTTGCCGTTCATAGGTGATTACGTTAGACCAGGATCGCACCACCGTATTACGCCGACTAATGATACCATTGTGGATGGTGATGATCATGATCACTAATAAAACGAGTATGCCGATAAAGATAAAAAGCGTTTCCATCCTATTTCCTCCTGTCAAATTAACCCCAAGGTGCAGTGTTTTTTGATGTGTGGTAATCAGTGAAATTACTATCGCTATATTTCATCAGGGTATGAACGATATCAAGGGTCATATCCAGTTTACCAAGGTTGGTGTGTCCTTTGATTTCATCTGCGAACGCCTGTGGGTCTTCCAGCCCATATTTTCGCAGAGCGCGCAGCGTATCACCATTGGTGAAGGACAGGCATAAATCCCCTTCACTATTAAATTCCAGGTTAATGCTGTGATGGAGGGCATCTAACCGTTCGATCTCAACAATAATTTTAGGGCTTAGGAATTTGGCTGCAATTTGCTCTGATCCAGCGTAAACGCCGAATTTTTTATTGAAATCAATCGATGCTGTTTCCCAAAAAATACCTCGGTGTTTGTTTCGGTCTTGCACAACCGCGATACTGCGGGCGAACTGAAAGGGAATGATAAAGGCAAACCGATCAAAGTGATCATATACGGTGCGGGTTCGAATTTGGGTTTTGCCATTGACGGTTGTTGTATAGGTTTCCCGGCGTTTGTTTACATAATGGAAATGATGATAGCGATAATCGAAACTATGCTCCTCACCTGTATAATGGCCCTTAAGCGTGCGGCGGATTTCGCGTGTATGATTTCCGCGCTGAAAATCCAGAAACTGTGAACCAAGCCGTCTTGCCGCCATTTTGCCGCCAACAGGTATGTCAGTCAGGCCATTATCGAACAAAATGGTTTTGGTATGAATGTCATCAGATAGTTGACTTAAGCTGCTGCGCCGGGAGAATATAACCCACAAATATGCGATCAATGTTACTGCGCCAATAACACCCGCGATTACCAGCATAATCTCTAGCGTTGGTTCCTGACTACCAACAATAGCGGCAATCAGTGAAATAATAAGCAAGGGTAGGCAAACAATATGGGTGGTTCGGTTGTCGAACTTCACAGGTGTTTTAAAGCCTTCAAGGAACTTAATCGCTTTTAGAAGGTCATCATCACTCTGTGCCTTTTGAACCTGGGCGTCTATTTTAATAAGGGCAGTTTTCAGTGCTTTGTTATGATTTTTCGGTACTTCTGTATCAGTCAATGATCGGCCCCAAATATTCGCTTTTATCTGTTAATAGCAAACATGCAATTATGTGTTGAATATTATATAACCAAATTGCTTCAACATGAAAGCCCGTGATTTAGAAGAGGTCAGAATATAATAAAATCGACGGTTTCCGACTATGCTTTGGGTGTAATTTGACCTGCTATGATCTGTCATATAAGAGAGTAGCTACGCTTGTTTGCACAAATGCAATATCGCTCATATTCCATAGCGGGTATGGATATTGCCGGGGATAATATGCAGGAAGACTTCGATAGTTTGAAGAGCGATATGACGAAGGGTTTGATGGCGCATTGGCATCAGATTAAAGGTCATAAACCGATGGCTTCGCGCCTTGACTTCAATCCTGCTGAAGTGGAACCACAGATACTTCCCCACATCATATTGTTCGACGTATTTTATGAGCCCCTCGATTTTCGCTATCGGGTGGTTGGTACCAAGGTTGTCCGTTATTCGAGCCGTGATTACACCGGGGAAAACCTAAGCGATATTGAGCATCAGCGCGAGGGCAGTCATCTTTGGAAAATGCTTAAGCAGACGGTTCTGGAACAGAAACCGATGGTAGCATGCTCACCGTACGCGGGACCGCAAAAAGATTTTATGGCATCAGAAGACGTTCTGATGCCGTTAACTGATGAGCAGGGTAAGGTTAGATACATTTTGGCAGCGGTAGATTTTTTAAGCCGTTAATCGCCATACTTACCCACGCCCTCAATTTATCCATATCCCCGATTTATTCATGCTCTGATTATTCATGCCCCCAGGGTGCTGGCGGCGGTGTGATTGGTGCCGTTAGGTCAAAGGACACGCGGAATAACCGATTTGGCCTCGATAATTCGTAAATGAAATGCTTGCCTGCCTCAACCTCAACGGCCCAGACATTATCAACCGAAACGGTTAAGCCTTCACGTTGGAACATAGTTTTTGAAAAATCGTCTGCTGGGAATTCCTGCCGGACATTGGTCCCTTTTGTTGCCGTAGTGCCGCCATATTGAGTGACTTTATCGGGCACGCCGTCTTCATGGCGGTGATCATGCTTCAGCGTCAGGTGCTTACCGTTCATGCTTATTACCCATGTTCGTGAACGGTTTTTGCCAACGTGAAAGGGAATTTTGATTTCTGTATCACTGCATTCCCGCACATGCATCACAAGGGTTTCCTTCGCAATCGCCGTGTCTGCAGCATCGCTAGAGATCACCTTGCCTTCAAAGGCCTGACCACAGAGACCCTGAAGCGACGCCATAAACTCAGTTTGTGTGTCGTCTGCTTGTAGGGACGATGTACTGATTAATATCGTGGCTGCTGCGATAATCGAATGGCGCATATGATTTCCTTATCGTGAGAGTATTCGGTGGTGGCCTTATGTTACTTTTATGATTTGGCCGTTTTATGAACAGCGGTTTTGATAACCTCGCCCAAGGCTTTAAATGTTTCTTCCCTTGGGTTGGTGCGCCGCCAGATCAGGCCAATAATACGTGTTGGCAGGATGTCGCTGAAGGATGCGATATCAATATCAATCCCGTCAGTAAGGCCTGCGTCAACTGCCATGCCCGGCAGCAATGTTGCACCGTGGCCCGCGGAAACCATTTGAACCATTGTATGAAGGCTGGTGCCTGCAAGTTCGCTTTTGGCGCGGTTCCCAACCAAGCGGCAGGCATCAAGCGCATGTTCCCTGAGGCAGTGGCCTTCTTCAAGTAGCATAAGCCTTGTGTTATCAAGGTCTGAAGTCTTGATCGTTTCGCCTGGTGCCTCACCTTTCGGGAAGGCAGCGACAAAGGGGTCCTGAAATAAGGGCATTTCTGCGGCGTCACCACATGCGAACGGGAGGGCGTATAGAACGAGGTCCAGCTCGCCCACACGCAACAGGTCACACAGGTCACCTGATTTATCCTCTCTCAGGTGCAGCTCCAGATCAGGAAGCGCCTTTGATATTTCCGGCATAATGCGCGGCAGAAGGAAAGGAGCAATCGTTGGAATAATACCCAAGCGGATTATGCCCTTCAGCGGGTCCTTGGACGAAGACGCCATATCCGTCAGGTCATCTACATCATTCAATATCTGCTGCGCACGCCGAACCGTTTCCTCGCCGAGGGCGGTGAACATAACGCTTCGTTTCGTGCGTTCAACAAGCTGCGCACCGAGCAAACTTTCCAGTTCCTGAAGGCCCGCACTTAAGGTTGATTGGGTTACATGACAGGCTTCTGCGGCTTTGCCAAAATGATTGGTTTTGTGAAGCGCGCTTAGGTAACGCAGCTGTTTCAAGGTTGGAGGAAAGCTCATCGAAAATCCCGATTACTGATCACAATTCAATTTGTTGGATCGATTTTATCAGAATGTGCATATTTAGCAAGAGCCAAGCAGCAGCGGCCTTTCAAATTCTTCTGATTGCGCCAAGCTGCTTGAAATAAAGATGAAAACAAATTTTTAAAATATAAGTTTCAGGAGTTATAAAATGTTGACAGTAGGTGCAAAAGTTCCGGCGTTTGATTTAGCAGCGGTAGCAGATACATCGCTTCCAGTGGATGGTTTCCCGCGTTTAACAAACGAAAGTTTCCCGGGGAAATGGTCTATCCTTTTCTTCTGGCCAAAAGATTTCACTTTTGTTTGCCCAACAGAAATCCTTGCGTTCAACGAATTGGTTGAAGAATTTGAAGACCGTGACGCGGTATTGCTCGGCGCAAGCACAGACACAGATTTTGTTCACCTTGCGTGGCGCCAAAGCCGTGAAGATTTGGGCGCTGTTAAGTTCCCTTGGCTTGCGGATGTGAAGAAGGAATTATCATCTGCGCTTGGTATTCTGGACCAGGAAGAAGGTGTTGCCCTTCGTGCGACATTCATCGTGGACCCAGAGGGCATTATCCGGTTCGCAAGTGTGAATGACCTGAATGTTGGCCGTAACCCTGATGAGGTTCTCCGTGTTCTGGATGCGCTTCAAACAGATGAGCTTTGCCCATGTAACTGGCAGGGCGGTGATGAAACGCTTAACCCTGCTGCATAAACAGCATTGGAAGGTGCGTATATCGCATCAAAGTAAGACTACGCTCCTCGTCTTTTTTCCCTCCCATTCCCTAGTCCCCGGGCGGGGAGCGTAGTTTGAAAATAAACAGAATATCGACAGAGAGTGATACAATGATTGACCAAATTAAAAATATAATTCCGGCCTATGCCAAAGATCTGAAATTGAACCTTTCCTCGCTAATGAGAGAGGAAAAGCTGACAGCAACCCAGCGTATTGGTGTATTGCTCGCTTCTGCGCTTGCTGCCCGTAATTCCTCTCTCATCTTTTTGGCGGAACAGGAAGCCCGCGCAAATATCGGCGATGAGGCAGAGATTGAAAACGCGAAGGCTGCGGCATCAATGATGGCGATGACCAATATCTATTATCGTTTCCTTCATATGGCGAAGGATAAGGAATATGGCACAATGCCAGCAGGCCTTCGGATGAATGTGATTGGCCGCCCACCAGCAGACAAAGTGAATTTTGAATTATATTCGCTTGCGGTATCTGCGATCAATGGCTGTGAGTTTTGTGTTGCTGCCCACGATGAGCAGTTGAAGAAAGCTGGGCTTACCCGCGAAGCGATCCAACAGGCCATTCGCTTGTCCGCAACTGTGCACGCAATCGCAGCCACACTGGACGGCGAAGCGGCGCTTGCTGATAATCTGGATGCAGCCGCATAAACAAATTATATGCTGAATTTCGTACGAAAGGGCTATGCACTCGCATGGCCCTTTTTTGTTATTAGAATATGGCCAATGTAAATTGCCCTAATTTGGTCACATTCCTGTTTCTTTATTGCATACGACGATTTGTGACTAACCCGTATATAATAAGGGTAAAGCACGTTGGGGATTTCAGTTTTACATGAGTATTGTGTTTTCGCTTTTTGGATTTTTCCAAAAAAGTGGCCGGGTAAAAACCCGGCCCGAGTCACGACAGCGAGGATAGAGCAATTGCGTCGTAGCAATTGCAATAGGAGTAAGCGCAACCGAGTCGCGCTCCAACTCCATCTATAGAAAACCATTTCTTGAACCTCGGGTCAATGATTCTCTGTGGAAAAAGTGACATTAATGTTAAATTTTCTAGTATCTATAGTATGTTAACAGTGAAAAAACATGGTCATATTCCTGTAATATAGACCATAAGCAAAAGTTTAATTTTCGTCGAAAATTGATCTCAAACTGATTCGATTGCTGTTTGATAGAGTGAGGGAAACATAACCAACAGGCAAAGCCACATTATTTTATAGCTTCGCCTGGTGAAATGTTGGTTCCGATTTATTGATTGATAAAGTCTTGTGAAACTTTACATGCTGCTGGCCCCATCAACACAACAAAGAGGGCAGGCATAATAAAGACGATTAGAGGAACAGTAAGGATCGCAGGCAATCGGGCTGCTTTTTCCTCTGCGCGCATCAGGCGCTCGTTTCTGAATTCCGCAGATAGAACTCTAAGCGATGTCGCAAGCGGCGTACCATATTTCTCACTCTGGATTAGCGTTGTTACAACGCCGCGCAGAGAAGCAAGGTCAACGCGCTCCGAAAGGTTGATCAGCGCTTGCCGCCGCTCTGGCAGGAAGCCAAGCTCAATTGCAGTAAGGGCAAGTTCATCCGCAAGTTCGGGCGATGCGCCGCCAATTTCCTTAGCGACACGATTAAGCGCGCTGTCGAGTGTCAGGCCAGCTTCGGCACAAACAACCAACAGATCAAGCGCGTCAGGTAGGCTTTTCCTAAGCGCATCAACTCGTTTCGTTTTGACGTTGGCAACGTAAATATCAGGCAATTTGAGGCCCAAGAGAACCATGCCGCCCGCCATCAAACCGTGAAAATCGGCGTATCCCGGCATTACACCCAAGCCATAAAACATAATGATGCCCAATATCCCCATCAAGAGCGGTAATGATAGCCTGGCTACCTGATAGATAACGAGCGCGTCGTTGCTTCTAAAACCGGCCTGCACCAAAATTTTGGATGCTTTTTCAGTTTGCTCTTTCTGAAGAAGCTTAAGCTTATCCGCGAATGTTCTGAGGGTATTGACACCATCGGTTTTTTTAATCGGTGTGTTGCGCTTTTTTGTTGTGACCAGTCCTGCCTTTAGTGCTTCACGGCGGTCTTGCAGTGCCTTCACACGGCCCTTCATCGGGTCTTTAACTAGCGCTGCTTGATAAATAGCGTAAATGACAAATATTGTTACAATGCTGGCAACAAAAGAAATCAGATCAATAATTGATATGCCTAGCGCGTTTTCAATCGCATTCATATCACACCTCGAAATTTACAATTTTAGCCATAGCGGCAATACCAATTCCCATCCATATCAAGCCAGCAACTGCTGCAATCTGGCCTTGTGGATTGTTAAAAAGTCCCATGGCATATTCATTATTTAGAACGAGGATCAGACCTTCCATAATGAAAGGAAGACATCCCACGATCCAGGCACTTGCTTTCGCCTCAGACGACAGTGCTCTTACTTTTAGTTTCATTGCTTGCCTTGACCGTAGAATTGTAGAGAGGTTTTCAAGGGTTTCACCCAAGTTACCCCCTGTTTCCTTTTGAACGACAAGCGAAATAACAAAGAATTTGAAATCAGGTGTATCCAGACGGTCTGCGGTTTCCCAAAGGGCAACCTCTAATGTTTTACCAAGTCGCATCGCGTCTGTAATACGCTGAAATTCAACACCAGTAGGGGCAGGTAATTCTTTGGCCACATTGGCAATTGTTTCGTTAACGGGCAAACCCGATTTCAAACCACGGACCATCAAGTCAATAGCTTCTGGAAACTGGTTGGTAAATGCGGTCTGGCGCTTGCCAATTTTGATGCCGACAAAAGCGTGAGGCAGGCCAAGGCCCAGAATAATAGCGCCCAATATTGCAAGGAGTGGCCCAAGCTGAAGAATTAGGAGAAATACTAATGTACCGATTGTTATGCCGCCGCATGTGAGTGCGTATTTTGCGAGGTCAACGGCCATTCCTGCGCGGCGAAGGCGAATTTGTAGCTGTTCTTTGTTCGGTAATAACTCAGATAGTTTGGCACCTAGCCCTGTTTGTTCCTGATTCAAGCGGATGGATTTGGTCTTTGTCATCTGTGCCGCTTTATCGCCAAAACGCGACTGAAACTCATTGAGTTTGTTTTTGACATGCTTCCTGTTTTTGTCGAACGCCTGCATAAGAACAAGGGCCGCGACAAGAATGATGACCAGTAATAAACCGCCGGCTAGGATTAAAATTTCAGTATTCGTGTTAAACATAACTTTTATCCATTCATCGCGTCCATTAAGGCACGATCAAGGCCAAAATACTCGGCTTGCGTTAGAAAATGGGGCCTTACACCGGTTGATTTAAATTCACCAACCAACTTTCCGCTTTCGTCTTCGCCCGTAAATTCATAAGTGAACAGGTCTTGTGTTGTGATCACATCGCCTTCCATACCAACGACTTCAGTTACGTGGGTTGTGCGGCGACCACCATCACGCATCCGCTGCACCTGAACAATCATATCGAGCGAACCTGCAATTTGTTCGCGGATGGCTTTTGCGGGTAAATGAAGACCAGCCATATTCACCATGTTTTCCAAGCGGGTCAGGCCCTCACGCGGTCTGTTGGCGTGAATTGTTCCCATGGAACCATCGTGGCCTGTATTCATTGCTTGAAGCATATCAATGGCTTCACCGCCCCGGATCTCACCAAGGATGATACGATCTGGCCGCATCCGAAGGGCGTTTTTAACAAGATCACGCATTGTGATCTCACCTTGACCTTCAAGGTTCGGTGGGCGGGTTTCAAGGCGGACAACATGCGGCTGTTGCAGTTGCAATTCAGCCGCATCCTCAATGGTTACAACCCGTTCGCCCTTATCAATCATACGCGATAATGCGTTAAGCATCGTGGTCTTACCGGAACCCGTACCGCCCGAGATCAGAATATTAAGGCGGCATGCTCCTGCAATTTTTAATAATTTGGCAAGCGGTGGTGTAATCGAGCCAAAATCAAGCATCTTATCGAGCGTGATCTTGTCTTTGGTAAATTTCCGGATCGAAATTGAAGCCCCATCGATAGCAAGCGGTGGGGCAATGACGTTTACACGGCTGCCGTCAGCGAGGCGCGCGTCACAAATTGGCGATGTTTCATCAACTCGCCTGCCGACCGCTGTTACAATCCGCTGCGCTACATTCATCAAATGCTGATTATCTCTAAATCCAACATCTGTGAGCGTTAGTTTACCATTTTGTTCGACATAAACCTGCTTGGGGCCATTAACCATAATATCGGAGATAGATTCGTCTGCCAGCAACGGCTCAAGCGGACCAAGCCCGAGCATGTCATCAAGAAGGAGCGTAACAAGATCGCGTTGTTCACGAAGGTTCAGGTTGATTTTCTCTTGAACCAGCAACTCTCCGACCACGTCGCCAACTTGTTCCGCAAGTTCAGGGCGCGGAAGATCTGCTGCTGCTGCTGGGTCAATATGTTCCATCAACAATGGTTGAATTTGGTTTTTGGCCTTGTTCAGGGTTTTCTTCGGATCTTCTTTCTTATTTGATTTATCCGAGCCTTCCCCGATCGGGCCTATTTTTTTCTCAATCTCGTTCAGGAGGAAAGTTGAAATTTCCTGTTTCTCTTGCTCCAGAACAATAATGCCTTCTTGGCGTGCGGTATCGTCAATAAGTTCTGATAGCTGCGACAGCACTTCATTATGAGAGAGGGATAATAGCACTTCTGGTGAGAAAGCAGCAGACAGGCCTGATGCGGTCAAGCGCAAAAGTTTATCATTAAGGCTTTCTTCTTCACCGAACGAAGACGGAGAATTCGCGCCGTTATTTTGATGGGAAGTGGGTGATGCAATTTCAAGCTCCCGGGTAGGGGAGGAAACGTTTGAGCTTGAGGGTACAGTATTTACCTCAGTCGCAGCAATATTTCTTCCAAAGCCGCCGCCTGCAATTTTCTTTATATCTCTGCGTTTTTTTCCAAAAGCTTGCGATTTCATCTTTTATTAAACCCAATACCCAATTACTTAGTTTTTCTTTCCGAGCAGTTTGCCCATCCATGATGCGCCTTTAGCGTTTGCCATATCACCGTCACTGAATAGGGCCGCGACCTGCTTGATCGCAGCTGATGGCTTCGCACCGGGCGCTGCATCAATAAGGATTTTCCCTTTCTTGGCCGCGTCCATTAAGGCTCTTGGGTCAAATGGAATATTCACACTCACTGTTTTCTCGATAGAATTTTGGAAGTCCTTTGTATCTACCTCGTCGGCATTTTGTCCTTGACGGGTTGTGACAATATGAACTTTGGCGCTTGGCGCTGCAAATTTGATATGCGCGAGCAAACGAATGCAATCGCGCGCAGCAGTGAGTGAATAATCGCTCACTAGCACAACATCGGTTGCAGCACTTAGAACATCGCCGTGTTCACCGAGAACCTGTCTTGGCAGATCGACGACAACGGTTTGATAATTTTCACCCAAGGCTTCAATCAAATGGGGGAGGGCATCATCACTTGGCGCACGCAAGGATCCAATCGGTGCTTCCGCACCAAGGATAGCCAAATGCTTGTGTGGTTTAACAACCGCACGCTCTAAAAACAAACCATCGACACGGTTCGGATTTTCAAGCGCATCCGCGAGACCGCGCCCTGGCTCCAGATCAAACTGAAGCGCGGATGTGCCGAAATAGAAGTCCATATCAAGAAGGGCAGTGTTTTGGCCATTTTCAGCAAATAGCCAGGCAATATTTGTCACCAACGTACTGGTGCCAAGGCCGCCCCTTAGGCCGACAAAAACAATTTGTTTTTTATCACCTTTTACTTCCTCAACAACAGGTTCTTCTTCCTGAACAGCCATAGCTTCTTCGGCCGAAGCAACACATTCACGCACTTGTTCAACAGATAATGGTTTCACCAGATAATCATGAACACCCGCATGAATAAGGTCACGGTACAGTGAGACATCATTTTGTTCACCAACTGCAACAACCACTGTTCCTGGTTCACACACTTCCGCAAGGGATTGCATGTCTTCCCTCGGATCATTGCTTTCAGACAAGTCAACGATCAGAAATTCTGGGCACGGCATCGCACCGAGCGCACGTACAGAAGCCGCGATACCACCCGTGAAACACATATCGGCAGACCAGTCACGTTCGACGGCAACTTTCTCAAACATTGATTTTGAATCTTCGTCTGAGAGAAAAGCTGCGAAAAATTCTCGTTCACCTGTTGGCGATGTATTTGTAATGCTCATTTTAGAATCTTTCCCAGAATTAATTTCGTGACAGTGTAAAGCCGCCGGATTGATTGGAAGAAGAGCCACTTGAAGCTGCAGGTGTGCCATTATTGGCCGCCTCAACAGCAGTTCTAGTGTTCGTTCCACCTTGTTTTCCAGAAATCAGATCTCTAGGATCCGCTACCATTAAGCCAAGATTGGCTATTGTTGAACAGCCATTGAATGCACTTCGATTATTGAGGGCTGTACTGCCTTTTTCATCTGGCCAATTCCCACAATTCGGCGGTGTTACGACATGTCTTTCAACATATAGAACAATATCACCTTTGGCTGGCTTCGCGCCCAATAGCGTTTTGCCTGCATATTCATGGCCGCGTTTTTTGATTAGCTGTTTAATATCAAGAAGGCGCTGTTCGGCCCCTGTGTATTCGGTGTCAACCATCAATACATCACCGTAACCAACATTTGTGCTGTCGAGAAAATTATTCAGATCAGCAATAGTTTTGGCTGATAATGTTGATGTGGCATCGTCCTCAGCTTTTATCACATGAGAGAAACGGACCAGTTGAACTGTGTTTCTATGTACTTGGTCGTTAAAGCCAGGGGTTCCAACTGATTGTCCGCAAGCAGATAGTAAAGAGAGGCCAGCGGCTGCTACGAAGACTTTCGCAAAAAGATGTTTCTTAGTCATTTCCTGATCCTTTCTTTAATCTAGCTGGAAGCCAGCACGGCTCTTCAATGATGGGCCCTTGTGTTGATCAAGGTTTGCGGCATTGTTTTTTGTGTTGGCTTTCCAGCGATCACCTTTGAGGAAGCGCGCCATATCATCAGGGGCAACATAGCCATCTGTCGGGAGTGCTAACTGTCTGTCCGATACCGGACGAACAATATAAGGTGTTACAACGATCAACAATTCCGTCTCATCACGGCGGAATTCGTCAGAGCGGAAAAGTGCACCGAGAATTGGAATATCACCAAGACCAGGAACTTTATTAGCTGTTTGGGTGATATCATTCTGGATCAATCCTGCAATTGCAAAGGATTGGCCGCTGCCTAATTCAACTGTTGTTTCAGCGCGGCGTGTTGTGATAGCTGGTACCTGGATACTATTGAGTGTGATTGCACCAGCTGTTGAGATGTCACTAACTTCTGGCTGTACGCGCATGGAAATTCTACCACTATCAAGAACAGTGGGTGCAAATTCCAAACGAACACCAAACTCGCGGAATTGAATACCTAAAGCACCGCCGAAACCCTGTGGAACAGGAATTGGGAATTCGCCGCCCGCAAGGAAATTCGCTGTTTGGCCTGTAAGGGCCGTCAAGTTTGGTTCTGCAAGAACACTAACAAACCCTTCATTTTCTAACGCATCAATGAGATAATTCAGGTCAAGACCACCCGTTACAAGTGACCCTGCCACGGACGGCGCTTCACCGGGTACGAAGTTTCTGATAAATTCCCCCGGCGCTGCTGGGTTTTCAACGATGTCGAATACATTACGGCCTTGAGCAAATCCGAAGCTGAAATCGCCAGTATTGCCTGTTACTTCCCAGTTAAAACCGATCTGTTTCAGGACTGACCGTGAAACTTCTGCGATGCGGACGCGCAGGTTAACCTGTGTTGGTTGAGTGATTTCGAGGCGATTAAGAACGTCATCTGCGCCGACTTGAGAACGGGCTATCCGTTCAGCGGTGGCTGCCTCATCAGGGGATGAGACACGGCCTTCCAATACAACCATATTACCCACGAGAGAAACACCGATTTCTGTATTGGGCAGAACCCGTTGGAGGGTTTCCTTCACATTATCCAAACTGCGTGTGACCACAATATCACTTGAAAAAATAGTGTTGTCGTCTTTATCAAGTGCATAAATTGTTGTGTCGCCGCTTTGAACGCCAAAAACATAAATGACTTTTTCAGATTTTACTGAAATGTCTGCAATGCCCGGGTTAGCAACAAAAACTTGTTGTGCGGGCCTTTTAAGGCGGATCAATGTTCCTTTGTTCACTTCAATGTTTAGGCGTTCATTTGTAGTGTGAACAACATTCGCATTTGAATCGGTTGAAAGCTGTGCATGTAGTGCCTGTGAACTGATTATCAGCACAAGGAACAAAGCTAAAGCGCTAAAAATGATGGATGCTCTAGTTGAGTGTTCAACTGACATCATAAAGGTATTTTTGTCAGTGTTAGGCATTAGTTCACTCCGTCATTTTCATCTTGGTTGAGATCATTGCCTACAACTGCGTCTTCGCCTCCTGCAGGCACGCTTTGGTTGACTATCTGACTAGAAGGGCCGATCTGAATAACAGTGCGTCTGGATCCTCTGTCGACAACGATTTCATTTTTATCTTCTTCCAGTTGAGGTAAGAACGTGCTCACCTCGCCGGCCTGTGTCGTAGAAACTGTGAAGGGAATTGGTTTGCTATCAGGGCCTTTTTCTTCATCACCGTCAGTTATAGATAGACTTCTCAGTACAAGTGACATAGCACCTACTCTTGACATCACAGAAACCTTTTCTGCCATCTTTGGGGTGACTTCCAATGTCGCGGTTTCGCGTACTCTGGCGTTAATGCCGTCTTGTTCGCTAAATTGGTCAACACCGAGCACTCTTACATTACTGAGAACCGTTTCACTGAGGTTAAAGCGTCCACCGTCTCGGCTGATGCGGTGCGTTAAGATAACGTCCACCCTGTCGCCTGGGTAAATAAACCCTGCAACGCCTGATTCTGGTGTCACGGCAATAGTCACAGCCCGCATGCCGGGGTTTAGGATTGCAGCCATGAACCCGCGTTCGCCTTGTGCGACAAGGGAACTGCGTGTGATCGGCGCGCCGGCTCTTAGGGGGTATCTTACGACTTTACCAACAATGTTACGGCTTTGATTTCCGTCTGAACCTTTAGGGTAATATTCCTCAGATACGCCATCGGTTGGCCAATTCTGGGCAACGAGGTGCTCGGCAGTAACGATGGTTCCAACAGGAAGGTTGTTTGCGGCAACCATGATTTCTGTGCCTGTTGACTCTACGACCTGCTGAACAGGCTGAGCTTGTTGTGCATTATTTGCCAAAAATGCCCGTGTTAAGAAAAACACAAGAATAACACCGACACCGGCTAGCAATACAAGGATGAGTGCTCTGGGGTTCATGATCCCCTCCTCCATAATCCGTTATAAAATCGTAACAAAGTTGATTGACTATCGCGCGAAACAGTTAACATTTGCTTTTCATCCCACGCTTATTTCAACGAAACGTTGAAAAAGAACCCAGAGACCGACTGAGGAAATCGCAACACCATAAGGAACCTTCATAGAGGTTTTTGGCTTGATTACAGTCTGGTCACCTGAGGTGCTGTTTGTGATTTGCGCCGTTTGCGTTGCAACAGTCGCAAGATAGATATCACCTGACATATCAACAGTGGCTAATTTTTGCTTTTCTTCTCTGTTGATAAAATATTGATGATATACAACTGTCAGAAGTGCGACAATGCCACCACATACAGTTGTATATAAAAGAAATGGCAAAATATAATGAGGCCCGGCAAATAGGGCAAAGCTTGACATCAGTTTCACATCACCGCCGCCCATCATACCCATGGCAAACATCCCTGATGTAATCATTAGAATAATGAGGGCGGTAATGGTTGGTGCAATCGCCGCTGACATAACTGTGTTGCCAACTGATAAATTCACCAGTGCATAAAGGCAGAAGGCTGCGATTATGATCAGGCTGACTTCATTTTTGATGATTCGGCTTTTGATATCTGTTGCTGCGGCATAGGTGAGGGCGCCTGCGACTAAAATAAAAAGTACGCCAACTATCCAAATATAATATGTCTCTAACAAAGGTATCATAGTATGCCTGATCACTTTTAAACTGATATTTGAGTATTTTTCGGTGTTTGCCTGATAGAAAAATACTTAATAAAAAGTTACTTAAGTTTTTGATTTTATTTATTTAATCAGACTATGATTAATTTTTACCTAACAGAATGCGAGATTTTTATTCAACTGATGAAGTTGACTGTTTTGTGATTGGATATTTGTGGGAATAACGGAAAGGCATAAAAAAAGCCCCCGGAAATTCCGGAGGCTTCGTTTAATAGTGTTTCTAAGTATTAAGCCGGTGTTTCAGCAGGTGCTTCTTCACCACCACCAGCAGGAGTAGCTGCACCGTCAAGTGCTGTACCGATGTTATTGAAGTTACCAGAAATGCTATCTTCCAATGAACCTAATGCTGCGATCAGACCAATAGCAATCAGTGCTGCGATAAGACCATATTCGATCGCTGTTGCACCTTCTTCGTTACGACGTAATTTATTTACAAACTTAAACATAATTTTTCTCCAGCTGCACAAGTTTTGATGCCCTCAATATGCACTTTATTGCTGAATAAAAGGTTAACAAAAATAAGAAAAATCGTTTATAAACAATTAGTTAAGTAAAAATTAACCTTAAATTATTTAAAATTTTAATCACATTGTTAAAGCCTTCAAAAACATATCTTTTTCGTGGTTTTATAAAGAGCAATCATGCCTCAACAAGAGGTAATTGATGAGGAAAACGCGGCCAATTCACTTAAATTTCCAAAATTTAATTTATGGAATTTTTTGAATTTTTTGCTTTTTTCTCCAAAATTCGACCTCAGAATCATATGATTCGTTGCCTGACTCTATATAACTTCAATGACTTTAGACGCATATTAGGCCTGGAATCAAAAAAGCCTGCGATATGGGCAGGCTTTTGGGGAGTTAAGGCTTATATGATTCGTTAATTACTAAGGCAACCAGCTGCTGCGCCTTCCGGTGTTGTGGCAGGATCAACAACTTGCAAAGCACCGATACGCGGGCGAAAGAAGGCCTTTTTACGAAGTAAGCCTGGTGCAATGACATTTGTGAAAACAATCGGTTCATAATCATAGAAAAATTCGGTTATGACCAATGTTTCACCCTCACGCATGGTGATTGTTTCATCGTTAAAATCAACCGTATCCAAATGGCCACCTAATTCACTTGGTTCTGTAACCCCCAGGGAAGGGGATGTACATTGCCATATGATAATTGGGTCAGTCACTGAACTTGCTCCGTCTACACTAAGTGCCGTCAGAATGACCTTCGCATTTAGTTCGACAGGATAGGGGGCCATAATTTCTTCAACCGCCGTATATACATCTGCCACTGTGTCAGCAGAAATCGTTGAAGAGCGTGTTGTCAGATCACCGAGCGCAACCACAGTATGCTGAGCCTTCATATTCAAAAGAATATAATTACTCACTTCAACAATTCCCGCTAATATAACAACAAGTAGTGGTAAGATCAGCGCGAGTTCAGTTACAACCACCCCTTCTTCGTTTTTGAGAAGACGTCTTTTACGTATTTTGAACAACATATTCGGAATAGTTTTGATCATGATTAGGTGTTCCCGCCCGTAATAGCGTCATCTGAAGGAATTATTGGGAATGGCTCATTGCGAACGGCTACCGCCGCTTCAATTGTATAACCATCTGCGAAGAATTCTCCAAACCCAGTTAAGCTGGCGCCGCGGTAGATAATTTTATAGAGAACGATATCGCCTGCGTTACCAAGACCAGCTTCGCCAAGGTTATCATCGTAGACGCCGTTACCATTTACATCCGTAAATTCTTCGCCTTCATCATATTGTCCATTGTTGTTGTCATCAACAAAGGGTTCCGGCTCCAATCCAATATCGGCGAATTGTTCAAAGACGCTGGTTTCAATCTCAAGGCTTGCGGGGTCCAGGCTGCCGAATGTTTGCGCAAGCACAATTTCGCGAACTTGTTGTTCGCGGTTAAAAGACTCGTTAAGTGTGCCACCCGTGATACCAAAACGTGACGCGCTTAAAACAGCATTTTCGATAGCCGTTGACAGATAGAAATAATAGCCCACTTCGAAGATGCCAAAGATCATCGTCAGGAAAATAGGCAAAGTGATCGCAAACTCGGTAACAATTGAGCCGGTTTCGTCATTACGTAATTTTCGTAGTCTATTGATCATTTCCAAATCCGTAACAAAGGTTATCTTGAGAGACGCAGGTTAGAGAGCTGACGTCCGATAGTATCAAAAGCGTCTTCAAGGGCGTCACCGTCTGATGCATCAAAAAAGAAATTGGGGTTTGAAGCGCAATCCTGAAGCAAGTCGCGAATATTCTGCTGAACACCAGAGCTAAAGGCGATGGTGTAAATGATCACACCTTCATCCTTTGCATTGTTACATGTGGCGGTTAGTCGACGGTCAAGCTCTAGTTCTGCATTTGCTTCTAAAGTTTCTGGAGCAGCTTCGAAGTCATCCTGAAAGCCAAATGAGGTCTGATTCACATTACTGAATGAGTTTTCTCCGTCAGTTAAAATTACCATAACCTTGTCCATGAACGGCTCATCATATTCTAAAGGCAAACGACTTGGTTCGTCTCCCCCGCGCCAAAAACCACGCCACCTTGGGCTCAATGTCCTCCAACCCCACACTAGGCCAAAGTTTGTCGTTGTTCCGCCGAATCCGAATGGCTCCATAGCATTAATAGTGTTCAGAACAGATTGCTTGCTTGCGGTCAGAGGGCGAATTGGCAAGGGTGAGCAAGCCTTGTTGGGGCCGCGATAGTCGAATTCCCGATAGAGTCTTAAGCGGCGAAATCTACCAAATTGATCTGTTCCATCAAAACCGGGATCGGTGAAAGTAGTGTTGTTTGGTGTTTCATTGATTGAAGTACTAATGGTACGTAATGTACAATTACGGCATGACCGAATAAAGCGTGTACCTTTCCAGTTGTTGCGGTTGTCGACATTGTCTTCATTAACAAAGAATGTACTAAAGGGAATACTTGCGCCGACTCTGTATGTCGGGTCAGTATCTTCCCAAACAAATGGCTCGATGCCTGCAATATTTGGAGGGGTATCTGATTGATCTAAATTGTTTTCCCGAGCAAATACGCAACCTTGCCAACCAACCGTATCGGCTATGTCAGGCTGATCAATTCGGTCAAATCCATCTGAACTGAGAAAATTGGTATGAACTGATCCTACATTTACCGTCGCAACAAAAGGTACAACACTGACCCATAAATTAGGGTTGGTATCATTTTCGCCGTAAACGATATCTATCAGGCTTCTTGCTGCTGGGAGAAGAACATCGATTCTGCGCCTGCTATCTGTTGGTGATATGTCAAAGCTCATAGAGCCAGTGTTGTCGATCACGAGCGCAAGTTCCATGCCGCGCGTTTCCCGCGTGATCTCTGCGGATGCATCGACAGTAAGTGAGGTAAAACCGAAAAGACTCATGAATGTAGCATTCAGGGTCGCTGTGCCCGTGATATTGATGATCTCATTATTTTCAGGGTCAACCGTTGGGTTCATTGACCCCGATATAGCAACACCGTCTGCTGCGGCAAAATTGGCATCGAAAAATTCCTGCGCGTCCTTCACGCTATCCACTGGGTCAAGTGCATGGCCTGCTGCAAGGCCGGCAGCATCCACCGATCGTTGTAGAACGTCTTTGACATAAAAGGCCCGGGCACCATCGATTGCCAGGCCAATCAACGCAACAATTGCTAACATCATTACAGCCATCATTGGCATCAGGCCGCCATTCTCGTCTTCAAGAATATGCTGCTTGATATACTGTAATCGATTATGAATGTTTGAAATATGGTGCCTCATATTTCTACGCTCCATTGCCTGCTGTTACGCTACTCACTAGCTGAACAATATTAATATTTGCTCAACAAACACTTGTAATATCTTCGTATAAATTACAGGCAGATGAATATGCATGTAAAGGAATGCAAAAAATTTTAAATAATGGTTATGTTTTTATTAACCAACCATAATAGTAGATTAATGAATTATTGAATTATGATTAACTTTTATTTATTTTATATTTTGAATATAATTGTAAATTATAAAGTAAATATTAAATATAGTAAGTAAATATTTTATCTTTTTTCTCTTATTTTCCGGGCAAAATAAATATTTTAAGCCGTTTTAACTTATTTCCATTTTCCCAAAATATGCTAGGAACAAATAATCATAGAGTGGGAGAAAGATAAGTGTTGGGTGAGTTAGAGAATTTACTAAAAGCCGCCAAGGAAAGCAGAAGACAAGAGCCCGAGGGTGCAACCTTCGATTTTGTTAAGAATTCGGATGGTGGGCTAAACCGTTACGGATTGTTCCCACTACCGTCTAGTCAGATAAATTTCACGTCAAAGGCGAATCACTCGGCAGAAAATAGCGAGGAAAAACGGGTTGAAAATGCTGATGGTGTTGCCCCAAGGGGCACGGTCATTTTCATCCCTGGCCGGACAGAGTTCATAGAAAAATTCTATGAGGATATTCACATGTTTCATGCGCTCGGTTTTTCTTGCGCGGCGTTTGACCTGCGGGGGCAGGGGCTTTCCCACCGTGAAAACCCAGACCGCGACAAGCATTATGTTGAAACATTTGATAATCACCTAAGCGATTTGCGTCAGCTTTTTGAAGAAATTCTCAAAGGGGAAAATGCCGTAAACCTCCCAGAGCCCTATATTTTAATGGGGCATTCGGCTGGTAGCCATGTAATCCTGCGCTTCCTTAGCGAACATCAGGGCTATGCTGCAAAGGCGATAACGGTTGCACCGATGGTCCGTGTTGCAAGCGGCGGGGCGCCCAATTTTATCTTATATGGGCTGCCCAAATTGATGATTTCGCTTGGTCGCGGTTCTGGATATATTCCGGGTCATACCAAGTTTAAGACGGGCCGTTGGGGGTGGCGTAAAAAGCTAACGCATGATGACGCGCGTTTTGAGGATGAAGATTATTTTATCCATAACAAGGACGCTGATCTCGCGGTTGGCGGCGCGACCTTTAAATGGCTGCATGAGGCCTTGAACTCCATCGATAAATTAAATGCCCCAACTGTGCCTGAGGCGATTGATGTGCCTGTTTTGATGTTACAGGCAGGCGAGGATCAGATTGTCGATAATGCTGCGCAAACGGCGTTGGCAAAGCGTGTGCCCGAGATTGGCCTTGTGCGTATAGAGGGCGCGATGCATGAACTTCTTAAGGAAACTGACGATAAACGGCTTTTGGTTTGGCAATCAATTCTGCCGTTTCTTGGCCTTGAATTGTCGAAAAACCCAGATCCTTGATAGATGCTCGCATTATATTGAGGCAATAGTTACGCTCTATCTGAAAGGGTAGGCTCAAACTCTTGTGATCAGGCTTGTAATTGCAGGCAAGAGAGGCCAAATATTTCAACCATAACACTGTGCAGAGCTTGGCTGGATTGGGTTGGCTTGGGTTGGACTGGACAGGTTTTTTCGCAAGCAAACGTAAAAATGGCACTAGGCGGAGATTGATTATGACTGATGAAAATAAAATAGAAATCGCAACATTCGCAGGTGGCTGTTTCTGGTGCACTGAAGCCGTCTTTAAAGGTTTAAAGGGTGTTAAATCAGTACAATCGGGGTTCATGGGCGGTCATAAAGACAACCCAAGTTACCGGGAAGTTTGCGGTGGCAATACGGGCCACGCGGAAACCATTAAGGTCGAATTTAATCCTGAAGTGATTTCGTATGACACCTTACTGGATGTGTTTTTTGCAACGCATGATCCAACCCAGTTAAACCGCCAAGGCAATGATGTGGGCGATCATTATCGATCCCATGTATTTGCACAAAATGGCGATCAGGAAGTTGCGGCATACAAGGCCCGTGACCGTGCGGTAGAGATTTGGGATGATCCGATTGTTACCAAAATCAGCATTGAAACAGTATTCTGGGACGCTGAAGATTATCACAATGATTATTTCGCCCAAAACCCCGAACAGGCATATTGTGCAATGGTTGTGGCACCAAAGGTTCGCAAAGCCCGCGCGTCATTCGCATCCTTGATGGAATAATCCTTTATCAGACAGAAGTTTAAGTAGGAGGTGGAGTACTGCTATTTTAGCAAAGCCTCAACCTCAGGGATAAGGGCGCTGTCCCCAACCGCGAGCAGGTGACCGCTTGCGCCAGGTCGGTCGCTTTGCCAGTTGGTAACGGCACCGCCTGCACCTCTGATCACCGGGATCAGGGCCATCATATCATAGGATTCGAGTCCGTTTTCAATCACAAGGTCCATGTGGCCGCTGGCGACAATCGCATAGGCATAGCAATCAAGGCCGTATCTGACGAGTTTTGAACCATTAAGCACTCTGTTAAATGCCTCGCGCTCTGTACCTTTAAAGAGGTCAGGGTCTGTTGTTGAGATTGTGGCGTCTGCGAGCGTTGGGCATTGTCTTGTCTCAAGCTTGTCGCCGTTTAAGGTTGCGCTTCCAGGCATGCCTACATAGCGCTCTTTCAGGTAAGGCTGGTCAATAACCCCGATGATCGGTTCCCCCTTATAAAGAAGCGCGATCAAAGTTCCCCATGTTGGCAAGCCAGAGATAAAGGCCCGGGTGCCATCAATGGGATCTAGAACCCATGTAAAATCACTATCGCCGTCTTTGATGCCGTATTCTTCACCGATGATGGCATGATCTGGATAGTGGGTGTCGATGAGGGCTCGAATAGCGGCCTCCGCCCCTCGGTCCCCTTCGGTAACGGGATCGAAAACACCGTTCTTAACCTTGTCGTCAATACTGATTTTCTGGCGGAAATATTTCAGGGTAACACTTGCAGCTGCATCAGACAGGCGCTCTACAAAATCCCTCAGTTCATCAATGGTTTTTTGTTCTGGAAGGTCGATCTTGTCGCTTGGCATAGGGCACCCGTATCGTTGGTCAGTTTTAACAAGGATTATCTTGCAAATGCGCGCTCCTTAGAGCACAAATTGTGCCTCAAATGCAATGGCTGAAATGGTAATCGTAAGAACGTGATATGATTGAAACAGATTTCTTGATCATCGGTGGTGGGATCGCAGGCGCGGGATTGGCATATTTCCTCGCGGGCCATGGCTCAACCATGATCATAGAAATGGAAGACCAGCCTGGATACCATACAACAGGGCGTTCAGCGGCATTTCTTGCTGAAACCTATGGCGGGCCCAAAATCCAGCCATTGACGACGGGATCAAAGCCCTTTTTCACAGCGCCGCCTGAAGGATTTATCGAAGCCCCGCTTTTGACGGCTTTGGGTGCCGTTCATATTTTTACTGAGGAGCAACGTGAACGCGCAGAAAAAATGGCGGCAGAGCTTCAGCAAGCACTACCTGGTGTGAAACTCCTGACGAAGTCAGAGGTGGTGGCACGCGCCCCTTATCTGTCGCACTATGATTTTGTGGGTGGCATTGATGATCCAGACTGTGGCAGTTTGGATGTGGCGGCGCTTCATCAGGGGTATTTGCGCGGTGCTAAACACGTGGGGGCAACCATTATGGTGAACGCCGGATTAGAGGGCGCCGTTTTTGAAAATGGGCGATGGCGGGTCAAAATACGCCACGGTGAGGTTTTTGCGAAAACACTGATTAATGCATCAGGTGCATGGGCTGATGAAGTGGCTGTGCGGGCGGGTGTGAAACCGATTGGAATGCAGCCATTGCAGCGCACGATTGTAACCGTTGAGAACCCTGAGGGCCTGCCTTTTGATCCTACAAGTTCCATGATAATTGACGCTGACGAGCGATTTTATTTCAAGCCTGAGGGGACGGGTTATATCCTGTCGCCCGCGGATGAAAAGCCTGTACAGCCAAGCGATGCACAGCCCGATATAGAAGATGTTGCCCTTGCGGTTCATTATTTTGAGGAGGCCACTGGGGTTCGCGTAAAATCGATTGAGGCCAAATGGGCGGGGCTGCGTACATTCGCACCGGATCGTGCGCCAGTGATAGGCTATGATGCCAATACACCCGGATTTTTCTGGAATGTAGGGCAGGGTGGATATGGCATTCAAACGTCCCCCGCATGGTCGCGGGTGGCGGCGAGTTTGGTCCTTAATAAGGGAATGCCGGATGATCTTGTTCAATTGGGCTGTAACGCTGAAAATTACAGCCCGGCACGGTTTTCTTAAAGCTGTTATAAAGGGCGTATAGCGTTGGCTATCCCTTTTTCTCTTTCACTTTACCGAGCACAAACATAAGGATTATTGCGCCAATCGTTGCTGAGATAATATCGGCAATTGTGCCATTAATTCCAAGCCCGATAAGGCCAAACAAAAATCGGCCAATAAAGCCGCCAACAATACCAATTATAATGTTACCAATAATGCCAAATCCTTCACCAAAAAGGATTTTACCAGCAAGAAAGCCTGCAATAGCTCCAATAATGATTGCTGCAATCATAAGTTCCCTCCATCTTTTCCCCCATGGTGTGCCTTGATCAGAACGAATCGTGCACTGATCAGACTATAGCGGAGTTCTGCTCAAAAAGGGAATCCTGAGTTGTTGAGCTGTTTTATTGGCAGAAGATACAGATGAAAACATATGGTCAGTATATTTACCGCCAGATAATCACCGACAGACAATCACCGACAGATGCACACCAGCAGCTACTTACCGCCAGCGAAGGTCACGCCTTAGTTCTTCATTCCGGTACTGGCTAAGTGAATACACGGCCCAAAGTGCAGCAATCGGCCAACCGATAATCGTCATCCATAAAATGGCGCAGAAAATGCCTTGAAAAGGTCGGTAAATGGTGAAGAATACCAAAGGTGGTATCAATAGAGCCAGCAATAGGCGCATTCTATCCTCCGTAATGTCGCTGTGTCATAAATTGCCGATTTTCGGCTTATTGCTGCATTATTTTGCAATCTTTATCTAAATTACGTGTGGATTATTCCGGTCAATTTCAAGACTGTTGGATTATTTTTATCTAAAGTTTATTGATTTTAACTGCTGGTAAAGAATTGGAGTGCTAATTCCCAAGATATAAAAATAAAACAAATGCCGCAGAAGGGCATTCTAGGGAAGGTTTTTAGTAGTGATTCTGTTTCTTCGAAATTTTAAGGTGTCGCAGCGTGTCTGGGCGCTGACCGTATTGGCAATTGCAGGCGTAATCATTGCCAGTTTTTTTCATAATTTAATTATTACGGGCGTTATCATCACGATGATGGTCCTGTTTGCCTATTTTATTACCGAGTCTGTCATGAAGCCCCTTCGGCGTTTGCAGGGTGAATTAAGTATCATTGCGGAAGGAAATTTTTCCAAGGCGGTTTCTGATCTTGATCATGCCGATGGTATCGCGGCAATGGCCCGGTCTGTTGAAAATCTTCGAACCAATGCGGAAAAAAATGCGTCGCTGCAACAGGAAGCCGAAGACGCAAGGCTGGCGCAGTTGACCCAGGAAAAAGAAATCAGGGAACAAAAACTCGCCGAGGAAGAAGCGCAGCGTCAAATGGACAAACAGCGCGCTGAAGATGCAGCTCTTGAGCGTCAAAATTTCCAAAATGAATTGGCAAACAGCTTCGAAGGTGAAATCTCTGGTGTGATCCAAACGCTTTCTGGCGCAGTTGCCGAACTTCAGATGGCGTCCGAGACCATGAGTGATGCCGTTGAGCAGACAGGCCTCGAAGTGGTGTCAGCGGCGTCCGCCACTGACCAAACCGGTAGCAATATGATTGCCGTGACGGAGGCCACTGAGGGGTTAACGGGTGCAATCGGTGAAATCAGAACACAGGTTGAGCAGGCGAATAGCATCACAACAAATGCACTCACAACAGCAAATGATGCGAAAGACCGTGTGAATTCGCTGGAAAATGCATCGAACCGGATTGCTGAAGTCGTACATTTGATTAATGATATTGCCGAGCAAACAAACTTGCTTGCACTTAATGCAACGATTGAGGCCGCACGCGCGGGCGAAGCAGGGAAGGGGTTTGCCGTTGTGGCATCCGAGGTGAAAAGCCTAGCGAACCAAACAGCAAATGCCACGCAGGAAATTGAAGCTCAGGTGCAGGCGATGCAGTCGGCAACGAATGAAACCGTTGATGCCGTAAACACAATCGGGAACACGATCAATCAGGTTAGCGAAATATCCTCTATGATCGCGGCTGCGGTTGTGGAACAGGAAGCTTCAACTGGTGAAATTGGCAGAAGTGTTCAAAACGCGAGCGAGGGCACATCAAACCTCGGTCAAAGTATTGGACAGGTTCAGCAAATGGCTGACCGCACCAAGGGCGCAGCCGAGGTTGTTGGCCGGTCATCAGACAGCCTGACAGAGCAAACCAGTTTCTTGGAAGAGTCGGTATATCGTTTCCTTGGCCGGATGCGGGGCGAAGCATAATAGCGTGCTTGAAAGCTCAATGGAAAAGCCTGCTTTTAGCAGGCTTTTTTGTGGCTAGCGTACTAAGAACCCATTCAGGTATCGATGATCATTCCTTGGGAAGCGGGATAAAAATTTCCCTGCCATTTACGTTTTCGCCGCGCATGAAATCCTGAATAGTTTTTGTAACTTCGGGCGACAGCATAAAGAGATTATGGCCGCCATTTATAACTGTGACAGCTTGCTTGTTCGATAGGCCGCTTGTGGCCTCAACAGCACTTTTGGGGAACGTTCTACCGTCAAGCGTGCCCGTAAAGACAAGTGCGGGAACATTCGATTGCGGAGCACGGCGGAATTCGTCTCCAAGGTCAAGCGCTGTATCTATACCTTCCAGCATCAAGGTATCATTGAGGTTAAGTCCAACAATTGCTGTTTCGGCTTGTTCCAGAATCAGGGCCCTGCGTTTGCTTGAGGTTCCTGAAGCGACATCCATCAAGCTTGACATCGGGCTGAATGAAATATGGTTGTCGCTGTTTCTGATAAAACGGCTAAGCAAGTTCAGCATGGGGGCTGTGTCCCCACTATCCAGGGCTTCAATAATACCGAGCATCCACATCATTCTGACCGGGTCAGCAGCCATTCCCGCAATAAATTGCTGCAAGTCGCGTTTTTGAAGGAGGAAAGGAAGGTTAGTGCCATCCTGCATTGGGATGTTGACTAAAATTGGCTTTTCTTCAGCTTTTTTCAGCACACGGCGAATTAAACCGGTAACGTCTGGATATTTGCTTTTATAATGATCATCAGCATTAATCGCCGATTGTAACCGATCAAAATACAGGTCACTGCGTGCCGGTAATTTGATCGTTTGCTCCAAGCCTTCGGTCGCGGTAAAGACCACACGGTTTATGTGCGCGCTCATTTGTTTTAGCGCCGCGAGCGTTAGATGTGAACCATAGGAAATTCCCCAAAGATTAACCTTCTCACTGCCCATGTGCAGGCGAAGGTCGTTCAGGTCTGCTGCGCTTTCAACCGTGTTATATCCATAGATATCAATATAATTGTTTTTCCAGAATGCGAGACATTCCTTGAAAGCCCGCTGGTGCAATTGATTATATTCCTGATCCGAAACAATTTTTGATGTGCCAAGCTTTATCGAAGATTTGCATTCCGGTAAATCGTTCGACAGACCAGTTCCTCTTTGATCAAGGGCGATAACATCACCGAATTCGCGCATCGTCATAAAGAGCGAAAAACGACGATATTTTGCCGTTGAAATACCGGAACCACCCGGGCCTCCGGCCAAATAAATGGTTGGAACATTATATGTATCGCTGGTTGCGGGAAACCGAACATATTTAAGGGTGATAGAGCGTGAATTTGGCGCATTTCGATTTTCAGGAACGTTTATATATCCTTCAAAGGCATCTACCTTTTCACCGGACTGGGCTTCGAAAACTATTGGCTTTTCATTTGAATAAGCACCGGCATTTGGCGTGTGCTCTGTTGCCGGCAGATTGCTTGTAAATAAAGAGCAGGTGGCTACCGCCATGATTATTGTCGATTTGATTTTCATTTTATTTCCTCGCGTTGTGAGTGCTGAAATAAATATATGAAATATATGCGGTATTTTTATCTGTATCCTTTGAACGGTAGCGTATTTCTAGTGAACGGTTCTTTACGGTATGTGCCTGCTGGCCTATGGTCAGGTATGTTTATTTTTAAAATCCAATACCTTTTAATTTTGATGCTGTCTTTGATGTGCACACATCAACTTCGTGCTGAAGAGCCGCCTTTGTTCATGATTGCAGCGGATAGCGTGACCATTTGTTACGCGGGGGACCAGGGTGATCAGGATATGTTCCCTGATTTTTCTTCGCCGCAATGCGAGCGAAAAACCCTGGATACGGTTGACCCACAAAATAGACTTGTTTGGTTCAAGGGCACAATTGATATACCCAAATCAATTCTGGATGACGGAAGGCCAATTGCGCTTTATGTGTCTGGTAAAATGTCCAGCAGGATTTTTTTGAACGGGGAACTGGTGGCGAGCAATGGTTTGCCTGCTCGCTCAGCAGCGGGTGAAAAATTGGGCGTGATGGATTTTCAGCTATTCCCGCCAAAGCATCTTATTAAAGCGGGGGAAAATGAAGTTATTATTCAGGCGTCCTCGCATCATGGGTATCTCAATCTGTCGTCGCCAGTTCATTTGATTGCGATGAGGGTTGTTGGTGACTATGCCAATCTTTTGTTGCCGCGCTATATCCCTGCATTGATTACCTTGGGCCTTTTTCTGGTTGGCGCGTTTTACTATGGAACCGCGGCTGTTTTAGCGCCGCCAAAGCGTCTTGATTATGGGGTGTTTGTCGTTGTTTGCGGTTCTGCCGCATTCCAACTGCTTGCAGAGGCATCACGCGGCCTTTTCCAATATGAATATCCGCTCCATGACATCCGGTTGATTGCTATAACGGGCTTTTCTATGGCTTTCGGGTTGAGCGTAGCATTCTATATCTGTCGTACATTCGTGGGAAAACTTGGTTTGAGGATCGCTTTGATATTAGCTGTGGTCGATCTGATGTTGGTTTTTGCAGTGCCGGGGTTTGATTTCAAAGCGCTTCTGGGGATGACAATACCCTTGTTAGCAAGCCTGTTTTTAACCGGTTGGATGAGTTACCAGCGAAAACCTCGTGCTTTTCTACATTTTCTGGCGCTTTTGGTTTTCATCGGTATCCTGATTATCTTTCAAGGGCTGTTTCTGGATACATTTTTCTATCTTGTTGTTGCGGGCTTTCTCATGCTCTTGTTTGTCGAACAGGCAATTGCCTTCGCGCGCGAGCAGGAACAAAGGCGCAAGGAAGAAACGAGGGCAAACCGGCTTGCGCTCGCTTTATCCGAGGCTGCTGAGCGCGAACAATCAAGTATTTTGACAATCAAAAGCGCGGGGCGGGTGGAGAAAATATCCACGGATCAGATTGTCTGGTGTAAAGCCATTGATGGGTATTCTGAACTAATCCTGGAAGGCGGGAAAGTTCATTTGTATTCAGCAACCCTGAACGAATTGGAACATGCACTGCCACAAACCTTCCTTCGGGTTCATCGATCGCACATTGTTAACCTCACTCAAATTAAGTCGCTTGACCGTGACCCATCAGGAACGGGCACTTTGTTCGTTGCCGATCAGTTTCGTGTCCCTGTGAGCCGGCGTATCATGCCTGATGTTCGACGAGCGCTTGCATAATCAACTCAGTATTTTACCCATTTATGGGCTTTGGTTTTTGAAATACGCACGACTGCAATTGTTCGAAATTGGACGCTAAAGTGTTCGAAAATGGCCACTAAACAACGATGCTGAACCCTCCTATCACCTTAAGGTGCTGAAATATAAAGATGTTATTCGTGGTACACTTATTGCTTGTTTTTAAGTGTCGTTCATAGTGTGAAGTGGGGATTGGGGAATGTTCAAAAGCTATATGAAAGCGTCATTGCATCTTTGGCGCAAAAGCTGGCTTGGGGTTTCGATTGCCTTTCTGGGGCTGATATTTGCTTTTTCGATTGTTAGCGTTATCGCGGTTTATCTCTATGATAATATCCGATCGGACAGCTGGATACCGGATAATGATAAGATATACCGGGTAACCACAGACTCGCTCTTTAATGGTCAGCCTTTATTCAGCCTTTCATCTTTAAGTCATGGATTTGTCGCGAAGCAATTGCCGGATAGTTTTCAGGAAATTGAAACGACAACACAGCTTTATAATGTAGATGTCACTAGCAACTATAAAGATATCGCAGAAAGTGCGACCATCAGCTTTGTCCATCAGAACTTTTTTGAATTCTTTCCAGCCACGGTGATCGCGGGCAACTTGGAGGCCGCATTAAATGCGCCGCACGGTCTGATTTTAACGCGCTCACACGCAACCGCGATCTATGGAAGCGATTTATCAGCAGTTATAGGAACGGTTGTTCCCATGAGTTGGCGAAATTCCGCAGGTGAAGAGGGTACGCGAGAGAAAAAAATTGATTTTGCCATTCGTGCGATCATTGATGATCTGCCGGAAAATACCCATTTAGCATACAAGCAGTTAGCAGTTTTTAATGAAGGGGATACACCCGACTTTAATCTTGCATGGCCGCAAGTCTATACCTATTTCAAGGTACGCGGTGATGTGCATGAAACTGGTCTAAAGTTGTTGAAGGATGATTTTCAGAATCGTCTGGAGGATTTGATACCGCCCAGTGCAACGCTTCAATCCACTTTGTCGTTTGAGCCGATTTTGGGGGCTCAGTTTTTTAGTGAAACCAGCAATGGACTGAAAACGGGTGTGAGTGAGCGCTATACTGCCGGTTTGATCACAATTTCCCTGTTGTTACTTGCTACCGCCGCCCTGAATTTTGTTAATATCTTCACAGCGCTAAATAGCCTCCGCGGACGGGAAGTTGCGATCCGGCGCATTTTGGGTGGGCGCAGTCAAATGTTGATCGGACTTGCCATGTTTGAAGGGGCATTTGTCGCAGTCATTGCCGCATTTTTAGGGTATTTGGCTGCCTATGATGTGACTGTTATCTTTGCTGATATACTTGCCGCAGAAATTGATGTGTTCGCCTTCGAGCATGCTGGGGTTTTTTCGGGGTTAATGATTACAGCAGCGGGTATTGGTTGCCTAACCGCCTTGTTGCCTGCCATAAAATTTATGGGCGTTAAACCAGAAAGTCTGATGCGTGACAATCAGGGGGCTGTTGCTGGTGGCCGCGGGCGGATGCGGCAGGTTTTTGTTGGCCTTCAGGCCTTTGTCATGACCATCACCATTCTTGCGGCCCTACAGATTTGGTTTCAGGTTGATCATCTGATTAATTTTGATCGTGGTTTTAAAACCGATAATCTGTTGAAGATTGAAGCCGCTGGTAAAGAAAATACAGCGGCATTTCGCGGCGGATTTATGGAGGCGGTCAAACAAACACCCGGCGTTAAGGGGGTGACGGTTGCTCGTTCAGTTCCCTTTGATTTCAGTACGTATTTTGTGCCATTTGCACATATTGAGACAGGGGATTTAAAAAATATGCCAACTTCCAGCGTCGGGGTTGATTATTTTGATCTCTTGGGGGTTAAGCTGATCGCGAAGCTTGAAGAAGACTGGAGTGTTATCGAAAACCCGATTGTCCTTAATGAACATACAGCGAAGAAATTGGGGTTTGCGGATGGTTTGAGTGCGCTAGGCCAGTCTATCTTCCGAAGAATTGATTACGACGATGGTCGTGTAAAGGATGCTGAATACCGGATTGTAGGCATAGCCCCGCATATCGGTGAAGGGTTTGCTGGTTTCATGCGGCAGCGTATCTATGAACTGTCAGTGTCCGAGTCTTTTGATAACGCGGGGTTATTGGTTCAAGTTGAGGAAACAACCTCGGGAACGCCTTTGCCGGAAATAGAAAAAATCTGGCGTGATATGTTCCCTGATCATGCCTTTGAAGTGTCCTGGTTACAGGATAATTTGCGCGAAACCTTCGCATCAGATAGATCGCTTGCAGAAACGATATCAGCGATTGCTATGATTGCCTTTGTTCTTGCAAGTAGTGGATTATACGGGATGGCGAGCCATTGGCTCTCGACCCGCAGGCGCGAACTGGCCCTGCGCCGTGTTATGGGTGCCAGCAAGGGCGAAACCAGCAAGCATGCCCTCTATAATATGATAATCCCTGTTTTGATTGGTGCGCTCCTTGGAATGCCAACATTATGGTATTTAAGCAGCCTGTGGTTAGAAGGCTATCAATCGAGGGCGCCCTTGTCGCCAGTGATATATGGGGCAGTGCTCGTTGCCATATTGGCCTATGCGGTGGTTAGCCTTCTTGGTCATATATATGCAGCGCTGAATGAACATCCGGCCAAGGTTTTGTATCATGAATAGTGGTGTTCAAAACTACCGTTGCCTGATTGTTCGGAAATGAACGCATAGTGTTCGAAAATGGACGATTTTAGTGTCGCTTGGCCACTGCATGAACGATAACCTATTGTAATAAAATGATTTTATTTCTGGCATGGTGCTTGCTGATATTTGGGCACAATAAAAAATAAATACACGACAGCGAGGATAGGGCAGGTATGTTCAAGCATTATGCAGTAATTTTCTTCCGGCACTTCTGGAAAAATAAAGTCAGCATGGTACTGAGTTTTATCGGCCTTACTCTTGCATTTTCTTTTGCCTATGTGGTCGGGGTTACCTCCAAAGACACAATGACCTCTGATCATTGGCTTTCAACCTCCGAGCGTCTTTACAGAATTAACTTGTCAGATTTTGGTGGCACCTGGAGCGATACAACCTATGGCCCGTTTGTGCCGATTATCAATGAAAATTTTGAGGAAGTCGAAACAGCAGTCCGCCTTGTGGGAGCACGCATAAAGGGCTCTGCTGGCGAACAGAAGAAACAGTTTGGACTGCGTAGTTTTTTGGTTGATCCGGGGTTCGCGCGTGCATTTCCCTTGCCTGTGATCGCAGGTGATATTGCAGAAACGCTCTCAAAGCCAAGAGGTGTAGTTATATCGAAAACAAACGCGGAGCGTTTTTTCGGGCCGGAAGATCCCATTGGGAAAACAATTTCGATCGACCTCTTTGGCAAGATTTATGATTATGAAGTGGGTGCAGTTCTTGATGAAATACCGGCGGCTTCGCATCTGGATTTTAGTATGATAATGCCCCTTATCCCCGCTGATATCCGGGATGAACGCCTAATGGCAGAACTTACAGGTTATGGCAGCAGTGGCAGGATCATCAGCTATGTCCTTTTGAAGGAGGGTGTGAACGGTGATAGTTTCGCCAAGGACTTCTGGCGAAATATGCGCCCGCTTTTGCCGCTAGAGCGTATGGCAGACCATGACAGCCTTTCGATTGAAAATATTCGCGGGCTTCAATTTTGGTCGCAGACCCCGAACGGTTCTATTAAAGCACCGGTTGATCGAAATGCGTTGCTTGGTGTTATGTTCACGGCGTTTCTGGTGCTTGTTGCTGCGGTCAGTAATCATATGAATCTGACGATTGCTGCAACCCTACGGCGGGGGCGCGAAGTTGCAATTCGCCGCGTCCTTGGTGCTAGCAAGAAACAAGTGATTATTCAGTTGTTTGTTGAAACCTTGCTACTAACAGGATTTGCCGCATGGGTGGCGCTTGATATCGCCCCGTTTATTGCGGACTATGTTGGTGGGTATGTAGGGCAGGACCTGGCGGTACGCGGTGATGGCCGTGTACTCGAGCTTGTTGGTTTGGTCGTGGTTGCTGTTATAGCGGCCCTTTTGGTTGCCCTGTACCCAACGTTTTGGATAGCGCGTACCCATGCCCGGGATATGCTGGTGGGCGCACAGGGGTCTGTAACCGGTGGCGGTGGACGGATGCGTACGGTTCTGGTTGGCCTTCAGGTTGCGCTTGGCATGGGGCTTGTATTTTCGACAATTATGATTGACGCACAGGTCCGCCATGTGATCACTATGGATAAGGAATTTGCACATGAAGGGAAACTTCATGTGGATGCCGCGAACGGTGATGTCTGGCGCGCGAACCGCGAGGCCTTCGCCCGTGAAGTATCTAGGCTTGACGGGGTAAGTGCCCATAGTTTTTCAACCAATATTCCCTTCATTGCATCAAACTGGTCATTTGGATTTAACCATCCCAAAACCAATGAGCATGTTGAATATGAAGGGTTAATCGTAGAACCCAAATTCTTTAGTCACTATGGTATTGAGCCAGTGGCAGGCCGCCTTCTGAGCGAGGATTTCGGCGGCGATATACTGGCGGAACAGGATGCTGTTCGTGCTGCCCAAGCGGCAGGAAAACAAGACCTGATTTTAGAGCGTAATATTGTGATCAGTGAGGCTGTGGCAAGACAGCATGGTTTTGCCCGACCCGAAGATGCCATCGGGAAGCTATTCCGTAATAACGGCGACCAGCAAATTGGCGACTTTTCCTATAGATTAAATGACATAATTGTCGGGGTAGTTCCTGATGTGAATTTTAAAGCAGGCAAAGTCCAGTCTGTACCAACCTTTTATATGGTTGATGACCCTGAAAACGGAGTAGGGTATTTTTACCTGACATTTGATATTGATCCGGCCAGGTTTGAGGGCGTATTGCCAAAAATCGAAGCAATCTGGGGACGGTTTTTCCCTGATGATGTTTTTACCTATTCCCGCTCTGAAGCCAATCTTCAGGATGCCTATTGGGAAGAAAACCTGATGCTGGAACTGTTTGCCTTTGCAGGAGGCCTTAGCCTGTTGGTGACGATCACCGGGATTTATAGTTTATCCCGTTTTCTGATGGTACAGCGGATGCGCGAGGTTGCAGTTCGAAGAGTGCTCGGCGCGCGTAACCGCGATATTCTGGAGTTGATTTTGAAAGAATTCTCAAAACCAATACTCATTGGTTTGTTGAGCGGATTACCGATTGCAGGCTACCTGCTGAACGGTTGGCTTTCTGGTTATCAGGAGCGGCTTGCCCTTAGTGTATCTGAAATTTTCGGGTTTGCTGTTGTTGGGTTTTTATTTTGCCTGGGTATTGTGTTTTCAGAAGCATTGCGGGCGATCCGTGTTCAGCCAGCCAAAGTCCTTTATAGTGAATAAACCGTTTGTTAGCGGCTGAGCGACCTCGTCCTTAATCAGTTTTAAAGACTTTTTTAAGGACTGATTGCTATGATTTCTGTCTTGCTGGGGAATTTTCATAAGAAGGTTTCACATATGACAGAGGTAACCAATAATATCGGTAATTTATACTGTATCACCTATATGAGCCATTATTGTGGGGTGGCGATTGAAAAGGATATGGATGATATCCTGAAACGAGCGCGCAAAAATAACAAGCGCCGTAATGTTACGGGTATTCTATTGGCCGATAACGGCGTTTTCATGCAGGTAATAGAAGGTGAGAAAGAGGCCGTGAAGGAATGCTTTGACAGTATTTGCAAAGACCCTCGTCACAGCAAAATTGAATGCCTCAGAAATGAAACAATCAGCATACGAACCTTCGATGACTGGGATATGGCTTTTGTTCCTTTTGAAAATCTGGGTGACTTTCAACGTAAAAATTTTATCCATCTCCGTGACCTTGTTATCAGTAAGAAGATGACAAACTTATTCAAAGACCCGCATACCAGCCTTTATGTGCGGAACTTTTTTAGCACCATCGTTGTTGCTTAACACCAATCCTGTCGGTGATTATCTTCATAGTCATATTGCCTATCAAATTAGTCATATCGATTAATATAAGTTGGATTTTGACTGTATAACTGTTAGGTTAGAGCTATATAACCGTTGGGGGTTCAGATGAGCGATAATGTTATCGACTTGGAGGTCCACAGAAGGCAAAAGCTGGACAGTGATCTCTATTGTATCATTTATGTCAGTTACCATACTGGTCCATCGATTGGTGTTGACCTGCCTGATATTTTGAAAAGTGCGCGTGCGTTTAACACCGAACATGACATTACTGGTCTGTTGTTGGCTCACAAAGGGGTGTTTATGCAGGTTCTGGAGGGGCGTCAAGGCGATGTAGAAGCCTGTTATGATCGCATATCCGAGGATCGACGCCATAAGGGATTACGCATTCTGCGGTCCGAAAAGATCGAAAAACGCACCTTTGAAACCTGGGATATGGCCTTTGTACCCTTTCAGGAGTTATCGGATAAACAGAAAGATAATTTTGTCTATCTTGGTGATCTGGCGTCAACGGATAAGCTTCAAAATCTGCCGCATGATCCTAAGACAAAGCTTTTCATTGATAGTTTTTTCACCAGCATTCAGCCATCAACGGTGACGTTTAAATAACGTTTTTCTTTGACGGGTTATAGCATCCGGTGGTGTATAGCAAAAGTTAACTATTCTGCCTATATCGCAAGTTCCGTGTAACAACTGTGAAAGTTCATTGATCATTTCAGTGCGTTATTATATAACTTATCATGCATATGGCAGGTAAGTTATGTATCAGTGGGTAAAGACAAGGAAAAATCATAAAAGTGCAGTAATGGCAGCGTCCATTGCCTGTATGGTTTTCACTGTATTCAACCTGTTTTTTACCGCCTACCACATTAGTGACGCTCACATCGGGCAAAACCATGATGAGGTTTTGGTCGAGTGTGAAGTTTGTATCATTGGAAGCGGTGTTTTTCTCACCAGCCCGCCAGTTGACTATGCATATACTGCAAAGCTTTTTCATCTCATTAGCGATGACTATCGCCCTGTCGTATTATCTGCGACCGCATTTGCACGCCAGTTTGCGCGTGCACCCCCTTTCTTCACCATTTTCTCTCTTTAGTCATGGGCTCAAAATGGGCCTTTTCCCAGTGATTTGTGAACTGTGACGCATGGGTGGTTTTTACCTCTTTGCTGTTTCAGTGTCAGGTATGAAAATGATGAATATTCAAGAAACCTCGCAATTTGATTATGAGCACCAACACAAGCCAGAACCATATGTAGGAAACTGTTATCTAACGCCGAACGAACATATGGTGCATAAAGCCCTCTTGTCGGTCTCGAAAGCCATGAAAGCTTACGAACTCTTGGATTACCTCCGCGAAACGGAGGGCGTTCGCGCAGCACCCACAGTTTACAGAGCGCTTAATGCGCTGGAAGAGAAGGGGCTGGTTTACCGCTTGGTATCCACCCAGCAGTTTATCGCCCGTAGTACAGTTGCAAAAACGGGGGAAACATGTTTGGTATTAATATGTGACCGCTGTGGTTCTGTGGATATGATTGAAGATCCGCAGATTATATCGGCGTTGGATGCGAATGCAGCCCAAGTGAAGTTTGCAGTAAGATCGCGCAAGATCGAATTTGTAACAACATGCAGAGATTGTAAATAATTTGATCGACAAAAGGTAGAGTAATGATGGCGTCCATAAGATATTCAGAGGCTTTTGACAAATGCGGTGTTTGCATCGCGGGTGTTTGTTTGTTTCATTGTCTCGCGGTCCCATTGATTTTCATACTGTCGCCTACGGTTTCATCAATGTTGCCTGACTTGGAAGCCTTTCATGTTCCATTGGTGGTGTCAGCGATTATCGTTTGTGTGTATGCAACGCTGAAAGGCTGGCAGCAGCATGCAGAGCGATTGCCAGTATATCTGGGTGGGATGGGTATCTTCCTGTTGGCGACTTCGCTGGTAATTGGGGACGAACATGTGTCCGGCGAAGTGACGGCCTCTGTTGGTGCGATCATCATTGCGATTACGCATATCTTCAATATAAGGCTATGCAGGAAATGTGGTTCCAACTGCACACCGGAGTCGTGTGGTTAATCTAAAGTTATAATTCATCTGCATACTTTAGGGCGGGAATATCGCCCTTCAGTTGATGTTTTCGCATAATATTATCTATTTTTATGGAAATAAATTTAACTTTAAAGGTTCCTTAAACTCTTTTATAATAAGTGGTATTCGCCTTATTGAATTCAAGCGTGGGGTTATTCATAAGTGCCAGAAATGAAACGATTTGATTTTGTGCATGAGGTACTGAGTGCTCTACCGGCTTGTTTATTTAAGCTCCTACATTGGCGTAGCGAGCGAAGAAGGTTTGAAAGAAATCTTTGATGTAGCGTCGCGGAATAATGCCCGAGACAACATCACGGGTTTGCTGATTTTCTACGAAGGCAATTTTTTTCAGGTTATTGAAGGGGAAGCAGACAAGGTCAATGCATGCTTCAAGCGCATTGAGTCAGATCGTCGTCACCGGCTTCCAACCCGTTTAAGCGTGCAGGATGTTGAAAGCCGTGTTTTCGATAGCTGGGAAGCTTTATTCTATATGAATAACCCGAATGACCCAATGGATGTTGGATCGCAAAGTGCTGATATCAGCCGCGCACGGTTAATAGATATCATGGCATCAGCCGAAGATAATACGCTCTCGGATGATCCAACCTTGAACGTATTTATCAAAAACTTCCTCTATTCCTTCAGGGAACTGCGCTAAAATAAGCCGGCCGCTAGAATCTGACTGGATACGGTCAGAGCTGCCATATACGAGCAGACTTGATCAGATTAGTCGAAAAAGCGATCTACGATCCTGATGGTTTCGTCAATCGCCGTATCGCTAACATCCAAATGCGTAACCAGACGAACATTACCGTAAAATCCAACGGTGCCAACACTGTTATCATGTAGGTGTTTCATGAAGGCTTCTGAAATTTCTTCTGCTGGATTGATGATTACAATATTTGTGTGGCAGCTCACAAGTTCGATCTGATCATGCTTGGTAAAGGCATCGCCCAATCGTTTCGCATTTGTGTGGTCATCCGCGAGGCGTTCAATATTATTTTCCAGTGCATAAAGACCTGCCGCCGCGAGGATACCCGCCTGCCGCATACCGCCGCCCAGCATCTTGCGGATCCGGCGTGCCTTGGCGATCAAATCACTGTTGCCCACAAGAACTGATCCAATAGGCGCCCCCAACCCTTTTGAAAGGCAAATGGAAACCGTATCAAACGGCTTCGCCATATCTGCAATATCAGCGCCCAAAGCCACGCTCGCGTTAAAGCCGCGTGCACCGTCCAAGTGGGTATTTAGCCCGCCATCGCGCGCGATATCGGTTGCCGCCTGCATATATTTAAGCGAAAGCGGCTGGCCTGCAATGGTGTTCTCGAGCGCCAGCAGTTTGGTCATCGCCATATGGGGATCGTCTGGCTTGATCGCTGATCTGATTTTCTCGAGCGGAATGGTGCCATCGGCCTCATTCGGGATCGGGCATGGCTGAATGCTACCGAGCACCGCTGCGCCGCCTGCTTCCCACAGATAACAATGGGCGTTGGCACCAGATATATATTCTTCGCCGCGCCCGCAGTGTGCCATCAAGGCCGTCAGGTTGGACTGCGTGCCCGATGAAACATAAAGGGCTGCTTCCTTACCAAGTCGCTCTGCCGCATAGGCTTCCAGCTTTTTCACAGTCGGATCATCCCCAAAAACATCATCACCCAAGGGTGCAGCCATCATGGCTTCGCGCATTGCGCCACTTGGTTGTGTTACGGTATCGCTTCGGAAATCATATTTGAATGACTGTGACATTGATAAATCAGCCCTTTGACAGATGCAGTCTTTGAATGATGAACTGCGTTTCCCCACCACGGATTGATATAAGGCCTCTGTTGCTTTTGAGCAAAGAAAAAACTTGTTTGCCGCTTGACCACAGTTCCCTTCATTATCTTTTAAATATGGGACGACTTCATGCGGGGTTAAGCTTCCCTGCGTGATGAAGGCCTGATAGAGTGATCAGGCTTGGGAAGGGGTATGGACATGAAACCTCATTTCCCGTTCAGAATATCAGGTAAACACGGTGATATGACAAAACCCGCGCCCCAAAATGATATGCAGCAATCAAATGCAGCCCCGACGGAATCCCCGATGGAGCCCCCGTTTGAACCCGCTATGGAAAATGTTCAAACAGGGGACTTTCGGGTTGCGGTGCTGATTCCCTGCTTTAACGAAGGGGTGACGATTGCAAAAGTGGTCAGTGATTTCAGGCGCGTACTTCCTGACGCTGCGGTTTATGTCTATGACAATAATTCAACCGATAATACGGCGGCGGTGGCAGAGGCGGCTGGTGCCATTGTCGGCACTGAACGACAGCAGGGCAAGGGGCATGTGATCCGCCGGATGTTCAGCGATATTGAGGCCGATATTTATTTGATGGTGGACGGGGATGATACCTATGACGCGTCCGCCGCACCAGCGATGATCGAAGCGTTGATTGTGAGTAACCTTGATATGGTAACGGGCCTAAGGCAGGAAGTTGGAAATGGTGCCTACAGGCGCGGTCACCGTTTTGGCAACAGGTTCCTGACATCGCTGGTGGCGCGGGTGTTCGGGCGGCGTACGAAGGATATGCTATCGGGGTACCGCGCGTTTTCACGGCGTTTTGTCAAAAGCTTCCCGGCCCTATCGCTGGGGTTTGAACTGGAAACCGAATTAACGGTGCATGCGCTTGAGCTTGATCTGCCGATTATGGATGTTGCAACCAAATACCGTGAGCGCCCTGATGGTTCTCTTAGCAAACTAAATACCTACCGTGACGGTGCGCGCATTATTCGTATGATTTTTCGCCTGATCCGGGAAGGGCGACCGCTCGCATTTTTCAGTGTTCTAAGTGGCTTTCTGGTTTTGCTTTCAACCGTCCTTATTTATCCGGTGATTATAGACTATATGGAAACGGGCCTCGTGCCGCGCTTCCCAACCGCAGTGCTTGCAAGCGCGGTTATGCTGACGGCACTCCTGAGCCTTGTGAGCGGGTTTGTGCTTGATGCGGTCACCCGCGGCCGGCGGGAGCGAAAGCGGCTTGCCTACCTGTCACTGCCGTCCTTGAAGGCGGGTTCGGTCGCAAGGCCCGAGGTAAAACCGACGATTGATGCGAAAACGGGCGGACCTGATGCATAAACCCACGATTACCGAATTTATCCGTTACTGCGCGGTGGGCGCGGTTGGGTTTATTGTGGACGGTGGCATATTATGGTGGCTGACGTCAGGTGCGATAGACGGGGGTGTGAATGCCTATTTCGCACGGTTAATATCGTTTCCCATCGCTGTAAGCATTACATGGATTTTGCACCGTCTTTGGACGTTTTCGGGCGCCAATGAAGGTGAAAAAGGTCGGCAATATGCGGGATACTTTATCCTGCAAGTGACTGCGAGCCTGATGAATTACGGCATTTATGCAGGCGTCATTGGCCTTTATGGTATCAGTGACATTGCCGTTATGATGGGCTTCGCGCTTGGTTCTGCCTTCGGCCTTGCTGTGAATTATATGGGCGCAAAATGGCTGGTGTTTAGGGGGTGATCATATGAAAAACTTATCAACATTGATAATGCTTCTTCTAATTGTTGGTTGTGCAGGGCGTGAACCTGAAGCGCCGAGGACTGGGCTTTTTTACAATAGCTGGAGTATTTGGGGTAGTAGTGCGCTATCTGTTTTGCCTACTGGTAAAGTGACTATTCATAGAAATGGTAAAGAGCCAATAACCTTCTATGACCGAAGATTATGGATAAAGATTCGAAAAATCATCGCTGACGGCGCAGGGTTTGAGAAAATAAATATAAGCGGTTCGGATGAAGGATTATGTGATGGAGGCACTACATCACTTTCAGCATTTGTTGCCGGTAAAACTGCATATTCCTATTCAGATGAAACATGCGATTCTTCTGATTATAAATCAGATAAAGCTGGGCGGGAGATCCAAAGTCTCGTCTATGAGATTTTTAAGAAGTATGAATAATTAATTTCCAGCCGACCTTAGTCAAATTGGAATGTTATGTGTCTTTCCCTGACAGTTTATTCAAAAACAGTGTCGCTGTGGCAGTTTTGGCCATTGCATATCGATCAGCATAGTCTTCAGTTTGTTTGTTATTCGCTTTGCTCCAATGCCGATTATACCAATCGATATGATGACCAATCTCGTGATATAGAATACCTTGAACATAAAATCGCTGTACTGCCTCAAGTGTCCATTTTGATATCCAGTTTTTTCCACTTAGTTTCATTTCGCCGCCATAGCGTTTTACTTCATTGATAACAGAATTGTCGGGGCGTTCTTTGCCGTAATTGATCGTTAAATCATTTGGCCATGGATAAAGTGTGACCAAACGCACGCCGCTACCGCAGGTGTAGGTAGCAAAGGGTTGACTTTGCTTGATGTAATCACTTTTCTTTAATCGTCTCAACCAGATATGAGTGATGCCCTCATAGTCAGTTTCTGGTAATTCGGATAGGGCTTTTAGAGTTTCTTGCCCGTTAAGGGGAAAGAAAAAGTCCTTTGAAGGGTTATCTTCAATTAGAATGGGTAAAGTATCGTCGGGATTTGGACGAGTAATTGAATGCAGCCGTGCAAAAATATTATCGGATAGCTTCAGGCGTAAACGTCCACCGTGAATATCGCCAAATTTTTTGCTTCTTTTCCACGGTGTATAGCTTGGCATATTATCCCCCAATTTCGGAATAATATGCCTAATCGTTTATTGATTGCAATGAATAGCGTTAAATTGCCTATGCTTCGGCCTTTGCAGCGCGTTTGCGCTCGTGCGGCAGAAGGAAACGCTTACGAAGGCGGATGCTCTCGGGCGTTACTTCCACAAGCTCGTCATCATTGATGTAAGCAAGCGCTTCCTCAAGCGGAAGTTTCCGCGGCGTTGTCAGCTTAACAGCATCGTCCTTACCGGCAGCGCGAATGTTCGTTAGCTGCTTGGCTTTCTGTACGTTTACGTCCAGATCGTTATCGCGGCTGTGCTCGCCGATGATCATACCTTCGTATGTCTCGTCGCCGCCTTCGATCATAATGATGCCGCGTTCCTGCAAGTTAAAGAGCGCGTAGGTTACGGCCTTACCGCCGCCTGTTGCGATCAAAACACCGCGCTGGCGACCAGCGATTGGCCCCTTGTAGGCGTCATAGCGGTCGTAGGAACGCGCCATAATGCCAGTACCACGGGTGTCCGTCAGGAACTCGCCATGATAACCGATCAGGCCGCGCGCTGGCGCATCAAACGTCAGGCGAACCTTGCCACCACCTGATGGCACCATGCCCGTAAGTTCCGCCTTACGGAGCGACATTTTTTCAACCACAATACCCTGATAGGCTTCGTCCACGTCAACTTGCACGGTTTCATACGGCTCAAGGCGTTTGCAGCTTTCATCCTGTTTGAAGAGAACGCGTGGGCGCGAGATTGCAAGCTCAAAACCTTCACGGCGCATGGTTTCAATCAAAACACCGAGCTGTAATTCACCGCGGCCCGCAACCTCGAACGCGTCCTTGCTCTCGGTTTCTGTGATTTTGATCGCAACGTTACCTTCTGCTTCGCGGAGGAGGCGGTCACGGATAACACGGGATGTTACGTGCTTGCCCTCACGGCCCGCAAGCGGGCTATCGTTTACTGAGAATGTCATCGCAAGCGTTGGTGGGTCCACCGGAAGTGACTGAAGCGGTTCTGAAACGTCTGTGCTAGCCAGTGTATCAGCAACCGTTGCGGTTTGAAGGCCAGCGATCGCGACGATGTCGCCCGCTTCTGCTTCCTCAACGGGCACACGCTCCAGCCCCTGGAAGGATAGAAGCTTTGAGATACGGCCCGCTTCCACAACCTTGCCGTCACGGCCCAGTGCATGAATTGGGTCATTAACCTTCACACGGCCTGTTTGAATACGGCCCGTCAGCACCCGGCCGAGGAAGTTGTCGCGGTCGAGCATACTTGCAAGCATTGAAAATGGTTTCTCGGCGTCACCGCGGGCAACAGGGCCCGGTAGCGGCACGTGCTCAACGATTTTGTCAAACAGCGGGTGCAGGTTCTCACGCTCGTCAGAAAGTTCATTCACGGCCCAGCCATCACGACCAGAAGCGTATAGGATCGGGAAATCAAGCTGATCATCGTTTGCGTCCAGGTTCACGAACAGGTCAAAGCAGGCATCGGTTGCTGCGTCCGGGTTGCCGTCTGGCTTATCGACCTTGTTCACCACAACAATCGGCTTCAGGCCAAGCGCTAGTGCCTTCATGGTTACGAACTTGGTTTGTGGCATCGGGCCTTCGGCCGCATCCACAAGAAGTACAACACCGTCCACCATCGAGAGGATACGTTCCACTTCGCCGCCAAAATCGGCGTGGCCCGGTGTGTCCACGATATTGATGCGGGTATCGCCCCACATAACGCTTGTGCATTTCGCGAGGATCGTGATACCGCGCTCGCGCTCAAGGTCGCCGCTATCCATCGCGCGTTCTTCCACGCGCTGGTTATCGCGCACTGTACCCGATTGCTTGAAGAGATTGTCAACAAGCGTGGTTTTGCCGTGGTCAACGTGTGCGATAATCGCGACGTTACGGATTTTTTTATCAGCCATCAGACTTTTCCATATAAAAAGGCCCCTGATCTTTAACCTCGGCACTTGTGCCAAAACCGATTGATCGTTGAGGGCCTGTAAACTGTGGGCGAAATCGCCAATTCGCGCGCCTTATACGCTTCTTTTGAGGGCTGCGCAAGTCAGAAGGCGCTGTGGCTTTGAATAATCAATTATCCGGGCGGCTGGACCTGAAAAATTACTATGTTTGTAAGTATGCTTAAAAACCAAAAACGCAACTGGCATGAGCTATTGTTTAAGGGGGCATCTTGGCCGCTTGAAGGTACTATTCCTTGGCTGAAGGCTTGAAATTTCGAATTTCAAATACATATATAAATAGTATAAAACTATTTTAAATAAATATTTAGTTAGAAAGGAGAGAAGCTTTAATAATGGGCAAGAATGTCAAGTTTGACTTTAAGGCTTATGAAGGGAATTCCCATGCTAGGCGAGTTTTCTGGTATCGGGCTGGCTACATTGTCGGGCTAACAGGACTTGTGGGATATTGGATTATCGCAATATTGAAGCTTATGGACAGTCATTTTTTCATTCATGCCAACTACTGGGGTCAACCTATTGGTACTTTTGGTTTCATGATTGTTTTACTGGTGTGTTCTGTTGCCTGGGTTTGGACCATCCCGAAATACTGGAATGGCCCAATTAAAGCTGATGAAGTTTAGCGTACCCGTAAAGTGTTACTTAGCCTCTATTCGTACCGAAGTGAATGAACAGGGTTCTTGCGTGCTGTTCTTATAACGTGACCACCAACGGTGATCCATGCTGTCATCAGGGCAAATACCCCAGCCCCAAGACATAGAGGGGCGATCACCCAGGCGTCGATACGGTACGGAAATGTTTCCAGCCAATTCAGCATAATCCATGAAATCAGGGGCCATGCGATGATGTTGGCGATCAATACCGGCTTTGCGAACTGCCAAAGGAACAGGTTCAGAATGCTCTTAACATTGGCGCCCATAACTTTTCGGATGCCGACTTCCTTGGCGCGGCGGTCGGTATTATAGGCCGCGAGACCATAGAGGCCAAGGCAGGCAACGATGACTGCGAGCGCAGAAAATACACTGAGTAAGGTTGAGATTTTGACCTCTTCGTCAAAGGCTTCACGCATGGCATCTTCGACGAAGTAATAATAAAGCGGGACTTCAGGATATAGATCCTGCCAGAGGGCTTTTAGGTCTGCCGCTATTTTGTCGGGCGAGGATGTATAGCGAAGCGTTAGGCTGATGTGCGACGTGCTGGGCGTGTAAAACTGCGGTGGGGCATCGCGCCTGATTGAGTTGAAGCGCGTGTTACCAACAACCCCGATGATCGTGAAGGTGATCGGTCGGCTCAGGTCACTTGTCTTCAGGGTTTTGCCTAGAGCTTCCTCTGGTGTATTGAAACCAAGAAGTTTGGCCGCGCTTTCATTCACCAACATATCGACATTTGCTTCTTCACCTTCCGCGAGGGTCGATAATTGTTGCTCTAAATTTTCCGCATAGGCATCGGGGAATGCTCTGCCTGCAACCATCGGAATTTGATAAACAGAGAAATAATCACTGTCTTGGTCCTGCCAGGGCAGGGTGACCGTCTGATCACTTCCTGTAAGGGTAAAGCTGGTTGGGCGCCCTGCGCCGTAAGGGGGTGTGTTGGCGCTGAAGGTTGCGCTGGTGACACCGGGTGTATTTAAAATCCGGTTTTTCAATATCTGACGGTTTGATGAGGTGTCCCCCCTGAATAAATACTGTACCGTCAACAGGTTTTCCTGATTAAAGCCCGGGTCCAGATTGATCGCATATTCGCGCTGAACATAAATCAGGGATGCTGCAACAATCAGGGAGATTGAGATCGTAAACTGGATAATGACCAGTGCACTTCGAACGCGCTTGGGCATCGTGCTTTCTGAATTGGTGGATTTAAGCGTTTCCGCGGGCCGGTAATCGGACAGAATATAGGCAGGGTAAACACCCCCCAGCACGCCGACAATCAAAATTATCGAAATGCCAGCAACAAGGGCAAAACTATTTGTGTAATCAAGGGCGATTTGTTTGCCTAAAAAATCATTGAAAAACGGCAAAACAAGCTCAAGGAAAAAGACACCAAACAGCATGGCAGCAGAGACCATAAGGATAGATTCGCCGAGAAACTGTATGATCAAACTCGTGCGTTTTGCGCCCAACGTTTTCCTGAGCGCGACCTCACGTGCACGCTGGCTTCCTTTTGCGGTGGAGAGGTTTATGAAATTTATGCTGGCGATGACCAGGATCAAAAGGGCAATCAATGCCATCATCGAAACGGTTTCAACCGACCCGTTGATGCCATAAAGGTGAACATCTGAGAGGTTGATTGCTGATAAGGTCAATTGATCGGTTGGTTTATTTGCGTCTGCAAAGAAATCATGCGGAACCATCGTATCTACCAAGGTGTTCAATTGGGTTTCTATGGAAGAAAGGGAAGCACCGTCCTTAAGTTCAAAGTAGGTCAGGGCACGAATGTTCCACCAGTTTTCAGTATAGCCGGGGAAGCTCGCATTTTCGTCAAACAAGGCAATGGCAGGAAGATGAAGTGTTGTATTGTCAGGCAAGTCTGCATAGACGGCGCCCACTCTGAAGTCTTCACGCCGATCACCAATTTCAAGGGTGATAACCTGATTGATAACATCACTGGAGCCGAGGACTGTGTTGGCGACTGTTTCCGATAGGCCAATTGTGCGGCTATCGGCGAAAACCTGATCCATGCTCCCCGCAATGGTATCAAATTCAAACATTGTGAAGGTTTCAGGGTCAGCCCAGATGACTTGCTGGTCGGTTACTTTGTGTTCGGTTAAAATGACCGGGACAATAGTATATAGCCGTGTTGCTTGCTCGATTTCATTGGGGAAATACTGTGTCAGCGCATGTTTGAACGGCCCCGCGACACCATCAAAGTCATCAACACGATCATTGCTATAACTGAAGCGACTGTTTAACTGAACCAGACGGCCTGATTTCGTCCAATGTTGGTCATATGAAAGTTCATTTTGAACATAGAGCATGATCAACATGCAGGCCATTAGGCCGATCGCAAGACCAAGTATGTTAATAACAGAATATGCCCTGTTTTTGATCAAGTGCCGCCATGCGGTTCTCAGATAGTTCCATAACATAGTCGCGTAGCTCCATTTCGCTGTCTTTGATAATAAGCCTAATGCTCTTCTTTTGGCGAACGAATAGCAAATGGTGTGCCATGGCTGAAAATGGCTGAAAATCAGGGAATTGTTATTATAGTTCTTTCAGGGATTTAGCCTATGTGTTCATTTTCGTACATATGTGTACGGTAACGAACAGATGATATCGAGCAATGGGCCGTTATACAGAAATATTAGAATTTGAGTGGAAATAAAGCCGAAACCCTGGATTTATAGTCTTTGTAGGTGTCACCAAACTCGTCGATTAAGTCGCGTTCTTCAAACCACAAACCAATGAAAATATAAAGGCTCATTCCGGCCGCAAAGACTGCGCGCCCAATTGTCATATCGGGTGTTGCCAAGAGCGCGATCAAAATTCCGCTCTGAATAGGATGACGAACAAATTTATAAAACATTGGGGTCACGAATTTTTTTGTACCTGCATCCTCCCATGTTGTCATCGATTGCTCTAATCCCATTAAATGATAGTGATTGATCATGTGGGTGGCGAAAAGACTGATGATCCACCCCACATAATAGATCAGATTAATCAAAGTGCGGGATATTGGTTCTTCAATTTTCCAGATAACCTCGGGCATTGGCTGCCAATATTGAACAATCATCAGGAGGGTGATTGATGTCGCCAGAACATATGTACTGCGCTCGAGCCGTTCTGGGATAAGTTTCGTCACCACTCGCTTAAAGCGTTTTCGCGCCATAACGCTGTGTTGTAATGCGAATATGGCGAGCAAAGTGATATTGACAATAAGGGGGTATTCGGACGGCCGTGAATTCCAACTATCGATGGCCAGTGAATTCAGCGCATCGATGCCTAGAATAGTGAAGTGATTGTTTGCAAACAGAATGATCAGCAATAGGCTGGTTACACCCGCCAGATAACAAAATAGACCGTAAAGTACTGCAATTGCTCTTTTGATGAATGCCATAACGCTCCCTCCGCGTTAGCGATGATATCTTTTTCAGAGGGAATAAGGAAGCTGATAGATTTGAAAAACCCCGAAGAAGCCTCCGGGGTTTTTGTTGTAGGTGTTTACTTTAGGGCAGTGTTGACCTTAATCTGACGCCCTGATTTGACGAAGGAATTCGTCGACCTCGCGGCTAAGTTCATCAGACTGATGATTAAGTTGCTGCGCTGCACCAAGAAGCTCGGATGCCGCGTTCCCGGTCTGGGCCGCACCTTCGCTTACGGATGTAATGTTGCCGCGAACCTCCTGTGTGCCTGCTGACACTTCGGCCACGTTACGGGCAATTTCCTGCGTTGAGGCGTCTTGTTCTTCAACTGCGGATGCGATGGAAACAGCGGTTGAATCGATATTGGTAATCGTGTCACGAATTTGCTCGATTGCGTTAACGGCCGTTGTGGTCGCGCTTTGCATACCAGTTACCTGATCGCTGATTTCCTGCGTTGCCTGCGCTGTCTGGTTGGCAAGTGATTTCACCTCTGATGCCACCACAGCAAAGCCCTTGCCGGCGTCGCCGGCGCGTGCTGCCTCGATCGTTGCATTGAGGGCAAGAAGATTGGTTTGCTCTGCGATATCATTAATTAGATTTACAACATCGCCAATTTTTTGCGCGGCGTTTACCAGCTCGTTCACGTCAGATGCGGCTGCTTCGGTGCGGGAAACCGCATCGCGGGCTGCAGCACTTGACTGGTTGGTTTGGCTCGTGATCTCGCGAACGCTGCTCGATAGCTCATCGGCGGCGTTTGCCACCATCGACGCGTTATTGCTTGCTTGCTCGGCGGCGTGTGCCACGACCTCTGATTTGTTAGACGTATCATTGGCTGTAGAAGTAAGCCCTTCTGCGGCGGCTTGCATCGACCTCGCGGATTGCCCGACCCCTTCAACGACACCGCGAACGGAAGCCTCGAAATGCTCGGCGAGGCTAAGCATCTCACGGCGACGCTCTGCGCGTGCTTGCTCTGCTTCTTCTTCACGTTGGCGCTGACGCTCTAATTGGGCATTCTGACGCTCTTCTTCTTCGCGTGCTTTACGCTCATGCTCTGCGGCTTCGCGCTCTCGCTGTTCTGCCTCTAAGGCACGTTGCTGAATGGCGTTTTCCTTAAAGATGCTGATCGCACCTGTGATAAGGCCCACTTCATCCTGTGATGTTTGCACCGGGATATCCGTTGACAGGTCACCGCCTGCGAGTTGCTCAATCTTCCCTGTCAGGATACCAAGCGGCCTGACGGACGATACAGTCCAGTAGGCGAGGATAATACTGATCAATGTCGCAATCAGTGTGACAATCAGCATGGTAATCTGAAAGCCATCAGCGATATCACGCGTCTCTTGTGTTTCTTCCTTGTTTTTTAGTTCCTCAAGGTCGATGAATTCGTTGATTTGAGCGAGCCAGGTTACAAAGTTTGGCCGGGCTTCCGCAAGCAACAGGGCCTTAGCACTGTCATTTTGGCCTGCGCGGCGAAGCTCAATAATCCTTTCAATCAAGGGCAATGTGCTTTGCTGTGTTGCTTTGATGCGGCGCAGAATGCTTTCTTCCTGACTATCGACCATTGATGGGTCGCTGAAAAGGGCATCCATTGCAGTTTCAGAGCGATCATAATCGGCCTTCAGGCGTTTGATATCCGCCTCTACGCCGTCAAGTTCGCTTGTATCCACTAATGTTATGTCACGAATGGCGATTGCACGATCATGAACACTTCCGCGGAAGTTAATCGCATAGCGCTGCTTCACGCTATTCACTTCGTTGATATGATATAGGCTGTCGCTAATTTTGTTAACGCGCGATGCACTGATGAAGGACAGCAAAATAACAAGAAGGATTACTCCGCTGAAACCGATAATCAGCCGATTGCTGATCTTAGCATTTCGTAGAAAGTTCACTTTATAGGTACCCTGGTTTGTTTCGGTGTTTTGGTTGTCTGAAGGCAAAATTAAGTGAAATAGATCAACGTAAGATTAACAAGATTTAAGATACGAGGGTTTTTCATCTTGATGAGTTATATGTCTATAAAAAACAATTAGAAACAATGGGTTACAAGGGATTGTGTTTTTGGCTTCAAAATATATATCTAAATTTCGTCACTTATTGAAATTTTATTACAATAACAGGGCATTGGTTTTTGTATTATTATAGGAATGTAAGCTGCTAAATAAACGGAAACGGTTGAAAATATATCACATCCTGTCACATTGGCGTTAATGTACCGAAATAGCGGGTTTTCTTGCTCATATCCTCACTAAACTGCCTATAAAGCGTTATGTTCCTAACCGTATATCGTTTGCTTTCTTTGCAATCAAAGCTAAGAAGAACAGATGATTGAAACGTGGTGGTTGCTCTATTTCCCGGATAAAGTTGCTTCTTATGAATAATTCGCAGTCCAATGCAAAAATCAGGTCTATTGTTATGCTTGCGTTAGCGCAGGTTGCTGGTATGGGCTTATGGTTTATTTCATCCGCAATTCTTGGTGATATGCTCGCGGAAGCAAGTGCAAATGGTATCACCATCAGCGCGACGTCGCAGGCGCTTATGTCAACCATGGTTCAGGCGGGTTTTGTGGTTGGTGCATTGGTGAGTGCTGTTTTTGGCCTTGCAGACCGGATGGACCCAAGGCGCTTCTTTGCGGTTTCTGCTATTGTGGCGGCTATTGTAAACCTTTGTCTACTTACCACATCGCTCGGTGGAAACACTGCGGTATTGATGCGGTTTCTAACAGGTTTCGCGCTTGCGGGTGTTTATCCGGTCGGTCTAAAGCTTGCGGCAGGATGGGGCGAGAAAGATAGGGGGTTTCTGGTCGGGCTATTGGTTGGCGCCTTGACCCTCGGGTCTGCCATGCCGCATTTGTTTGCGTTTTTAGGGGGCGCGGATTGGCGCCTGACTTTAATGGTTAGTTCTTTGGTTGCGGGTGCAGGCGGCGTTCTTATTCTGTTTACTGGAATTGGTCCATACCACGCTAAGGCCGCAAGCTTTGATCCGAAAGCTATTTTTGAAATCTGGCAGAATAAGCCAATTCGTTCGGCGTTTCTCGGATACCTTGGGCACATGTGGGAACTATATGCGATGTGGGCGTGGCTTGGTGTTGCTGTCGCTGCTGAGTTAACGGTGGGTATGCAGAATAAGGAAGCGCTCGGTGGTGACACGACAATCATTAAATTGTTGACGTTTGCTGTTGTAGGCGTTGGGGCGCTTACATGTGCCTTTGGCGGTCGGCTCGCGGATAAAATCGGCAAGGCTGAGGTGACAATATGGGCGATGGGTATCAGCGCCGTTGCCGCGATTGCAACCGCCTTCAGTTTGGGTGGCCCGCTTTGGATAACGGCTGTTTTTGCACTGATCTGGGGTGCGTCTGTCATTCCCGACTCCCCGCAGTTTTCGGCGATTATTGCCGATTATGCTAGACCTGAAACAACAGGCAGTTTGCTGTCATTGCAAACGGCAATAGGCTTTTTATTAACTGTTGTAACCGTTCAGGGGGCACCGTTTGTCGCGAATATATATGGCTGGCAGGCAGTGTTCATGCTGATGGCACTGGGCCCAGTATTGGGAATAGCCTCTATGTGGGGGCTGCGCCGAACACGTGCGGATTAAACGCAATTGAGCAAACGGGCACTACCGATTTTATTCCGCTGGAACTTTGGTGGGAAGCATTTCTGGCTCGTGTTGTGGTTCGAGTTCCTGAAATTTGAGTGCGCTTAGAAATTGTTCTGCGACCGCGTTCCAGTCATACTTACGGGCAAATGTGTGGCAATTGATCGGGTCGCATTCGCTTGCTTTGGCAATTGCTATCGATAAATCTTCATCAAGCGCTGCAATCCTCACATGCCATTCCGGGAAGGGGCCGGTCCCATCTGGGCCAAGGACATCAACCGGACCTTGGACCGGATAGGCAGCAACGGGTGTCCCGCTCGCCAGTGCCTCGATCATAACAAGTCCGAATGTGTCTGTTTTGCTTGGGAAAACAAAAACATCAGCCGATGAGTATGCGTCCGCCAGTTCACTTCCGAACAATGCACCCATAAATTTGACGTCAGGATATTTCTTTTGCAGCTCTTCAAGGGCCGGGCCGTTGCCAACCACAACCTTTGTCCCCTCTGTCGGAATATCGAGGAAGGCCTCAATATTTTTCTCAACCGCAACCCGGCCAACATATAATTCAACAGGGCTTTTAAAATCCCAGCTTTTGTTGACACGGGGGTAAAACTGATTGGTGTCGACCCCTCTGGTCCAGCTTTTGATATTTTGAAAGCCCTTGTTTTCCAGTTGTCTTTGTACCGTTGGTGTCGCGACGAGAATTGCAGAGCTCGCCGCATGAAACCTGCGAAAAACGGGGTAAAGATAATCGGCTTTTATGGGGGTTCTTGCTTCTATATATTCTGGAAAGGCTGTGTGATACGCCGTGGTAAAGGCATATTTATTTTTAATGCACCAATTGCGTGCCATCCAGCCAAGCGGCCCTTCCGTCGCGATATGAAGGGCATCAATATTCCAGCGCTTTAGAATTTTGCCAATAACCCGCGGCGATGTCATGGAAAGTCTGATTTCAGAATAGGTGGGGCAGGGAATTGTTTTGAACATTTTCGGTGTCAGCATAAACACGCGGTGGCCCGGCCGCCTCAGGGTTTTCCTGAGTGTATCAAGTGTCCGCACAACACCGTTCACTTGCGGGTGCCATGCATCGCTTACGATACATATGCGGTGTTGTTTTTTTACTGGAATCGTTTGTGTGTCAGTTTCAAACTGAAAAGACGTATCTGGCATGATCAATTACTCGGCTGGAACGGCAACCGGAGCGTTTGGCTTATCGCTCTTTTTGCCTTTGTTTTTCTGTTTGCGCAGTTTGCGCTGCGCCTTCAGTCTGCGGAGTTTCTTTTCTTCACGTTTGGCTTTTTGTTCTGCCCAGTGCAGGATTTCAAATTCGCCAGTTTCATGTTCGACCAGCGCTGTGCAGCTTTCGACCCAGTCACCGTCGTTCATATATACGGTGCCATCAAAATCACGAATTTCCGCGTGGTGGATATGACCGCAAATGACGCCGTCTACACCCTTGCGTTTCGCCTCTAAGGCAACGGCCTCTTCGTATTTGCCGATATATTCAACTGCGTTCTTGACCTTGTGTTTCAGATACGCAGACAGCGACCAATATTGGTATCCCAGACGGCGGCGAATAGCATTGACACCAGTGTTTAACCTCAGCAAGAACACATAGGCATGATCACCCAGATGGGCGAGCCATTTTGCATATTTCACGACACCATCAAATTTGTCGCCGTGCAGGACCCAGTAGCGTTTGCCGTCTTTGGCTTCGTATATCATTTCATAGGCAAGCGAAACACCCGCCATATTATAGCCTTCAAATCCGCGAAAACCTTCATCGTGGTTGCCAGGGATATAGATAACCTCGGTGCCTTGTTTAGCCATTTTGAGAACACGGCGAATAACGTCATTATGGGCTGTGTCCCAATACCACTTACTTTTGAGCTGCCAGCCATCGATTATATCCCCGACGAGAAAAAGTTTGTCACAGGTTATGGATTTTAAAAAATCGAGTAATAAATCAGCGCGTGCTGCCCTGGTACCCAGATGTGTGTCGGAAATGAAAACCGCATGATAATGCTGTAGTTTTTTATGCTGTGATTTGTGGGTCGTTTCAGGTGCATTCAAATAGTTGAGTGCATCTTTTGAAAATTCAGAACTATCCAGCAAATTGGCCGGATTAAAATCAGCAGCTGAGGTCTCTAGCATCGGATTCTGGCCTATAGTTTTCATGAAGCCAGAATGGAGGTGTTTAGTGACAGAACTATTGCGGCATGGTTACGATTTTTTGAAGAGTGTGCTTAAGAAAGTTTTGCTCAAACCGCGAAATCTTAAGAGCAAGTTTGCAAAGCCTCGCGAAATTGCTTCACGAATTCTGGCCTCGATTTCAGCATACCATCAGAAAAATGAAAAGCTGTTTGGAATTCACTATGCGTGATGTGTTTGATGCCTTCTTTTATCTGTTTCTTTACAGACGGGGACGCACTTTCTCCGAGCTGCACGGATAAAATGGCATCGACTTGTTTTGAAAGAAGCATATATACCAATCGGTTTGGGTCTGCACTTCCGACAATATAATTGTAGTTATTTTCCTTCAGCCAGCCAATCATGCGTGAACCGGAAAAGGTCGTAACTGTCGCGTTTTTATGAAAGTCCTCGGACTTTGGATCAAGATCGCTGTCTTTACGCATATGCCAATTGAAGACGAGATTACCTGCTGGCCCCGCCAAATGCTCAAGGCGTGCACGGTCCCCTTCAAAGCTGGATGGAAACCATATGGAAGGCTTGTCGCTATCAGTAATGCTTCTCGCCCGTGACAAGGGCGCTATCGATAGATGATAGTCCTGATTTAATTTGCCCATGGCGCAGCTTAATTTGTCAACAGCTTCACCGGTGATGGTACCATCCGCGTTTTTATATCCGACGGAAGTTTCACCGTGTGTGTAAACACGCAGCACATCTTCATCGCCGTAAGCAAAAGATGAAGGTATCAGTAAGCCGATTGCACCAGCAACCAGGCAGGTAATAACTTTCTTCTTTATGGTATTTAGTGAGCTTGGATACATTTTCATATCTATAGACTGCTAACGATTGCCAGCAGTCTGATACAAATGAATAAATATTGTGTTAACAGCGTTAAAAAATAAACGTCGCTTCGTTTAGATCGTCCTGTGTGATGCCATTTAGGAAAACACTGTTTCCACCGCCTAAATCAATGGTGATACCATCCACTAGCTCCGATGCATTTGGAATGATAGCCGCAACAACATCGCTGACGTTTGCAAAATTGGTAATGGTTGAGGACAGATCGATAATATCTTCAGCAACGTTAAAGTCTGTGATCTGATCGATGCCGCTATTGGCAGCAAAAAAGAATGTATCGCTACCCACGCCGCCGGTTAGGGCATCGTCGCCCGCGCCCGCGAAAAGCGTGTCATCGCCAATGCCCGCATCAACGATGTCATTTCCAGTACCGTTGAAAAGCTCGTCATTGCCAGAGCCACCTGAAATACTGTCATTCCCGTCGCCGCCAAAGACCTGATCGTCGCCAGAGCCCGCATTGATTGTATCGTCACCGGGGGTAACATTGGCTGCGCCGCCAAAGATTGTATCGTTCCCTGCAAATGTGTTGATAACATCACTACCAAGTCCTCCGCCAACGACATCGCTTCCGCTTGACGCAAAGATCGTATCGTTGCCTGAACCCGCAAATGCTACATCGCTCATCGCACCGAAAATTTCAAACGGGTCTACGGTGCCATTAGGGATAACATTATCATTGAAGCTTCCGGTGATGATTAAGTCATTACCAGCGCCGCCGAAAATTGTGTCACTACCGTCAATCAGGAAGCTTCCATCTTCAAAGGCGAGGTTATCAGCGCTGTCACCGACGCCGTCCCCAACCAGAATATCGTCGCCTGCGCCGCCGCCGATGATATCATCGCCTTCACCACCCTGAAAACTATCGGATCCGGTGTCACCTTCGCCGGCAAAAATCTGATCATTTCCGGTTCCACCATCGGCTACATCGTCACCCAGTCCACCCGATATGAAATCATTGCCATTACCGCCAATAAGCTGGTCATTATCTGCGTCACCGCGAAGTGTGTCATTGCCGTCGTTGCCAACAAGTGTGTCGTTACCGTCGTTACCGCGCAAAATACTGGATGTATTATCATCGTTGATGAAATCGTCGCCTTCACCGCCAACCAAATCAGCAGCGGATTGAGGATTGGAGACAGTGACCCCGGCCTCAATAAGGTTCTGAATTGTGACGGCTACGAAGCCGCTATTGCTCGCGCCATCGGTGTCCGTCGTAATAACAGGAACAAAAATAACCGGATTGGCTTCAAAATTAAAGGATACTCCCTCGCGCACAAACAATTCGCCGCCAATGATTTCAAATCGGTCGTCGAATGTGGTGAAGGATACAATATCGCCGTCAAAATCGGTTGCTGATAATGTTCCCACTGAAGCGCCGGATGTTGTATTTTCAGGAAGAGGGACAGCATTTAATTCCGGACCGGACGGGGCTTGGTTCGTTGTCAGGAGTTGGCCAAACACGCCGGACGCGGAACCATCTTCGTTTGCACCAAATAGTGTCAGGATTTGCCGACCGTTGAGAGCGGCCAAGCTAACGGACCCCGTCAGCGTGCTAAATTCGTTGACCATGAACTCGTCGCCGATAGGGGTGCCCGAGGCGTCAAATCGTTGCGCAAAAATATCCTGTGTATTGACCTGTAGTATTGAGATGTAGGCAACAATAAACCCGCCGTCTTCTGTTGCGACGATCTCGGGGTTTAGCTGATCACCTGTTACAAAGGTGTTTACCTGCGTAACCGCGCCACCAACATTGGTATCGCCGTCAAAAACCCTTACAAAGACACCGTTTCCAACGCTGCCGTCGGTGCCATTTTGGTCTTGAAAAGCAATGGCGAAGTCACCGTTTTCCAGTGCAACAACACGGCCATTTTGCTGGGAACTGTTGGTTACTGTATTGACCAGGATTTCCCCTGTTTGGGGCGTTCCATCTTCTGCGAAGCGTCGAAAGACAACGGCTTCGAGGTTGCTATCCACATTCGCGGCGTCAAAAGTGATGACGAAAGAGCCATCACTGAGCGTAGCAATGTCAGGTTCCTGTTGATTACCTGCTGTGGTTATGTTGACCTGAAATTCTGGAACAGTTTCATTACCGTTTGCGTCAAAAATTCTGGCGAGAACGCTGTTTCCGTCTGCATCATCGCCTGGCGAGGCCGCAGAGGTATAAGCCGCGACAAAACCGCCATTATCAAGGGCTTCAATAACAAGGTTATTCTGTAATCCGACCGAGGTGTCGTTAACGGCAAATTCGCTTGTGACGGGTGTGCCATCAGGTGTGAATACACGGGCTCTAAGCTCAAGGTTTGCAGCGCCGCTACCTGTTCGCCATGCGACTACGAAATTGCCATTTGCAAGCGTGATGACTTCACCAAATACCTCTACGCTGGCGCTAGGGTCATGTACCAAAAAGGCTGGTCCAACAGGAGTGCCATCAGCGTTAAAAATACGGGCAAAAACATCAAAAGTACCGTTTTGATTACTATCGTAAACAACTACATAGTTTCCATTTTGAAGAAGCGTAGCATTCGGCCTGTCCTGAAGGTTGGTCGTGATGTCATTTAACTGTTCTTCACTGCCTATCCTGTTTGGCGTCCCTAATTCTGGCATTTACGTTACTCCTGGCAAGCGACTCAACTGGTTGGCTTGTTACTAAAAGAATGAAAACCTTGTGGTTAAGGCTAAATCGTTAAAATATGATGTGTATCTTAACGATTGATGAATTGGGCAACAAGCAAATATAGGGTATCATCTAACATATTGATAAATATGTATTATTTTGAGACAATGTGGTCTGTTTTTCTCAAAATATCATTAAGTGAATAGAAGATGAATGGAATTAATATTATTCCCGAACCAACTATAGATTAGGAAAAACTCTTTTTATATCAATGTGTTGATATCATGACGTATTTGCTCAATCTATCGTGAAGTCAGCGTTTATTGAAATCAGTAATTTAGTCGCTATCTTAGAAGTGTAGGGTCATTCCTACGTTAATACCCTTTTGGGTGTTTCCTCCCTGAGCCTGGGCCACGCCGGTGTGCGTGGCCATTTTTTTGCCTAATTGATAGCCTGTGAATGGAATAACGCCAGCAATTATTCCGCTGCAACCCGAACGGTCTTTCCGAATTCACTCATCAGGTTTGCTGCAAACCGACTGAGCTTGCGTTGAATAGCATGAAACTGGGGTAAGGGCTCGAGGGTAATTTCATCCATATAAAGCGCGCGGTTGAGCTCAATTTGGATCGCATGAACCCCTTTCTTGGGTTTGCCGTAATGCTGTGTCGCATACCCACCCGCATAAGGAATATTGCGAACAACCTTAAATCCTTCGTTTATCAATAATTTCTCTGCAAGCGCGGTTAGCATGCTATCGCATGATGATCCCCAAACGTCACCCAGCACAATATCTGCGTCATGAGAGCGTGATTTTTTCTTGGTTAGGCCGCTGATTAACCGCGCGGCCTTGCCCTTTTTGTCACCGCTATCAGCGTGGTTTTTCTCTGCACTACGTTCGTTTGGGTCAGTCACAGATGGCATTGAATGACAATCGATTAATATAGCCTGCCCAAAGGTAGTTTTGCGTTCGCTGATCAAGTTTCGAAGCGCGTTATGATAACCATGATAGACATCATTAATGCGTTTTTCAGCTTCACGGGCTGGAAGAGGGCTATTGTATATTTTCTGGCCTGGGGCAACAAGCTCTGGAATAACGCCGAGGCCCGCCCGCACGCGGTGACTTTCGCGAACCATATTTTTATCCAGCATGGGGGAAAACATCGCGGGGTCTAATTCATCGGAAGCCCGGTTTAAGTCAACATAGGACCGACCATAGGTCGCGATGATTTGCGTGCCGCCAAACTGCGGTGCATGTTCAAAAAGTTTGTCTACCCACGCGTCTTCACTTATGCGCAGCATGTCTGCCGAAAGCTGGCTTTGCTCAACAAAGGTGGTGGGATAATGCCGCCCACTATGCGGTGCCGCAAAAATAAAAGGCGTTTTTGGGCCTGAATTGCGCTTAATCAGATAGGGTGCGTTGGGCGCGCGCGCAGGCTGCGGGTCAAATTGGCGATTGCCTGCGTCGATGCTTTGAGTTTGCGTACGCTCACTTTTTTGGTCAGTTTCTTCAGACACAATAAAGGTCGTCCCTTTTACCCTTATGCGCACTTATGGCAGGTATGCCAAACATACACGATTATATTGAAACGAAACAGCAACAGACTAACGACATTTAAAATATATGTCACGAGTGAATTTCGACCATTGGTTTCTGTGTTTGGTGTTCGCTAACCAAAAAGCAAAGAAAAAGGCCAGGCAAACTGCCTGACCTTTCCAAAATAATTCCGATCGAAATCGAATTATTGAGCAATTTTGTATGTTACTGGAACAACAAGAGTTTTTGAAGCAACACCGGCTGGAAGAGCAGGGAAGCTATCGAGGCCAAAGAGGCCAGTGATTGTTGCTCTGTCAAGGTTGCGGTTGCCTGATGTTTGAAGAAGTTCAACACCTGTTACAGCGCGGCTTGAAGATACTTTTACACGAACTTTAAGTTGGCCTTCGATACCCGCACGTTTTGCGCGTAGTGGGTAGTTCATGTTGCTTACAATGTAATTGTGCGCTTGCGCGTTCCAGCCATTTTCAACGAGGTCGTTGTCAGCAGCAAGTTTTGCAGATGCTGGTGCCGCGATTGCAGTTGCAAGAACAGATGCAGCGAAAAGTGTGTTTACGAATTTAGTCATTTTGGTGTCCTTTGAATTTCAAATCTGTAAATCAATCAGGTATTCGATCATTTGCTGTTATCGTCATCAGCCAAACAGCAATTTCTATGTCCATCATTTGTTGAGCACATGTTTAACGTTGGCGCGTTTCATAATTATGCAGCTTTTATGAATCAATTATTTTCTGCGGTTTCCAGCTATGCGTTTTAAGCATGGCTAACCGGTTATTTTTTAACGAAATTTTAATGTTTTGATGGCGTGCACGCGTTCTTGGGAGTAAGGCATGAAAAAAGCCCGATGGAGGTTAAACATCGGGCTAAAGGGCGCTATCGAAACGCTTGGAGGAGCGGGCGTGGAATAAATGAGCGGGAAGCAACCACACATCGGTAACGCTGATCAAACCATTATTGCAAATGATAATCATTGTCAATTGCAATAATGGTTGCCAAGGCATATTCATTTACCATTATAAGTCTGCGCTAATGCATTATGCCTTTGAACCTGTTGGTTCATAAAAACTCATCCCGCAATATGCGGGTGCTCTTATGGGTATACGGAATTTGTGCGCTGACCAGAAGAACTGGTCAGCTTTGGGTGTCTTGTAATCCGGTCCTAAACGTGGTTACTGAAATTAGCCCAGTAATCGGCCTTATAATCGGGCCAGTAATTGAGCCAGTAACGAGGCCTTATAGTCGGACCATATAATCAGCTTGGGGCTTTGGCCTATAAAATCATGCCTTTGGTACGCAGATATTCATTAAGCGTTACCTTACCGTCTGAATTTTGGTCAAAATTTTCAAACTTTTCTCTTTTTTCCGCTGCATCGATTGAAAATTTGAAGGCACCCAGGCTGGCAATAACCTTTGTGCCTTGATCAAACGTTTTTGTATCGACATCAGCCACGTTTCTGCATGCTTCGGGCAGGTACGCGACCCGCTTTTCTGCTTTAACCGCATTTTTCAGAAAGAATATCTGGTTTTCTGGCACGGCGTCCATTTCCGCCTTTATCAGAATGCCGTCACCGTTCGCGTCATAGCTATTGAAAATGGCATGCATGGTCTCGCGCTTTGGAATAATGATGGAGCCCGCGAATTCCCTAACCGATAATTTATTATCATTATTTTCGTCGAGGCGGCCAAATTCCAGCGTTCTATCGGATGCGCCCTGTGCGATCATCGCTTCCCGGCAGGGGCGGTCAGCCTCGCTTTGTTTGGCGACCTTGATAAAATCTTGCCCGTTCAGGTTTTGCGCACTGATCAGGTCGGCCACTGTTTCTTTCAAATCCCCCTCTATTTTGGAAATATCCACGTCGCTTGTCAGGTTTATTTTCCCGCTTTTGACCGTAACGATATTTGTACTACTCGATAGCGGCGCCAAATATTCACTCAGGGAAACATACCCATCCGTGTTTTTGTCATACTGGGCAAAATTCTGGGCGACAATTGGGGGAACCTGTTCCGTGAAATAAGGGGGCAGGGTAAAAAGGGCCGCGCTTAAGGCGCCGCCCATGATTAAACCGGATATCAGCATTTTATAACTCCTTCTGTTTTCACCGAAGTATCCGTTCCTGAGGTAAACCGCTATCCCATCACGCAGCACCGAGCTCGCGCTCGCCCCTTCCATCCGGCAGGCCTCCATAAAGGCTGCTTTATCATCAGGCGATAGACGAAGTTCAATCACCTCTGTTTTCTTTGAAGGTGGGTTTTTGTGCTTTTGTGTGTCGCTCATTCTAAACTCAATCGTTGGATACAGCTCGGTACTCTGAGGAATTCAGGGTGTGCTGCTTGAAATAATGTCTACAATATATTTCGTGTCGCGAAACAGGATTTTCGTGTCCGGGAAGGGGGGAATAGTTTGTCGGGACAGGAGATGTGGGGCTGTTGCACTTGATCCTGAATGTCAGCACTTGGCGTCAGAGTTGTAAATTACCTGAAATCAGCCATGTGTATAAAATGAACAAAAAGAAATTAGCCTTCAGCATTTTGATCTTTAGTCTATGCGCTTGGTGGATTGGATTTTTTCCAGCCATTGGCGGGTTTATTATCTGGTGGCTCGCTAATACGTTTGCTGCATCATTGGAACCAAAGGACAGATATCCACATCCTGATGATGACAAGTTAGATCAAGATTCAGTCTAGTTTAGTTTGATCACACATAATGATTTCCGTGAACCAACTACAAGAATTATGAGTACAATTTCTGATCATTTGAAAGGCGTAAGATGTTACATTCCTGAGAAAGGAGTAGGCATAAATAAACCCGCAAAAGCGGGTTCAAATAAAAAACCACCTTTTCGGTGGTCAAATAGGGAAATCTATTTGGTTTTATCACGGATTTTCGTTTTATCCGTTATGGCTGTTTTGGTTTTGTCGGTAATTAGCATTTGATTCTCCATAATAAGCCGCCCAAAATAATTTCCAACCCACATTTACAATATAGTATATTTTATCATACTTTACAAGGTGTTAACTGCCTTAAAACGGCCATATTCCCTTGGTTTTTACAGTTTTTTCTGAGTTGTTTACCGTACTATCATGCAAACTAATATCAATTATTAGATGTGTGTCAAGTGGGATATTTTCTTCACTTTGGTTTGTCAGTTTTCCATGTCCTATAACTTTTGATTTAGTCGTGTGTGGTTCATTATCATCTAATTGTCGGAATGTATATTCAATATCCACTTCTTCTCGGCAGCGATTGTTGAAATCAAAACTTACGTAATTCCAATGCCTTGATAACGATAAATCGTATTTTTCATTAAATGGTTGCCAAGCTTCATAGGCAACGCGAAACACATAGCCTTCATCCGGTTTGATAGTGATTTCCTTCAGGTCATCTATAACTAAAGGTACTTCTGGTATAAGTTCAATTTCTTTATCAATAAGACGCATTTCTCCTTTGCCTGTTGTATAATCTTCGATAGATCGACCGCGTTTTGGCGAATCAAAATTGATTTTGAAATAACTTAGAAATTTGAGCTTTCCAAATTTCCCGTCATCTGGCACTGCGTCGGTAGTAATGCTGACTTCAGGAACGTACCTTGCCTCAACATCTTTAGTGTAGTTTCTAACATGAAAGTCGCGTTCTATATGGAATTTGAAGCATTGATTTTCCATGTCAACTTCTACCAAATCTATGGTCAATTTTTGACCAACATGGTCGGTAGCGACCTTGCTTATCTCGCACTTTAGATAATCCATTTCTGCGGCTTCAAATTCGATTTCTCTGTTAAATAGAATATCTATGCGTTCCTCGACCTTTCTTGTGCGTTCATATTCACGGCTTTGAATAAAGAATATCAATAAGCTAATCAGGCCAAAAAACAGTAGATTTGACCACAAGGATCCAGCAATGCTTTGAAAAAGTGTAATCCAAGATGTTAAATCAGTAACGTCATCTAAAAATGAAGCTATAGACACTAAAACTGTTCCACAAATAGTGAAAACAAAGGCACGAATGATACTTTTGTTCTTACGCGCCATTTTAGAAAACAGTTTTCGTACTTCCCGCAATACTACGCCAAAAGCTAAAGCGAAAAAAACCATACCGAAAAATAAGAGAAGCTGTTTATCAATCGCAAGAGAAGCTAATGGCTCTAAATTGAAAATAAGGTAGTATATTGCAAGGCAAAAAATGACACCGAAACAGAATTCTAATATGAAATATCCATTATTACTGATGAATTCTCGAACGTTTTTCTTCTCTAAACTATCGGAGTCAAAATTCTCATTTTTAGCTTTCGCCATAAGCGTAATTCCCAAATATTACTACGAGAACAATATGTGCTTATAACAAGCATTTGCGTTATGTACTGTGACCTCCATCACGTTAGTGTTTCTTTTTTAATTCAAGTTTGTGTACAGAATCAACGACAGTGAAACAGAGATATATGCAACCTATGAACGGACTATCATGGCTATGCTCAAGCTGCAATAACGCGTTATCTGGACGATGTTTTTGCAGCCGGATTTGCTATTAACTCCCCGATTGCTCCCCGAAAAATGAAGAGTGTAACGAGCATAAAATCAGTAAGTCATTGATTTAAATGGTGGTCGGTACTGGGTTCGAACCAGCGACCTCTTCGATGTCAACGAAACGCTCTACCAACTGAGCTAACCGACCACGATCAGGATGGGGTGATGCCTAAGGCTTTTGCCCTTAGTATCCGCGCCCTTTGATGATGGATCATCCGAGCGCCGTCATTGTCTACACAATCGCAATCTTAGGTGCAACAGGAAATCGCACAGAAAACCAACGATGTCAGAAATAGCGCCATAAGACAGTCCAAGAACATATCCCAAACGATATCCCAGAAATCTGGCAAATCGCTCTCGCTTTTATGCTGCTTTGGCCTTTATGCCAATGAACGGCAGTGGCCCAAGTGTCAGAAGTAAAAAGTGCTCAGGCTAAAAAGCAGGAATGCAAAAGGCCGGAAGGTTGCAAGCTTCCGGCCCTTAAATGCTTTTGAACACGGCGCTATGATTTCCGTTTTAACGGACGGTTGCCGCCATCGTTTTTGCCGCCGCGATTGCCGGTTTTGCCGCGGGCCGTTGGTTTGGTGCCTCTGGAATCCGTGTCCTTACGGCGATTGTTGCGCGGTGCGCGCGGCGGTAGGCCATCCGTGCGGTTTTGGCGTTGTTCGGCAGTCCATTTTGGCTTTTTCTTTTTGCCGTCCTTGGTCCGTGCCTTTTTGGGTGCCTTGTCCTTTTTTGAAAACTCGGCGCCATCGCTACTGCCTTCGCTATTGCGGGCCTTGGGTTTTTTCACCTTGTCGGATTTGTCGCGCTCACCCGACGCTCTTTTCGCTTCGGCCTTCTCGGCTTCCCTCACAAAGGACTGGGCTTCCGCCAATACTTCCTCGGGCGGGCGGGCCTTGAACTGTTTGGGTTCCGGGCGGGCGTTTTTGTTGCGTTTTTTGCGTTTATCAGATCGGCTGTCAGGTGCCTCTCTGTTGCCATGTTTGGCGTCACGTTTTGGATTCCGGTCAAAGTCACCTTTGTCGCTCTTACGGCCGCGAACGCGGTCACCCTTGCCGCCGCTTGGTGCATCGCCGCCGGATGGTGGTGCGCCCTTCAGCTTATCGAGTGTCACACCCTTTTCCACCTTGCGGCTTGGTCCAACGGCGCCCATCAAGGTATCAACCGAACCGGGTTTCAGTTCCACATAGCTTTCATTATCGAAAATTCGGATTGCGCCGATATCACCCTTGGTGATGTTGCCCGCGCGGCACAGCATCGGCAATAGCCAGCGTGGTTCTGCATTATGCTTGCGCCCAACAGACAAGGATACCCAAACCCCGTCTTCGAAATCCTGACGGTTCCTGCGCGCTGGTTTATCACCGCGCTCGCGCCTGCCGCGGTCACTGCGCTCGCCCCAGTCTCGTCCCCCGCGGTCGCCTCTGTCACGGCCACCTTTTTCGCGCCAATCATCGTCGGATAATTCCTCAGGCGCGGGCTTGCCGGAATGCTGGGTGCGGATAAGGGCGGCGGCGATCGCTTCTGCGCTATGTGCTTCCATCAATTCCGCGATCTGTTTGGCCTCATCATCCGTGATTGGATCTGTGAGGGCAGGATCGCTGAGGAAGCGTTCGTTGTCCCGCGCTGTGATCTCTTCAATCGTTGGTGGTTTGCCCCAGTGCGCTTCCACCTCTGCGCTCGCGAGCAAACGTTCGGTACGGCGGCGGGCGTTATAAGGCACGATCAGCGTACAAACGCCCTTATTGCCCGCACGGCCTGTGCGCCCACTTCGGTGCAATAGCGCTTCCTTATTGCGCGGCGTGTCCGAATGGATCACAAGCTCAAGGCCCGGAAGGTCAATCCCGCGGGCGGCAACATCTGTCGCGACGCACACACGGGCGCGGCCATCACGCATGGCCTGCAAAGCCTGAGAGCGAACATTCTGGCTAAGTTCGCCGGACAATGAAACTACGGAAAACCCACGGTTCGTCAAGCGGCTGGATAGGCGGTTCACGTCCGCGCGGGTCGCACAGAAGATGATCGTATTGCGCGCTTCATAGTATCTAAGCACATTGATGATCGCATTTTCGCGTTCGGTCGGGGATACGGTCAGGGCCCTGTATTCGATATCCAGATGCTGCTTTTCTTCGGTCGTTAGCTTCACACGGACAGCATCGTTTTGGTATTTTTTCGCAAGTGCCGCGATAATTTTCGGCACAGTCGCAGAGAACATCAATGTGCGTTTGCTCTCAGGCGCGGTGCTTAACATATACTCCAAATCATCCCGGAACCCGAGGTCGAGCATTTCATCCGCTTCATCAAGCACAACAGCCCGCAGGTTATCCATTTCAAGCGATCCGCGCTCGATATGATCGCGCAGACGACCGGGTGTGCCGACAACAATATGGGCACCGCGCTCAAGCGTACGGCGTTCCTGACGCATATCCATCCCACCGACGCAGGATGCGATCAAGGCGCCCGTTTTGCCGTATAGCCATTCAAGTTCGCGCTTGACCTGAAGCGCAAGCTCACGCGTTGGCGCGATGATGAGCGCAAGCGGGGCATCTGCATACTCAAACCTGTCTGCGTCCTCAAGGATCGTGGGGGCGATCGCAATCCCGAACGCCACGGTTTTGCCCGATCCGGTTTGGGCGGAAACAAGCAAGTCTTCGCTCGCAAGCTCAGGTGCCAGAACGGCCTCCTGAACAGGGGTAAGGCTATTGTAGCCGCGGTCAATAAGCGCGGTGTGAAGGGCAGGCAGGATACTGTCTGGTAAGGGACCATCTGATAATGGGCCACCGGATACGGGTGTAACGTCTGACATAATAGGCTTTCAGGGTATCATTCTGCTTGGGGCTATGCTTGGCCACTTTGGCAGAAGGGGTTTGTGTGGGTCTGGATAGTCTATATGCCCAAACAAACAATATTCATTAATTCGCCGCCCTTATAGGCGAGAATACGCCTATTGTACAGCCTTGTGATTTTTGGGTGCGCTGCTTATGGTGAAAGTCGTGGTTAAGGGTAACAGATTGGGAACTCGCATGGGTGATGAAATAAAGATGGACGGCGTGTCGGATGGTGATGCCAGCGCGCGCATTGGACCGGCTGAAAATTTGGCTGAAAATACTGAAGCGGCTGAAAGCACTGTACCGGCCGAGCGTACTGAGCGCGATTATCTGACGCAAACCGATTATGGTCGCAATAAAGTCTGGCAGTGGATTATTGGGGTTTTATTCGTTGCGGTTATTGCCATTGCTGGGGGTATTGCCCTTGGGATTGTTTTGGCAATTGGCTCCACTATATTCAATGGACTTGGTGACTTCGATGACCCCAATTCCTACACCAATCATCTGGCGTTACTAACGTCTTTCGTCCCAATCTTCATTGGCTTCTGGGTCGTGCAGAAATATTGGCACAAACGCAGCTGGCATGATTTAATGACGGGGGCAAAGGCCTTTCGCTGGAACCTTTTGCTCATATCAGGTGGGCTGTATGCTGCGCTCACGGCCGTGGTGACCTATGTGTCATTAGTGGTTTTCGGCGACGCGGATGAGGTTACATGGGCCTATAACGGTGACACTTATTGGTGGTTTTTGCTGATCACCCTACTGTTTGTCCCTATTCAGGCTTCGACCGAAGAGATCATGCTGCGCGGTTATGCGAACCAATGGTTTGCGCGCTATATCCCGTCCCGCTGGATTGTGTATTTGATCACAAGTGCGCTGTTTGCGAGCCTTCACCTCGCGAACCCTGAGGCATCAGAAGGGGATGTTATGCCCTATATGCTCGCGATCTTTTCGCTTGGGTTCATCGCATGCATATTAACCCACTATACAAATGGGTTGGAGGCCGCGATGGGGCTGCATATTTTCAATAATATCTTCGTATTTGCCGTGATGAGCTTTGAATTGCCTGATACGCCGAAAACCTATCTTTTCAGCCTCGGTGAAATTGACTTTGGCTACGGTGATGTGGCGTTTGAAGCGGTGGTTCAGCTCGTTTTCGTAGGGATTTTGCTAAAGCTGTTTAAGGGAATGAAGCGAGCTGGTGAGAATGCGGTGTGAACATGCGCAAGTAAGCTGATTTCGGGAGCACGCGGTTTGTTGTTGATCACAGTGATGATTGAAATTGAAGATGGGGAATAGTTATGGAACAGAATACTACAGAAATCAGGGTCTCAGCCATATTGATAAAGGCGGGTTATTGTATCCTGCCAATATGGTTGGGCCTCGCCACAATTGCGGGGTTTTTCGCGGAAGGATATGACCCGATTGCATCCCATGTCAGTGTGATGACGCTTTCGCCCGGCACGGCGCATATGATTGCAAATCTGGCGGCGCTTGGTGCAGGCACGGCGCTTATTATGTTTGGTATCGGAATATGGCAATTATCAGGGCGTGCGCTTTCGGTTGGGGCGCTTGGTTGGGTTATCTTTGGTGTGTCTATGCTGGCGAACGGAATATGGCCGATGGGCGGGCCGATGCACGGGCTATATATAATCGGGATATTTAACATTATTGCGCCTGCGCTTTCCCTTCTGGAAATCAGGGACGGTGATATGCGCAAGCGTATGCTGAATATTACGGCCTTTGTCAGTTTCTCCTCTATTCTATACCTTTGGATTGCCCTGAACGGGTTTGATCCTGATGGGTATCAGGGGCTAACACAGCGCCTATTTGGATCGATTAACTATCTGTGGCCGCTTGTGTTCGCGCATCAGTATTTTAAACGCACGCGTTAAAGCACACACCGTAACTTTAGGCCCGCAAAAGTGTGACGGGGATCACGGTCAGTTTCGCTCTATTGTAGTAACTTACCCTAAAACAGTGGGGTAGAGTTATGATCCATATCGTTGATCGTTATAATCGTGCGGCCTATGCAGCTTTATTGATGGAAATGCATCGGTACCGCCATGATATCTATATCAAAAAGCGGGAATGGGCGGCGCTTCGGTCCTATGACGGGATGGAAATCGACGAATATGACGGTCAGAATGCGACCTATTTGGTTGCAACCGATGAGGCCGGAAAATTTCAGGGCGCAGTGCGGCTGATTTCAACGGCGCATCATAGCATGATGAAGGATCATTTCGCTCATATTGTTTTCGATGTTGATACGATCCCCAGTTCCGAATGCGTGATGGAAGGCAGCCGAATTATGGTAACCGATTGGACCGCTGACGATAACGGCCATTCGGTTTTGCAGCGGCTTAGTATTGGGATGGTGGAATATGCGCTTAGTCAGGGTGCGGTTGGCATCAGCACCCTGACCGAGCGATCCATTGTAGACATGATGGATATGCTGGAATGGGGCTATGTGCCGCTGTCGCCAATGGTGACATACAGCAATTCAGATGATGATGTGGCCGGAAGCGGCGAATGCATGGCGCAGTATATCCCCATTTGCCAAACCATGTTCAAACATATCGACCGCAATACTAAAATTGGGGAAAGCAATTTTGTGATCGGGGACGAGTGGGCAAAGGCAAACCTGTCACCATCCGATTTCCTCGCAGAGCAGTATGAAATACCCGCAGGTGGCGATGAGCAGGCTTTGGCGAGTTGAATAAGCGTTAAACCTATATTGTCATACCGGGGCTTGACCCCGGTATCCAGTTGATCGGTATTTCATATGGACCCCGCGATCAAGTCACGGGGTGACAATAGTTTATTTAACACATCCGTGTATTATTGGTGCTGATGAAAGTGGTCTTGTTAGAAAGATGGTTTAATATGCTTTCTTAATAAGTCAGCGTCTAAAAATTCGGGCCTGTTTATTAGTAATTTAGGTAATCTACCCTTCCAGAAAAAGGCATACCCCATAGCTGCATCAATGAAATATGCTGCTCTATGCAGTATATTTTTTGCTTGTGCGTAATTCAGTTCTTGTAATTCTGCTATGCTCTTTATCAGCTTTTCAACGTCAGCTTTGTTTTCAGGGTCATCGTCAAACTCTATCATGAACACCTCTGCTTCCGCGTACCATTCGTAACGTTTCAACTCGCCGTCAGTGATTATTCCATTTAGCCAATCATAGCCCGCCTGTATCGCATTTCTGAGATCTTTCTGAGGTGTCAGGTAGGCGATTTTGTTACTACATTCCAAAAAATAATAATGGAGCGAAATCGCTTGGTTTTTAAAAAATTGAGACTGTTGAGATTTAAGAGCAAGCAGCATTTCAGCTGCGTTTTGGGAAAGTTCCCATTCTTCATTTGTCATGTAGGATGCGACTAAGGTCGCTATTTGTTGATGTGAAGGGTCTGTTAAATATCAGTTCTTATAGAATGTCAATGTTTGAGCTATCTCACACTTGACCCCATTCCTTCTCCCTCATATCTTCAAGGCTCTTGATGGGGTGGTGATTTGCGAGGGGTAGGGTATGAAAAATCCTGATAAGACAGATATGATGAAACGCGTGCCGTTTCATGCGCGTGCGGCGCTTTCGATTGGGCTCGTGGCTGCGGTTGGTTTAACGCCTAAAGTGATGGCCGACGGGCATGGGGCTGAAAAGGGTGATAGCGCCCAATATTTCCAATCCAAGGATGTTTTTGATCTGGAGGTCGCGGCGGACCCTAGAGTTTCGCCTGACGGCAAGCAGGTTATTTATGTGCGGCGCTCCAACGATATTATGAGCGATCGGACGCGTTCCAACATCTGGATCGCGGATGCGGACGGTAAGAACCATCGGCCCATCCTCTCGGGCCAGAAAAATTTCTCCAGCCCGCGCTGGTCACCGGATGGATCGCGCATCGCTTATATTTCAAACGTGGAAGGCGGCACACCGCAGATTTATGTGCGCTGGATGGATACGGGGCAAACGGCCCTCTTGACCAACATTCAATCGGGTGCGGGAAACCTTGCGTGGTCGCCAGACGGGAAGACCATTGCCTTCACCATGAGCGTAAAATCGGACGAAAAGCCGTTCCGCGTGAAATTGCCTGAAAAGCCAAAGGGTGCAAAATGGGCCCCAAAATTTAAATATATCACCAAGGCCCGCTATCAGGCGGATGGGCGTGGCTTCCTAGACCCCGCATATACGCATATTTTCACCGTGCCAGCGGACGGTGGCACCGCACGGCAGTTAACCAGCGGTAATTATCATCACCGCGGCGCGCTATCGTGGGCGCCGGATAGTAGCGCCATTTATTTCTCTGCGAACCGCAGTGATAATTGGGAATATGAGGCGCGGGAAGCCAATATTTACCGCGTGGATATGACAGGCGCGATCAGCGAAATCACGAAGGCCAAGGGCTTTGAGGGTTCACCGAGTGTATCCCCGAACGGTAAGCTGATTGCCTATACGAAAATGGATGATCAAAAGCTTGCATACCGCAATCGCTATCTGCATGTGATGAACACAGACGGCGGCGATGATCTTAACCTGTCTGCTGATATTGATAATTCGCTATCGAATTTCAAATGGGACGCGAACAAGGGCATTTATTATCAGCAAATGGTGCGCGGCGTGACCGAGGTGGGGTATGTGACCCTGTCGGGCAAGCACCGTAAGGTTGCAGGTGGCCTTGGTTCCGGTTCGCTCGGGCGGCCCTACACAAGTGGTAGTTATGACGTTGCGGGCGGTACGGTTGCCGTTACCAAGGGGGCGGATGATCGCCCTGCGGATGTGTATGCGATCCGCGGCAAAAATGAGCGCCGCCTGACGGCGCTGAACGAAGACCTGTTGGGGCATAAAACCCTAGGTAAGGTGCATGAAGTTATCTATCAGTCGTCAATTGACGGCGAGGAGATTCAGGGCTGGTACCTGACACCGCCAAACTTTGACCCATCAAAGAAATATCCGCTTATTCTGGAAATCCATGGTGGCCCGCATTTGGCGTACGGCCCGCATTTCTCTGCGGAAATGCAGCGCATGGCAGCGGCGGGTTATGTGGTTTTCTATGATAATCACCGCGGTAGTACAGGCTACGGCGAGCGTTTTGCGCTGCTGTTGCAGAATAAATATTCATCCAAATATGATTTTGCCGATCATATGTCGGGGATTGATGCGGTGATTGCGAAGGGATTTGTTGACCCTGATCAGCTTTATATCACTGGTGGGTCCGCAGGTGGTATCGCTGCCGCCTATGCTGTTGGCCTGACGGATCGTTTCCGAGCTGCAGTGGTTGCAAAACCCATTATCAACTGGCTGTCGAAGGTGCTAACAGCGGATAGTGGCCTTGGTCAGATACCGTTCCAGTTCCCGGGCGTGCCGTGGGAAAATGTTGACCATTACTGGGAACGTTCGCCCTTATCGCTCGTTGGGAATGTAACAACACCGACCATGCTGATGACAGGTGAAGAGGACAAACGTACACCTATTTCGGAAACGGAACAATTTTATCAGGCGCTCAAGCTTCGTAAAATTGATACGGTGATGGTGCGCGTGCCCGGCAGCCCGCATGGTATCGCGGGGCGCCCTTCACGCCTGATTGGTAAGGTGGAAAACATCCTCGCCTGGTTCAAAAAATACGAATAATCAGAGCAAATGACTCAATGAGCGAAAGCCGGGGTTTTGCCCCGGCTTTTTTGTGTCTGGTGTATGTACCCGGTGTATGTGTAAGGGGATGTGTTTCGTATGTGTGTCTTGTGTAGCCGCTATGACTGAGCTGTGCTGACTTGACTCGCTCCAGCTACAACAATAGTTTAAATTCTATAGTTTACGTTGTGCGCTTTTGCCTTTAAGCGCTGTTCATTGGGGGACATCATGAAAATTACGCCAGTTCATACCTTATTTCTAAGCGGCCTTTTATTTGTTGGGACAAATGCGGTCTCGCCCTATGCCTTTGCGCAAGACACCGATGTCGGCGCGGATTCCAGCGTTGAGGCAGATAGCGAGCAAAAGACGCAACAGCAACAAGCCCTTGATGATTTGCTTAAAAAGGCGGAAAGCGGTGATGCTAGCGCGCAGGTCGAACTTGGACTGAAGTATGATTACGGCGAAGATGTAGAACAAAATTTTGAAACAGCGATCATGTGGTACCGGCGCGCTGCCGAACAGGGCGACGGTGCGGGCGAATATAATATGGGCACCATGTATCAATATGCCCGCGGTTTTGAAAAGGATATGGCGAAAGCCATCGAGTGGTACGAGCTTGCGATCAGCCATGACAATATAGCGGCGATGCTTGAACTGGGTGTCATTTATGAAAATGGTAACGGTGTAGACATCGACGAAACAAAGGCGGTTGAGCTTTACAGGCGAGGCGCAGATTTAAACAGCGGTCAGGCGCAGCACTATTTGGCGAATATGTATCGCTATGGCCGCGGCGTTGAGAAAGATTTGGCTATCACGCGCGAGCTTTATGAAAAATCAATCGAAAATGAGTATGTCGACTCCTACCTTGGGCTTGGTAACCTTTATGATTACGGTGATGGTGTTGATGTAGATAAAGCAAAAGCATTTGAGCTGTACCTGAAAGGTGCGGAAGCGGATGATGAGATAGCGCAGTATAATGTTGGGTTGTTTTATCAGGATGCCATTGGTGTTGAAAAAGATCTTGAAGCATCGTTTAATTGGTACAAACGATCAGCCAACCAAGGTTATTCAAGCGCTCAATATGAACTTGGCTTGTTTTATGAAAACGGTACATTCGTCGAGCAGGATTATGCAAAAGCATTTGAGTGGTATAGTAAAGCCGCCGCAAAAGAACATAAAGATGCAATCGTAAATCTTGGTTACCTGCATCACAATGGTCTATCAGTTGACAAAGACAGTGAAAAAGCCCTTGAGCTATATCATCAAGCGGCTGATCTTGGTAGTGCAATAGCCCAGTATAATATTGGCCTTTTTCATGATGAAGAATTCATTGCCAACCCCAGTATAGATACTGCCTTTTCCTATTTTACAAAAGCAGCAGAGCAAGATTATGCAGATGCCCAGAACTATCTGGGAGTGTATTATGAAAATGGATATGGAACCGAGAAGAATACATCTCAAGCGGCCATATGGTATAAAAAGGCCGCAGATCAGGGCCACCTATACGGCCAGTATAACTTGGCATTTCTTCTTTATAATGGTGACGGGGTTGAACAGGATAAGGCTAAGGCCGCTGAATATCTTAAGGTGGTGGCAGAGGCAGATGACGCAGATGGGCAGCGAAATTACGGCGTATTGCTTCGTGACGGCGATGGAATTCCGAAAAACACCGAGGAGGCTATGCTTTGGTTTAAAAAAGCTGCGGATCAAGGTGATGCAGAAGCTAGCTTCAACTTGGCTATCCTCTATCATGATGGTGCGGATACGAAGCAAAGTTATGAACAGGGGTATGAATATTTTAAACGTGCGGCAGATGCGGGCTACGCAGATGCCATAAACTATATCGGTGTTTACCATGAATATGGATATCACGTTGACCAGAAATACAGTGAAGCTGCGAAATGGTATCAGAAGGCAACCGAGTTAAAAGAGCCATATGGGCTTAATAATCTGGGTAGCCTATACGCGCGCGGCAAGGGTGTGGTGCGTAACGATGTGAAGGCCCTGATGTATTTTATGTTATCGCTGGAGCATGGTTATGATGGTGCTCAGGCAAATATTGATGCCATGAAAAAGGTGATGAACCAAAATCTGCAAAAACGTGCAGTACGGATGGTCAAAAAATGGAAGGCTGAACATTCCTAAGTTTTATTGATTTGTGATGGGGAAAATCATGAAAACAGGCGCCATAATTCTTCTTCTGTTTGGTTTTGCAGGGCAGGCCAAGACAGCATCTGCACAGGCTGTAGAGGTTGAAAAACCAACACAAGACATGAATGTGGTTGTTGGCCCCCCTCCGCTTGAACGCGCGAAACGCCTGAAACGTGATAACTTGATTGAAAAAGCACGTTCAGGTGATGGCAGGGCGCAGGCTGATCTGGTTCTCGACTATCCCGATGGCCCCTATGACGGGTTTGATTATAAAAGTGCACTAAAATGGTTCCACGCCGCCGCCGACCGGGGTGATATGGATGCCCATTATAACCTGGGTAACGTGTACCAGATGGGGTGGGGTACAGAGAAAGACATCCAAAAATCTATCCATCATTATGAGATTGCGATTGCCGCCGATCACGCAGAGGCAATGAGCGAACTTGCCTATGTTTATTACTATGCACGTATGGTTGATGAGGACCGTGAAAAAGCATTTGACCTATTTCAGCGGGCGGCAGATTTTGGTGATATGTATGCCCAGCAAATGATGGGTACAATTTATTATAGTGGTGAAATTGTAAGGCAGAATTATGCAGAAGCATTTCATTGGTTCAATAAATCTGCGGAACAAGGGTACGCGGATGCAATGGCGTCTATTGGTGATATGTATCTGGGGGGAATAGGCGTAACCAAAAGCTATAAGCAAGCGTATTTTTGGTTTGAGCGCGCTGCGCAAAAAGGGCATTACCTTGGCCAGTATGGTGTGGCGATTATGCATGAAGCCCAATATTACAGGCCTGTAAACCTTTCAATAGCCTTCAAGAATTTTAAGTTGTCTGCCGAGCAAGGCTATGCGGACGCGCAAAATTATCTTGGGTATTATTATGCCGCTGGCCGGGGAACAAGAAAGAATATTTCTTTAGCGATAGAATGGTTTGAGAGGGCTATTGCAAGGGGAAGTATTCATGCCAAGCGAAACCTCGGAGAAATCTATTATTCAGGCAATGATGTGGAGGTCGATTATGAGCGTGCATTTCCCCTGTTCCTTGAGGCTGCGGAGAAGGGTGATGTGAGGAGTCAGCATTATCTTTCAGGGATGTATCACAACGGGTTAGGTATCGAGAAGGACATTGATCAAGCTATTTTCTGGCTTAAAAAAGCCGCACAAAGTGGTGATGCTTCTGCACAGTTCGATTTAGCAACAGCCTATCATAATGGTGATGGGCTTGAAGTGAATTACTCAGCAGCCTTTAAAATTTTTCATGAGCTGGCAAATCGCGGTGTATCGATTAGTCAATACCCCCTGGCATTGATGTATTTGAAGGGTAATGGCACAGAAGCGAATTCTACGAAAGCAATTATGTGGCTTAAAAGAGCGGCAGATTACGGGACCGTTGAGGCTGATTACAGTTTAGGTATGATATATTCTGAAGGGGAACATGTATCTCAGGACTATAAGAGAGCGTATGAATATCTTCTTTATGCCGCAGAAGCAGGATATGGCCCCGCACAAAGAAGGCTGGCTGTGTTTCATGAAGAGGGCTTGGTGGGGCCCGTATCAATCGAGAAAACGATCTATTGGTACGAACAGGCCGTTAAGCAGCAAGATGCCTTGGCGGCACTCATTTTGGGGAATTTATACGCCCTCGGTGAAAAAATTGAACAGGATAAGAAACGAGCACTACTCTTTTATACGCTGGCACTAGAATATGGCGATGATAGTGTGCAGGACGTCGTCAACGGTTTGCGCAACGATATGACTGACGATGAGTTAAAAGATGTTGAGCGAATGCTCCTGGAATGGCGATGAATTTGCTGATCTTTGCGCGCTTATTTTGCCCGGTTAATGCACCGTACGGTTTTCATCAAATTGGTTGATATGTTCCATGAATTCCGCAATCTGAAGCGGTTTTGAGAAATAATCGTCCGCGCCCATTTCACGGTATTTGTCCTCTGCGCCGGCCATCGAATCCGCCGTGATTACAAAGATTGGAATATCCTTATAGGGCTTATCTGAGCCGCGAATTTTTTGAATGGCCTCGTCGCCGTTCATAACAGGCATCTGAATATCCATCAGGATAAGATCGTATGGGCCTGAGTTTTCAAGCGCATCGAGCGCTTCTTGGCCATTGTTCGCAATATCAACCGCCATATGCAACATAGCCAGTGTTTTGGAGAGAAGCATTTGATTGATAGGATTGTCTTCTGCAATGAGAACACGCAGGCTCCGTCTGTCAGTTGCTATTGGTTCTGCGGGTGTTGCTGACCGAACTTCTGACTGCTCTAACGCCAATGTATTTTCACCACTGCTATCCTTTGATGGTGGTGTTGATACATCCTTATTAGTGTTTTGACTTGAGGCGGCAGCGGATGTCAGCGCTTCAATTTTAGTGGCAGCTTTCAAAGATAGGCTGGTGGAATGATCCCGTGCGTCCCCGCCGTCTTGACCGTCAGCGATATTATCATTGGTGCTGCTTAGTTTTCTAAGCGGCAGGATCACCTTAAATTCGGAACCCACACCAACTTTGCTTTCCAGTTCGATACGCCCTCCAAGCAACGAGACAATGCTGCTTGAAATCGCGAGGCCAAGGCCAGTTCCACCGTGTTGGCGCACAGACGAACCATCAACCTGGTAAAAGCGCTCAAAAATTAAGCTTTGTTCTTCTGCGGGAATACCGACACCAGTGTCCTTGATGGAAATTGTAAGGTCACCATTTTCCAATACGGCGGCTTGCATATCAATACGGCCTTCGTCGGTAAATTTAACCGCATTACCAAGGATATTGATTAAAACCTGCTTGATGCGGATCATATCGCCGTAATATTCGCCTTCAAATTCTTCCTTGATCGTAATGCTACTGGCCAGTCCCTTTTTTGCCATAAGGGAGCGAACAACAAGAAGCGATTGCTCCAGAAGCGTTCGAAGGTCAAAAATATCCTCGCGGAATTCCATCTGGCCGCTTTCAATTTTTGAAATATCCAGAACATCATTAATGATCGCGAGCAAGCTTTCGCTCGATGCCAGGATGGTTTCGGTATATTCAGTTTGTTCCCTGCTTAAACCGGTCGACGTCAACAATTGCGCCATGCCCGAGATGCCATTCATCGGCGTTCGGATTTCATGGCTCATATTCGCAAGAAATTCGCTCTTTAATTTGTTTGCAGCTTCAATGCGTGCTGCATACTCTTCAAGTTCGTTATTTTTGACGCTGATGGCAAGTTCAGCCTCAGACAACCGGCGATAATCCCGATTGATTTTAGAACTGGTGATAAAGCCAAAAATTGAGAGGATAAGTGACTTCCCAGCGATAATAAAAATAGATAGCGTGAGAACAACCAAGCCGGTTTCCCGAACATAAGGCTCAAAATCGCTGGAATTTTCGCGGAATGATGCGACCGATCGCTCTAAAATAGCGATTAGGGCTGGTCTGTTGATATTTCCTAATTCAAACTGTTCAATTTTGGCGATTGTATCTGTGGCAACGGCCATATCATCACGGCATATCTGAAGGGCTTGGTCAGTGCCGATTAATTTCAGAACAATTTCGTCAAACGCATTAATCTCGTCCAAACAGCCTTCCGGTTGTTCGCGGATTAAAATCAGATCCTGCTTGAGGGTGTTGGTATCATTAAAATCCCCCATCTTGAACGCTAAAACATTCTCGAAAAACAGATGGTTATATTTTTCGTGGAGGAAGTTTAATTCATGCAGGCGTGCGCCCTTGGAAATTTGGAGTGCGCCAAATACACCCAGTAATCCCGCAACAATGATCAAGGCATTCATCCATGATAACTGCCGCGAAACGCGTTTTGATCGTGTATCTTGTTGCAGCATTATTGTCGTTGTTCCGGTTCCAAATATAGCGCGAAAGTATAATATAGTTATTCCATAACAACTTACAATATATTACTGATTGTTAAATATTCGTGAATAACTGCGCTTTTGGGGTTGTTTCATACCTTGAAAATTTACGTCTTTGCTATGATTGTGCCTCAAGACTTTTTCGCCGTGATATCGCAGCATCAAGAATTTGCTGTTTTTCCTGATTTGAGGCCCTTGACCATTTGGTCAAATCATCAAGGGTTCGGTAGCATCCAATACAATATTTACCATCAGGTGCAACCTTACAGACTTTGATACACGGGGATTCAATCGTTGGTAGGGTATTAGATTTCTGTGCGTCTGAAATTTTATCATTCAATATGGTTGTTTCCGACACGTTTGAATACTCCATGAACAAGTCCTAAGGTATATAACTGGGATATAATCAGGCCAGATGTAAGTAGCCTGAAACAATCCGTTGATTAGTACGCGGCAATGTAAAAGTCAGATTACAGACCGTGCGGGCTGCATCAATTGGGCCTCAAGTTTGTTATTTCTCGTAAGCGATGCTGTTGCATTTGTTGTCGCGCATGACCGCGCTGGCTTTGCTACGCTCAAGCGCTGAAAATTCCTCATTGCCATAGGGTTTGATGCAATAGATTGGCGGTGTTAGCGTATAGCTAAAGCCGTTGAGCATGGCATCGGTAATCTTTAATTGAACGGTATCAGCCTCTGACTTGCTTTCATAGGCTTCAAACTGAATGGTCAACATGTCGTCTTTGTTAAACAGAATATGATATTTCAAGCGGCTCTTGGTGATTGGGTCATAGGCAACATGCCGGACTGAGCGATTGCCGCTTTTGGTTGGTACAGCAACCTGATAAAGGCCGTTTTGAGCCAGAATACTATCCCATAATTGGTGAATTGGTCGTTTATCGCCCTCACTGCGGTTCAGGTTTACCTGCACCCACTCACCAGGATTGGCGAATGTAATTGTATCAGTTTCAGCATATGCAGTCAGGGAAAAAGCTGAGGAGAGCAACGCTGCTTTAACACTGTAATTTATGATGTTTTTCATGGCCTGCTACTCCTTACCCGATGTCTGTCGCCGTACTTTAATAATATATATTATGTTGGTGGGTTAAATGTATCACGTGTTCTCGATTTTACCTCATCAACCTTAGTCATAACTGTTTGATAATGTTCTGGCTTATCCCGTGCCATTTTCGCGCCCGCCAAATAGCCGAGGTAGGCCATTATGATCCATATCCAGATATGATTGAGATCAAACTCATTTTTCCAGTAAATAAACCATATGAAGGCATTCACAAGGTTCATGATTGAGTTGATGATGAAAGCAACAAGAATATCAAAACCAAGGTTGCTGAGAATTTTTGCTATACTCAGGTCCATAAGTTTACCGATAAACTGAAATACTTCGATAATTTCAATATAGGCATATGTGATCAAGGCCATCAGGCCGTAAAATCCGCCACCAAAGTCAAACCATTTGCGGGTAAACAGGTTTTCGTTCTTCAGGGTTGCTTTTGCGCTTTTATCTTTTTTCTGTTTTTTGCGCTCTTCGCGCATGGTCTTCACAGCAGCCTCAAAGCCTTTTCTGTCCTGAAAATCGCCTATTTTTCCGCTTTTGATCGCCCAGCCAATAAGAAGGTAGGTGACGGCGAACAAGGGGATAGCAGCAAATAAAAATGCGCCAATAAGACTGCTGATCATTTAAACCTCCCCATAGCCCGAATGTATAACGATAATATAAGTTAAGATATGGGCATAAACAGGGAAATCACAATAGGATGTTCTCATTCCACTTTGACAAACGTTTGAGGCAAGCCTTTTCGGTACTGATTCCTTAAAAAGCTCGATTTTTATTATCAAATAAGGTTAATAAACAAAATGAAGAAAAAATTAACTAATATTAAGCCTATGAATAAAATATATTTTTAATTTTATTATGGTTAATAACAAGGAATTATTTCTTATTTAGTTAAAATTGTGTTAATAATTAAGAACAGATTGAAATACCTTGCACAACTCAGAGAATAAGAGGCAAACATGAAAAAAATTATGATCAGTGCGCTAATGGCATTGGGGTTTGCATTCAGTGCAGCAGCACAGCAAACCTATGTTGTAGACAGCGGTTTTGAGCGCTTTAGCTGGGATGGCGGTGTTGGTACCACATCGGAACAAGGTGGATTTAGTTTCACGCTTGCAACAGCTGGCGAATTAACGGTTACAGATGCATTTTTCTTTGGCGACCGTTTTGATATTCTTGTGAACACACTTTCAGTTGGCCAAACATCGGTTGTAACGAACCAAGGCTCAAATGTTGGTGCCGATCCGGTAGCTGCGATCGCTGCTGGCTTCAGTAATGCAACAATCGCCCTTGCTGCCGGTGCATATGTTGTTGATTTTGCGCTTTTCCAAGATGCGCTTGACACTTCTGGCAACCCATTTAGCAGCGGTGCTGCTTTCTTCAAGGTTGATAGCGTTTCTGCTGTTCCTGAGCCTGCAACATGGTTGATGATGATCCTTGGCTTTGCTTTCACAGGGCTTGCGCTTCGTCGTCGTAAGCTGAAAACGGCCTAAGGCTAACCTAACAGACTATTTGGTGGCTACGATAGATATCATTCCTGGCCGCTAGATATTCAAATACCAAATATTCAAAGAGCGCTCCCTATTTTTAGGGAGCGTTTTTTGTTGTCCTGTCCCGCCATGAAGGGCGTGTTTATCCTCTTTCACAAACATCTTACCGAAAAGGTTTTGCCTTGTCCCTAAGCGCCTATTAGGGTTGCCCGCGAGGGCTGTGGTTTAGTAACCAGTGAATGAGGGTTGGGCTAATCAGCGCACAGTGAATATAAAATTGTATATTTCCGGGTATCTACAGGGGCATCTTTGATGAAACAAACACCATTTAAAAACCAAATTAAAAACCAGATACGCATTGGCGTAAGCGCACTTGCGCTTTTTCTTGCCGCATGTTCCGAAGTGGCGAATAATTCAGCAAATGAAGAAAGTGAAAATGTGAGCGAAGTAAGCGAGGCCATCGAGGCCCCAAATTTCCTGCTCGCTGAATGGCAGGGGCCTTATGGCGGCATTCCGGATTTCACCAAGGCAAAATTAAGCGACCTTAAGGCTGGTCTGGAAACCGGAATGGCAGAGAACCTCGCTGAAATAGAGGCGATTGCCAATAACCCAGATGCGCCAACCTTTGAAAACACGATTGTGGCGATGGAAGATACAGGGCGTGCCCTAAGTCGCCTGTTCGCATATTATGGCATCTGGGCATCGAATAATTCAACGCCAGAGTTCCGTGAGATCCAGCGAGAAGTTGCGCCAAAACTTTCCGCATTCAATTCGAAAATTACCCAGAATGATAAGCTTTTTGCTCGCGTGAAAGCGGTTTACGAAGGCGAAGAAATGAAATCTCTGCGCCCTGATCAGCAGCGTCTTGTTTGGCTAACCTATGATGGGTTCGCAAGCTTTGGTGCGACGCTAACGGGTGACGCTAAAAATCGCTATGCGGCAATCAATCAGGAACTGGCAGGCCTTCATACCAATTTCGCGAATAATGTGCTCGCTGACGAGGAAGGGTACGTTCTCTACCTGACCGAAGATCAGCTTGGCGGCCTGCCACAGTCATATATTGATGCGGCGGCAGCAGCCGCGAAATCACGCGGTGAAGAGGGTAAATTTGCGGTCACGAACACACGTTCCAGCATGGACCCTTTCCTGACTTTCTCAACTGAACGCGACCTGCGTGAAAAGGTTTGGAACACATATTATAGCCGCGGCGATAATGCGGATGATAAGGATAATAACGCGAATATCGCGAAAATCCTGAAGCTTCGTGATGAGCGGGTCAAGCTTTTGGGCTATGATAATTATGCAAGCTGGCGCCTTCAGAACCGTATGGCGAAAACGCCGGACCGCGCGCTTGAATTGATGGAAGCCGTCTGGCCAGCCGCTATCGCACGCGTTCGAGAGGAAGTTGCTGATATGCAGGCCGTTGCGGACAGCGAAAATGCAGGCATTAAAATCGCGCCGTGGGATTATCGCTTTTACGCTGAAAAGGTGCGTAAGGCGAAATATGACCTCGATAGTAACGAGGTAAAACAATATCTTCAGGTTGATAAACTGATCGAGGCCATGCATTTCGTGGCGGGCGAGCTGTTTAACTTTGGTTTCACACCGATCACAGATGGCAGCGTTCCTGTGTTCCACGAAGACGTTAAGGTTTGGGAAGTTACTGACAAGACATCGGGTGAGCATATTGGCCTTTGGTATCTTGACCCCTATGCACGCGCGGGCAAGCGCTCGGGCGCGTGGGCACGCTCGTTCCGTGGTCATGAAACGTTTGACGGCAAACAAACAGTCCTTTCCACTAACAATTCAAACTTTGTGAAGGGCGCAGCGGGCGCACCGACGCTTGTATCATGGGATGATGCAACCACGTTCTTCCACGAATTCGGTCATGCCCTTCATGCGCTCTCAAGTAATGTGGTGTATCCTACATTAAACGGCGGTGTGCGTGATTACACTGAATTCCAAAGTCAGCTTCTGGAGCGCTGGTTGTCAACAGACGAAGTGATCAATACATACCTTCTGCATGTTGAAACCGGTGAACCGATGCCGAAAGCACTTGTGGATAAAATCAAGGCGGCAGGTAACTTTAATCAAGGCTTTGCAACCACTGAATATCTCGCGAGCGCGCTTGTGGATATGCGTTTCCACACAGCAGAGGACGTATCGAACCTTGACGCCGACGCGTTTGAGCGTGAGGCGCTGGCGGCCCTTGATATGCCATCAGAGCTTGTTATGCGCCACCGCAGCCCGCATTTCGGGCATATCTTCTCTGGCGAAGGGTATTCCGCTGGCTACTATGGTTATATGTGGGCGGATGTGCTGACAAGCGACGCTGCCGAGGCATTCCGTGAGGCACCAGGTGGTTTCTATGATAAGGATGTTGCAAAACGCCTGGTGGATAACTTGTTTGCAGTTAGAAATGCAGTTGATCCAGAGGAAGCATATCGTGCCTTCCGCGGTCGTGACGCCAAGATCGAAGCCTTGATGCGCGATCGCGGTTTCCCAGTTCCAGAGTAGACGTGCAAAGATATTAAATCTTGAAAGGGTGCCTTGGGCGCCCTTTTTTGTGCCTTGATACCCGTATTTAATGCGGAGGCAGAATTTTTATGGAAGGCGTGATATAAGGCCAGAGTGCAATGATTGAATTTAGAGGGATAAGCGCTTCACTATGACCAAACTGAATATTATTACGCTGTTGCAAATCTCGTTGGCGCCTGCGTTTCTACTGGTAGCGCTTGGCGGGTTACTAAACCTATATTCCATCCGGCTGGGCCGAATTGTTGACAGGTCCAGGGTCTTGCAGGAGCGTTTTCATGATACTGAGGGTGAAGATCATGAGCATATCGTCATTGAATTAAACGGCCTTCAGCGCCGCATCAAGGTTGTAAACAACGCAATTGCGTATGGTGTTGCTGGGGCGATTGTGGTGTGCCTTCTGATCAGTCTATTGTTCTTCATGGGGCTATTGGGGCTTGAATGGACCTTGATGATTACAGCGCTTTTTATCGTAGCAATGCTTTTGCTTTCTATATCACTGATCCGTTTTTTGCAGGAAGTCCATATAGCAAACCGGGATATTAAAATTCGGGATAAGTTTTTACGGTGAGCGCTAGGTTCTTGAATGGCTCTGATATTGCCACACAGTTTAATGTATTTTACCATGAATTATTGCGTAATCAGGACGCTGATTTATGGTGATTATTTAAATCTATTGTGGGCGTAGATGAGGTATATATTTTTTCTTTGCTATTTATGTGTTGCTCTTGTTGTTGAGCAAGAGTTCAATACAGTGGCTGCGATCAAAGAGACGCCACAAGAAAATATCTCTGAGAAAACATCTGCATTTGTCACAGTAAGCTATGCTGACGGCAAAATTTCTGCGGATTATAAATTAGGTAAATCGGTTTCCAGCTTTCCGTTTTTTGCTAAAGAAAACCCGTATTTTGCTAGTTCCTGGCAGATACAATCAGATGTTTTGTTAATCACCAATAATATGGTGAAGTCGATTGATGGGCGCGATTTTGATAGGTTTACCATCCTGATTTCTCCTGAGCCTGAAGATACGAGCAATTCCTGGAGTTTGGCAAAAATAGGCGATGAGGGTGTTGTTCTGCAAACAGGGTATTTGCTCGGAAATAAAGAAATATTTGAAACGACGATCTGTATTCTGGACCGCCCTAGCGTTTGCGATGCCATACCTGATATGCCACCAGCGTTTGATCATAAAATGAGCGGTGTCATCGATCCTGTAACTGCGTCAAGGGGAAGTGCCGTCTATTTCGGTGTGCAGGATTATGAAAACCATTATGACTATCGTTTCTTATTTGATAGCGCGACACCGGAATGGCTAGCTAACAGCCTTCGTGAAGAGCTGAAATATTCCCTGAAATTTCATGAAAATACGCTCTATTGGACTTTCGATACACCGATTTCGATTTTTACGCACTTTGATGGTGAGCATGACATAAATCAATGGCGTGCAGACGCTACCGATGGCGGTGCTTATGTCTTTCGTTTTCGTGGTGATGGTTTTACCCCAAAAAATGATTTTGTTCAGCGTACTGTGGCTAAATATATATATTTAAATCAGAATAATAGAATTGCTCTTAATTGGTTTAATCAAAAAGATGTTATGGAAAACCCTTGGTTCTATGTTGGGTCTATCGGTTATTGGACCGATAGCATGATGCAAAAGCGGTTCGATTTAGAACAGAAACAAACAGACCGAGACTTTCAAACAAACATGCGTGCGTGCCTTGAGAATAAAGCGCAGATAGCTGCTTTGGCAGAAGAAAACAAAGAGCCTGTACCTGTCGCGCAGGAATGTGGATATGTTTTCATGTGGCTCGTAGATACGCTTATTAAAACCAAAAGCGAGCAACAATCAGATATGTTTTCTGTTTGGCAATCATTATTGGGGGTGAAAGTGCGAGAAGGTGGCTTGCGTCAGCGTTTTCTCAGGCAAATACTTGATATTGATGAAGACAGCACTCTCGCCGGTTTTTTCTACTCGCTTAATAAGCCGACACTGGAATATGTAAATGCCTTGAGGCTATCGCTGGTTTCGGTCGGTCGTGAGGATTTGGCAAATCGCTATTTCCCAGAGGTATCAGACACTACCACTACCGCCAAAATTTTAAACATCTTTGAAAATGTTGTAAACGACAGGAATTGATTATTATGACCAGTATCGTTGGCCGGTATATATGCATTCTTTTAATCTCGCTATGTCTTGCTTTTCAAGCACGCGCTGACGATAATGCCCCGCTCAATCGGTTTGAATATTGGCCGGACGATCAATCACCCCTAACCGAAAACGGCAAGGCACAGATCAAATCCTATCTGGAGAAAAACGGGTCTTCTTCTTTCCTGATCATCCGCAAGGGTAAAATTGCTTTTGAATATGGTGATATACACAAGAAACACCTGATCCATAGCATGCGAAAACCAATCATGAGCTTGCTCTATGGCAGGGCTGTCGAAAAGGGCCAAATTGATCTTGAGGAAACGGTTGCTTCACTCGACCTTGATGAAACAGGTGTCGCTTTCACTGATACTGAAAAAAGCGCAACGGTGGCTGATCTCTTGAAAGCACGCTCCGGTATTTATTTGCCGGCGGCTGCTGAAACCAGCGAAATGGCCGCAGCACGGCCCAAGCGGGGTCTTCACCAACCCGGCGAGCAATATTTTTATAATAACTGGTCCTTCAATAGTGTGGGGTCTGTGTTCGAAGCAAAAACCGGCATCCGTATCTATGATGCCTTTCATGAACAACTTGCAAAACCATTGGGGATGACCAGTTACCAGCATAACATCGGTAATTTCAGTGTCGTGAGCAATGAAGATGACCTTGAAATGGACGGTCTTGATGGATTTTATTTGCTTGAAGCAGAGAACTCCCGTCATCCGGCCTATCATTTCCGACTGTCCGCCCATGACCTTGCGCTTATTGGGCAGTTGATCGTTCAGGACGGAAACTGGAACAGCGAACAATTAGTTCCAAGCGAATGGTTAGAGAAAAGCACCCAATGCTACTCGGTGATCAATGAGAATATCGGCGGTGGGCGCTCGCTTTGTTATGGCATGATGTGGGAATTGGTGCGCCAAAGCGACAACAGAATAACCGCATTCTCGCATACGGGCCTCGGTGTTCATATGATCTATGTCTATCCCGCGGCGGAACTGGTTCTGGTGCACAGGGTGGATACCGAGGGCGAGTACCATTTCCCAAGCGGCGGCACACCCGCGTTAATCGGCATGACCTTCGGGGCGTTTAAGCGGTAAGGATCAGTCTATTTAAATCGTAAAGGGGGAGTATCGGTATTTTCAATCAATACTCCTTATTTCGCATTCTCTTTTTCGCGCTTGCTGGCTTCTTTTCTTTGTTTGCGTAATTCGCGCTTGCGTTCCTTTGCTTCTTTCTTCAGGCGCCTAATACGCTGCCCTTCAGTTTCATAAAGTGGAAGAAGATCATTTATGACCGGGTCGGGATAAAATGCTCTATCTTTCAAGGATTGCGGGGCATTTTCAATGTCGCCTTGCGATAGTAATGAAATGACCATTTCTGTTTTGAAGCCAGCAGCTGTGCCAGCCCCTGAGGCCACCCCGTTATAAGTGACATAACGGGTGCGGTTATAGTCATTTTGTTTTTCAACAATAAAGGCCTCAGCTTTTTCTTTTTGTGTAAGCTGCGCGGCTTTCAAAAGTGTCATTTCTTCAATGGCAACCTTAGACGAAAACTCTCCAGTGAAAGTGATTAGCCAGGTTCCATCATCTTGTTTTTTCGTATTGAATCCTTTGCCACCCAAAAGGGAATAACTTTGTCCAAAGCTATCATGGCCGGACCGAAATGGCTGCCATAAAGGAAGCAGGGAAAATAACGATGAAAATTTGCTATTGTTCGATTGAAGTTGGCTGAAATTCCGGTTTGCAATTGCATTGGCAACCTTTAGCTTTGCAACGTCACTTTTTAATAAACCAGTGCGCTCGGCTTCGGGCACAGCCTTCTGTATTAAACGAATTTGCGAATAGGTCACATCCGTTGCAGGGAAGTCCGTCGCGGTTTGATATGCCTGTTTTACTTTCTCCATATCGCCTGCATGATAATCTCTGTAAATATCAACGATTTTGCGCATTCTGGCGTAAATCTTTTTTTGTGCCTCTGTTTGCTTGTTAAGCTGTGAAAGCCACTCGTAAGCGCGTTCAATATTGCCGTAACGCGCCTGTTCAGTCGCACCAATCGCATATACAAGGTCATCCGCTGTACGATTTTTGTTCACAATTGTGCTGGCTTGCTCATTGCGAGGTCGGAAGGAATATCGTGGAAGTGTGCTGCCTGTGCTTTTGGGTACTTGATAGCCTGCTTCAACGAGATATTCCCACTGACTAAGGTTTTCGGGTGTGCCCGGGAATTCGCCCACCGATTGAACAGCTTGTGAAAAAATTGGCGCGAGAGAAAAATGAGCCAATGTCTGTAGCATTGGTTTGTATTTATCAGAATTTTGCCATCCCTTCGGCATCAGGCCAATCAGCTTTGCTGTGTGTGAGCGACTATAGGGTTTTTCCAATAACAGTTGTTGAAGGATTTCTGCGCCCTTGTCCGTTTGGCCTGTTGTGATCAATGCATTTGCCTCGATAACCTTGATTGCAGAATCAACTTCTCTTGATGTTTTTTTGTTAAGAGTAATCGTATCGACAAGCGCATACATGGCATTCGCGTCGCTTAATGCGGCTTCGGTATTGTTTGCTTCCAAATTGTGAATAGCACGCGCGCGAAGGACATTCAGTTTCCGCATTGGGAAAGCATCCAATGTGCTGTTGGTCATCAGTTCGTTACAGGCATCTACGCCTGCTTGGCCGTGAAGTTTTGCCCAGGGTTTATTATTTTCGCCCTGTGCGTTCACAATACCCAATGTCGCTGCGGTTAGGGCGACGCGGCCGAGTAGCTTACCCTCTCCTTCGGGGGCAGCATAGCCATCACATTTGTTCCAAACAGTTGCTTCCCGCGGTGCAGTTCGTACACATGCGGACAACAGGATTGCCAATATAATGATAGTAAGCTGTTGACGTCGCGCCATGATAACCCCCCATAATTAAGCACAAAATAAACACGCCCTAGTATTAAATTACAGTCAGTGAAACGCAAGTGTATTTTTAAGGTTTTGATTGAACAGTATACCCCTTGCATGGGTACACGAACAAAGGCAAAGGGAAGCTTTGGGAGCGTTTAAGCGGTAAGAACTATCAATGCTAGGGATACCCATCCTTTGCGTGAAAGTTGGAAATGCATAACTTCCATTTAACTTATTAACCAGCATCGCTGTGACAGATGCAGGCGAAATTGGTTGACTCTTATTTGTTCCTGTTGTACCACTACAATACACGGTACAAAGGGTACATAAATCGATTTGAAATCATGTTATTAAAATAACAAACAAAATTGGACACTGAGGATATGGATATAACCATCAATATGGATGACGAGCTACCGCTGTTCGCCCAGCTTGTAGATGGGGTAAAGGCCGCAATCGATGCGGGGCGTGTTATGCCTGGTGACGCTTTGCCCTCTATTCGTCAGCTCGCAGGGGATTTGGGCTTAAACGCAAAAACTGTCGCCAAGGCCTATAAAATCCTTGAGCGCGACAGTGTGATTCAGACAAGGGGGTATCGGGGAACCTATATCCATCCGGAAGCAAAGAAAAATATCGGTGTCGATATTAATGCCTGGGTCACCAACACGCTTACGCAAACAATAGACAGTCTTCGAAAAGGCGGCGCCACAGATAGCGAAATAAGGATCGCTTTCAATAATGTGATGAATGGCCGCCATACGACACGCAAGGAATAGAAAAATGATAGTACAGACCGAATTAGCAAACGAAACTGCGCAGTTGGCATCTATACCGTTTGGGTTATCGATGACAACTGTCATGATCATATTTTATCTTGTATGCGCTAGTCAGGTTTTCCTGATTTCCATTTATTTTCCAGGAAAAATAGTCGAACGCATAAGGTATGTTCTAGAGCGTTTCCCACCTGATGAATATCCAAAGCTATACCCGTCACCTTTGGATCAAATCTCTATGGCGGAGCGCAGTCGCGGGCTTACCCTGTTTATTCAGATTAACCGCGCGATTGCAATTGTTGGTGCTGTAATCCTGCTGGCAGCCCTTGCCTCCGGCTATCAGCTTGACCTAAAGGGCGGGCATGAAATTCTGGTTTTTGCCTACTTTATGCTTCAGGTGATCCCGGGTGTGTATCTTTCTGTTCGTGAATATCAACAGTATCGCCTTATGCATAAGGCGTTCGCCAACACCAAGGTAAGAGCAGCAGGGTTGAAACGTAGGACGTTATTCGATTTTGTATCGCCGCAAATGGTTGGGCTCGCAGTTCTGGGATATGTTGGATGGTTGATATTCTTTGTGAGCGGTGAAGGCCCCGTGAATGAGTGGCGCGAAGAGGTTTATATTACATTGTTGCTGATCACCGGGGTTAATCTTGCCTATGTGATGATTGCCAGAGCGACTGTTTCCGGCATGAAACTAGACCCCTATCAATCCTATTCCGACCAACTGCGCCGTACGGAAGTCATGATAAAATCACTTGTATTCTCGAGTGTTTTAATGAGCGGGTTTCTTATTTTTACAATCGCGGCAGATCGTTATGCCTTTGAAATATTTGACCCGATTATGACCAGCCTTTTGTTTCAGGCCAGTGTGATTTTCAGTGTTGGTACAATTTTTCGATTTGACCCATTGGAGGAGATAAATTTTGACGTTTATCGCAATGACGAAGTTGGGGGAAACGGTGTGGTGACATAAAATAAATAGAATGCCGTTGCGGCAGCGAGGATAATCCCACCGGATAAAGGCGCTACTTGAAAAAGTTAGCGCCTTTACTCTATTGTCTAACGGCCTTCAATAGGCTGCTTTCTCAATGTCTCCATTGCTTCATACATGCGGGCTTCATGAAGGTTCAGGGTTTCGGCCTGATCAACCTTGGTTGCCACTGGCTTGTGATCGAGCACCATCCATTTTTCATCAGCGCGGGTATAGCGCGGCCATTCCGTTAAACCATCGCCGTTCGGGTTGCCAGTCCTCGCAAAATTGGCCCAGTATTTCACCATATGACGGCGAAGGTCATCGTCTGCGTCCTCCGCGTAAATTGCGGTGTTGAAATTATCAAAAACAAAAAACAGTTCAGACGCATGGAACGCCCCAATGGTTTGGTCCTCGTCTGGGGGTGTGCGGGTGAAATGATAAAGATACACATCCTCGTTTATTTTTGCCTGCTCGGCGGCAACGCGGCGGATGTGATTGATGAACAGATCATCCCCAAGCATGTCTGCTTCCTGCCTCACGCGGGTTTCAGGGTTATCCAACCTATAGAGGTTGATCAATTTCTGTGCGGTTTCATTGCCGTAATGCTTTGTCATCCAGGCTTCAAACTCTGCCTGATCCCTAGGTGCCTTGCCGCCCCAAGTATTGGGTGCCTTGTAGGCATCATAAAACAGGGTGGCTTCATCCGCGTTCCCGCCAGTGAGGTAAGGGATGTTTGCCTGTTCGCCGTCCGCAAAAATAAGGGAGGCTGCGCGCGGCAGTGCCCAGCCGTCAACAATCGGATGCAACACGCCAGTGTAGCCCTCATAGGTGTTCTGCGCGTACTGAATAACGTCTGCTGGTATTTTGCGCATATCATCCGCACTCATATCCGCAGTTACGCCAAATGCTGCCGCGATTTTCACCCCTTCGCCTTCGCCTGAATGGGGCGCGACGGGTGTTGTCCGCAAGTGATGGAGCGTAGAGGACGCACCGCTTTCGCCGATGGCTTTGTGAACCAATCCCTTCGCGAGTGGTGACGCCATAATTTCAGTAACTGCCCACGCGCCAGCGCTTTCGCCGAATAGGGTGACATTATTCTTATCGCCGCCGAAGGCCTCGATGTTTCTTTGAACCCACTTTAAGGCTTCGATCTGGTCCAACAGGCCATAATTCCCGGAAATATTCAATGCTGTTTCCCGCGAAAGAGCCGGGTGCGCCAGATACCCAAAAATACCAAGGCGGTAATTAATGGTAACCAAAACCACGCCTTCTTTCACCAGGGCATTGGATTGATACAGATCATCAGACCCTGACCCACCCGTGTGGCTTCCGCCGTGGATCCAGACCATAACTGGAAGCTTCGCATCTGTGTTGCCGGCCTCTGGTGTGCGGATGTTCAGGTAAAGGCAATCCTCATCAACAGGGGCCGCAGCACCGTTTTTGATGATTGATACCGCAAGTTCGGTTTTGAACCAGTTTAGGCCGAGGCCGCGAACCAAGCGTTCGGCATAGCTTTGGCTATCGTCAACGCGGGTGGTTGTCTGCATGCACCGCGGGCTGAAGGCATCGGCGTTCAAAACACCGTCCCATGATGCCTTGGCAACTGTTGGGCGCCAGCGCAAATCACCCACGGGGGCCTCGGCGAAGGGGATGCCCATAAAGTTGGCGATCCCGTCATCCGCAGTCCAGATACCCGTGATCTGTCCAGAAGGGGTGTTGAAGATCTGGGTAGGGCCTTTGTCTTCCGGTTTTGAAATTTGGCTGCCGATATAAATTCCGATTGCAATCAGGCTGATGATACCCAGTCCAATTACGATGCCTGCACCTTTTAAAACCTTTTTCATGATATGCCCCTTCCCTCAAAACACGATCAGTGAACAGTGCTTTGCCAAAATGCTTTGGCGGATCATTTGTTCCTACGCGTAAATTCTACAGATTAGATTGATAATGATATCAATTAATTTGTCATCTGTTTTGATGTGTGTGATGATCAAATTCATGTGTTTGATGGGGTCACAAAGCACAGATTCGGATGGAGGGAAGTTTATGGCAAAGTTCAATAATCGCTGGCTAACACTGGCAGCGGCACTGATGGCAGTGGCTGCATGTTCAAACGGGGAACAGGAGGAAGCGGGTACTGGGCAAGCCAAAAGCTTTGCTGACGTGGACGCGGACCGGATAATTGCGGCGGACGCGGACAATAGTGTGTGGCTAACCCATGGCCGAACGTACGCAGAAGATCGTTATAGCCCCCTTAATCAGGTAAATGCTGACACCGTGAAGGACCTTGGCCTTCGCTGGTGGTATGACCTCGGCGTTAGCCGCGGGATCGAAGTGACGCCCATCGTGGTTGACGGGACTATGTATGTAACCGGGTTATGGAATGTGGTGACGGCCCTTGATGCTAAAACCGGGGAAAAGCTCTGGGAATATGATCCTGAAATTGACCGGAAGAAGGCGGTGCATCTTTGCTGTGACGCGGTAAACCGCGGAGTGGCCGTGTGGCAGGGGCGCATTTATATGGGCACTATCGATGGTCGCCTGATTGCCCTTAATGCCGAAACAGGTGCGGTTGAGTTTGATATTGTGACCGTTGACCAATCAAAACCCTATACAATCACGGGCGCGCCCAGAATTGTAAACGGCAAGGTTATCATCGGAAATGGCGGCGCTGAATACGGCGTTCGCGGGTATGTATCTGCCTATGACGCAGTGGATGGAAGGCTTGCGTGGCGTTTCTATACCGTGCCCGGAAACCCCGAAGATGGTTTTGAAAATAACGCGATGCATTCCGCTGCTGAAACATGGAACGGTGAATGGTGGAAAACCGGCGGTGGCGGTGGCACCGTTTGGGATTCGATGGCTTATGACCCAGAGCTGAATTTGCTTTATATCGGCGTTGGTAACGGTAGCCCGTGGAATCAGGAAATCAGAAGCCCGGGCGGCGGTGATAACCTGTATCTTTCGTCGATTGTGGCGCTTAATGCCGATACGGGCGAATATGCATGGCATTATCAGACAACACCCGGCGATACGTGGGATTATACAGCAACCCAGCATATGATTTTGGCGGACCTTGAGATCGAGGGCCGTACGCGCAAGGTGATTATGCAGGCCCCGAAAAACGGTTTTTTCTATGTGATTGACCGCGAGACAGGTGAATTTATTTCTGCCAAAAACTTTGTTCCTGTGAATTGGGCCACCCATGTTGACGAAACAACGGGCCGCCCTGTGGAAATTGAGGCAGCCCGCTATCCGGGCAAGGATCAGCCCTATATTCAACTGCCGGGGCCGCTTGGTGCCCACAACTGGCATCCTATGTCTATGAGCAGGGACACGGGTTATGTTTATATTCCGGCGCAGGAAATTCCCTTTGCTTACGGCGATGATCAGGCGTTTGAATATCGCCCGGGGCTTTGGAATACGGGCACAAACCCAATGCTGAATAATTTCCCTGATGACGCCGCAACCCTGAAGGCGCTTCGGGCGTCGGCGAAGGGTCGTTTGATCGCGTGGGACCCCGTGAAGCAAGAGGAAGCATGGCGCGTTGAGCACAAGGGCCCGTGGAACGGTGGGATATTATCAACGGGTGGCAACCTTGTATTCCAAGGCACGGCTGGCGCGAAATTTAGCGCCTATTCGGCGGATAAGGGTGAAAAGCTATGGTCCTTTGGTACGCGTACGGGTGTGGTTGCGGCCCCCATTACCTATGAAATTGACGGCGTTCAATATGTGGCAGTTGCCGCAGGCTGGGGCGGGGCATATTCGCTTATCTTGGGTGGGGTATTCCCATCGGGCAGTAAGGAGCCGAAACTTGGTCGTATCCTTGTGTTTTCGCTTGGGCCAACGAACGAACTTCCACCCCTTGTGAAGCCATCAAAGGTTGCATACACACCGCCCGAGGATTTGGGCGATGACGCGGCGGTTGCCCTTGGGCGGCAGGTTTACGCTGGCTTTTGCTTTGTTTGCCACGGCGAACAGGCGCAGTCCTATGGTAGTGTGCCGAACCTAAAATATTCTGGTGTGCTCGGCGACGCGGAAACGTGGAAATCAATTGTTGTGGACGGTGCCCTCGCTGAAAACGGAATGGCCGGGTTCGGTGACTATGTATCACCTGAAATGGCCGAGGCGATCAGGGCATACATAATCCGCGAAGCCAATTCGGAAAAAGATGAGAGTTACTATAAAGCGAATGGTGGTTGATGGCTGAAGAGCAACATGTGATTGCACGCGAACAGAATGGGCGTGTTGTTGTAACCATTGATGGTTATGAATTACAGGATATGTTCAGTGATGTTTTTGCAGAGCAGTTTGACTTGGACGTTGAATATTTTACTGAGGAAGGTGACTTTCCGAATGAAAAGTACATTTTAACTTTCAAGGAAGGAACTGTATTTGAAAAAGTGCAGGAAGCTATAACTTCTGTAGATATGCTGGAAATTGAACGAGTTGGCAAAATAGGTAAAGAAAGTCCGTGGAAAGAGGCAATTCGTCCAAAGGTTTTTGACCGAGAAACTGTTAGAGTACTGGCTGTTTGTGGAGCAATGATAGCCGCTGGTATTGGATATTTAGCATATAAAATTCTTTAGGAATTTTGGATGCTCAATCCAGTTAAGTATGACGATTATATCAGCGACTAGCGTCATTCCGGACAAGCGTAGCGCGATCCGGAATCCAGTTCTTTTACTATTTTCATGCTTACTCTATATCAAAACAATACAGTTTGACCCTGAAGTAAAGTTTAGGGTTGTATTTGATGCTTTTTAAAGTTAACTATTTGTTAACTTTTGAAGTTCTTGATGGGGGAAATCATGAAAAAAGCAATTTTGTTAATTGTATCTATATTCATATTGAATACGGTAGTTTCTGCGCAAGCAACAACCTTTCGTTTTGAAGGAGATGCCATTTTCCAATCATCTATACTGGATGCAGCGGCATTCGGTGTAATGCCAAACACGACCATACGTTTTTCTTCTGAACTGATTTTCGACAATAGCCAAACCAGCGCCGATGCAGTCACAACATTTTCGAATGAACTAGGGGATACTGCGGCACAGTTCGCTTATGAAAGTTTTACATTCAATATAGGGAATGTATCGTATACGCATTCAGGTCCAGCCGGATTTGGAGGAGGTTTTGGATTCAGTAATACGGTTGATATTATTGATAGAGTAACGAATGAGCCTGGACGTAATGCAGATCGTATAACCGTTGTGGGAATCAACGAAGTTGCGGTTAATCCAACTTTGCAGATTGATACTAGTGGCTTTTTTGTGAGAGGCATTTTACCTTTTGATACTTTCTCAGGGTCTGATGCCTCTGTATTTAACCAGAGTCAATTCAATGCTTTATCATTTGGAGGCTCCATAATATTCAGCATCTTTGATGATGCAGGGAATATCATCGCCCGTGATGATGGGCTTTTACGTGGATTGCGATTGGAAAATGTATCAATAGTATCCGTAACCTCTGCGGTTCCAGAACCTGCAACTTGGCTGATGATGATTTTTGGGTTCGGCCTGTCTGGGCTCGCGCTGAAACGCCGTCGTCGTTTTGCCGTCTAGGGGCGTATTGAAATCCAAATGATAGTTAAGCCTCGGTATTTGCCGGGGCTTTTTAGTGGCCAAAACAGTTTTCGCTTTAGTGAATTGGCGCAGCAGGCATCGGTATTTTTAATATATTCATAATTGTATTATTCGTGTTTGCGTGTTAACTATTTGTTAACGTTATTTACACGTGATGGGGGAAATCATGAGAAAAGTAATTATATCTCTAATATTCTGTTTTACCTTTGCAGGTCACCAGGCATTTGCTGCAACAACGTTTAGCTTTTTTGGCGAAGCTGATTTTGGCTCTCGCGAAATTGCAGCTCAGTTTGGTTTCTTCGACGGACAGACGATCGCTAGTTGGCGTGCACAGTTGATATTTGATGACGACAGGCGCTCTAATCCAGCGATAATGACTTCATTTTCAAACACATATTTTCAGTACGAAAATTTTACACTGACTTTTGAAAATAATCGGTCACTTATGTACACTGGCGACAACACTGTTTTTAATTCATCGGTGAGTAATGTGGTTTTAAAACAGTTGCGTGGCGGTCTGAGAGTGTTTGCTGGTGAAAATAGAATTTTACCAGGTGGAGCAATTATCGATAGCATTTTTATTGCTGGTGAAGGCGAGTCAGGTAGTCCTAGTTTTTTTGATTTTAGAAACTCGGCTAACAATTTTGGTGGTATTACTTTCACAAGCGGTCATCAAATAGATTTTTTTAACATTAGTGTTCCTGAACCATCCACATGGCTAATGATGATTTTTGGTTTTGGCTTGTCTGGGCTCGCGCTGAAACGCCGTCGTCACTTTGCCGTTTAACGGTTACACAAGGCCATAACCGATTGAAAGCCCCAGTTTGAACTAGTCAGCATTCACTGGGGTTTTTCATGGCTGGATTTAATTTTTAATGATAATGATTATTTTTCTTGCGCCCGGCCATTTGGGGATATATGCCTGTAATCAACGAATAGGGATTTGGTGGAACAATGGTCATGTGAATGGCCTGCATTACCAGTAAACACCGAACCCAAAACTGCTCTGGATAAAACGCTATACAAAAACGCTATATAAAACACGGGGTCGTGGTGAGGGAGAGAAATCAGTGACATATTTTGCAGGCAAAGTTGCCTTTGTAACGGGAGCGGCCTCGGGTATCGGGCTTTCTATCGCAACCGCACTTGCTCAGGCGGGCGCAAAGGTAATGCTGTGTGATATCGAAAAGGATGCGCTTGATAAGGCGCTCGGCACCTTGAAGGCAACCAACGCCGATGTGGACGGTGTGATCGCTGATGTTTCCTTGAAGGATGAAATTCAGGCGGCTGCGGATGCCACGGTTGAACGCTTTGGCATGGTCAATATCCTCGTGAATAACGCGGGTGTTGGCGGCGGCGGCGGTTACAGTGAATGGACGGATGCCAGCTGGGATTGGACGATTGGTGTTAACCTGATGTCGGTGATCTGGGGGGTGGAAATTTTTGGTCCCCTTATTGAGGCTGCTATTCAGGCTGGGGACGATGGTGGTCATATTGTAAACACGGCATCGATGGCGGGCCTCGTTTCCGGTGGGTCGCCTTCTTATAACGTGACCAAATTTGGTGTTGTATCCTTAAGCGAAGGGCTGCGCGCACCGATGGGCGAACGCGGTATCGGTGTTTCGGTGCTTTGTCCGGGGTTTGTGAAAACACGGATTATCGAATCTGCCCGTAACCTTCAGCCGCGCCACGGCAGCAAATTGGAGGAAGTTTCACCAGACAGCGAAGCGGGCCGGTTTGCCATGCTCGCGATGGCGTCAGTGCCGAACGGCATAAGCCCTGATTATGTTGCGGAACTAACCCTTGAAGGGATCGAAGGGGATTGGCCTTATATCCTCACCGATAATACCTTTGAGCCTGCGGTTGATGCGCGCTTCCAAGCGATCAAAGAAAGCTTTGACCGGATCAGAGATAGATCGTAACGCAGGTTAAGAGTGCCTTTGGAATGCCTGAGGTATGCCTGACGAATACAGGAGCGAATAACTGAGGGATAGCTGAACAGTGCTGATTGCGGGTTTTGTCATCGCCGCATTTGTGACCCCTGCACGAAGCATATTCGCCCCAGCGATCAATCTGGTGCTTAGTTCTTGAATTTACTGGCATATCCGCTTTTCTCAAAAATGGCTTCAGCATCATTCACATACAGCAGGTCCTTAATTGCCTGCTGTTTGTCTGCGGCTTGGTCGTAATAGGCCTTGCAGATTTGGGCGCCGATAAAATAACCAAGGTCTGCATGCCAATCATCGCCAATCGCGTCATTATTATTGGCGATCCAGTTCGAGTAATCGGTGCCGAGCATATCCTCCTTAAAGCGGTTCCAAACCTGTTCCTCATGCGCCGCACCCCAAACAAAATAGGAAGGCAATTCAGCGTCCGGGAGCGCGAGCTGCGCCAGAAAATCAGCGCTTCCTTCCTGTAAAACACCGCGCAGCAATGTGGCCTTACCCGTATAGCCCTGCATGGCATGAATTTGTTCGTGCACCACAATGTACGGCAGGCGGCTCAGGTCATTCGCGGTCAGGATGTTTTGAAAGCCCGGTGAAATGCCGTCAAGCGGCACCCCTTCCTGCCATGACCACACGTCAAGGCCGATTAGCATGCCTGTTGGCCCCGCTGTGCCACCAGAATTCAAGCGCCCAATAACGAATGTAACATCGGGGAAATGCGCATCCTTATAGATAGATTTCAGCTTTCTGAACCCCGCGCGAATTTGGGGTTCAAAACTTGCGGCCTTCAGTGTTTGTTTGCGGATACCGTCATAAAACCCCTTGGACTCTTTGATCTTCTGCGCCAATTGTTCCATGCTTTTGGTTTTGATCCAATGATAGTCAATGGCCCCCGCTGTACCGGGCGCCAGATAAAGTTCACGGAACTTCGCGGCCTTGCCATCGAGAGAGCGAAACTTATCTGCCGCGTCATAGGCAGCCCAAAATCTGGGCACATCATCGAAAATCAGATTGGCATCATCAGGGCTTGAACGTGCTTGCCTGTACTCGTCAGCATTTTTCACAATCAGGGCAAGCGCGGTTTTGAATGCTGGGTCTTCCTTTACGGGGGCGAATAGCGGGTTTCCTGCAATAAACTCGGGGAAGCGAAAACCACGTTTTGCGGTTAACGCGAGGAGGCGAAGGCTATCCTGAGTGTTGCCTGCACGGGCATGGGCATCCATCGCGGCATAATCAAGCCATAACCCGGTGGGTGAGGGGATGTTTGGGCCATGCTCGCTTGCGCGTTCATAATAGGCTGCGGCCTCAGTCCATTTTTCGTTACGTGCTGCATATTGGCCAAGCTCGTTTAACTGGCGCATAGCGGCATAATCCGCGAGCCAAAGGCTGCTTGTTTTAGTAGTTGTTTTTGAGGCGGAAACTTCAGTTTCTGCTGTGTCTTGACCTGTCGCATTCAGCACTGTGCCTGCGGTAGCGAGCAAGGCCATGGTCGATATCACGGTTGATACGATGCGTTTTTTATCCACTGACATAGTCCCCTCCTATGTATCTTTTGTCATCAAAGCATGCTTGAAGCCTGTGACGAAAAGTGATGCTAGCATATTGGTAAAGGAAAGTTCCTGATACTTTCGTTTAGGGTATGGGACAGGATGGATAATAAAATGCGTTTAAGGCTATTTATCTTTTGAGGTTGTGAAGACGACCCATGGATCGTTTGTGCCGGCCAACCCTTTGCCGGTGCCAGTGTGTTCAGCTTCAATCGTAAAGCCAGCCTCTTGAAGCAAACCCTTCAGGTCCTTAATCGTATAGTATGTATAAAATCTACCCAGATGATCTCTGCCTTCGCCAACACCGTTTTTCATGCCGATATGGAATATACCTTGTGGTTTCAAGGCTGTATGAATGCGTTTGATATATTGAATAAAGGCGGGTCTTTTTGCGTGAAGTAGGCTGAAATTTGCCCAAATTCCATCATATTTTTCATGATCGTTTAATGTGTCGAAGGTCGCTTGGTATACGTGAACACCACTATATTGCCGGGTTAATTCTACCATCGCCTTTGAAGCGTCGATTGCGGTAACTTGGAAGCCTGCATTATGTATTCTATTGGCAACCTCACCGGAGCCACACCCTAAGTCCAATACGGTTCCCCCCGCAGGAAGGCGACCTATAAAAGTATCTAAGCCAATATAGTCATCGGTTGAACCAACGCATTCGGAATAGCGAGCGGCTTGTTGGTCATATACATTTATGGTTTCAGGGTCATGCATTAAAACATGTATCTTTTTATATAAGACCGAGGACCGCGAAGCGTTTGACCTACACAAACATTAGAGTCATCACGGTCACGTTGTTTTGAGTATATTGATTTCTTTCACCGTAAGCAATTCGTGGCATTCGGCAGGAAAATTTCGATCAAAAAACCGTTTGTTGAAGGCCGTCCCATTTTATCGCTATAAACAGGATGTGGGTTTAAAATTAAAGGGCATACATATGATGTTTCGGGGCATATTGAAAATTGGGGCACTTGCGCTTGGACTTGCTGGTACTGTGATTATTGGGGCAGGGAATATAGCGGCAGGTGATGCGGTAGCAGAAGAGGCCGTATCTATTGAACCCGGTGTATCCCTAACGCTGGCGCAGTTCCGGAAATCAGTGCTGTCGGATATCAATTACCGCCTGCATTTCACGATTCCCGAAGACAAAACAGCCCCTATTTCAGTGACTGAGCGTGTGACCTTTAATCTGGGTGACGCCTCCAAGGGGCTTCAACTTGATTTCCGCGAAGAGGGCGCGAAAATTAAAACTGTGCAGGTGAATGGAACGTCGGTTCCTGTGCAGCATGCGAGCGAGCATTTGATTATTGCGGCGAGCGCCTTAAAGCGCGGTAAAAATACCATTGATATCGAGTTTACAGCGGGCGATACGTCGCTTAACCGCAATGAAGGATATCTGTATACCCTGTTTGTGCCGGACCGGGCGCGAACCGCCTTTCCTGTATTTGATCAACCTAATCTCAAGTCCACTTATGACCTTACGCTTACGGTGCCGGAAAACTGGACGGCGCTCTCGAACGGCGCACAAATAAGCGAGGATGTGGCGGGGGACCAGCGGGTTTTCAAATTTGCAACCAGTGACAAAATCCCGAGCTATCTGTTTTCCTTCGTTGCGGGTGAATTTGAACGTGTAACCCGCACGGTGAACGGCCATACAATGACCATGCTGCACCGCGAAACCGACAACGAAAAAGTAGCGGAAAATCTGGATGCGATCTTTGATTTGCACGGTGCGTCCCTGACGTGGTTAGAGGATTATACTGGCGTCAAATATCCATTTCAGAAGTTTGATTTTGCCCTTATTCCTGCGTTTCAATATGGCGGGATGGAGCATGTGGGGGCCATTCAGTACCGCGCTTCCAGCCTTTTTCTGGACGCGGATCCATCAGATGCGCAGCTTCTTAACCGGGCAAATCTGATCGCACATGAAACCGCGCATATGTGGTTTGGTAATCTGGTGACGATGGATTGGTTCAATGATGTCTGGACCAAGGAAGTTTACGCGAACTTTATGGCTGCCAAAATCGTGAACCCAAGCTTCCCGAACATTGACCATGATCTAAACTTTATGTCGCGCAGTTACCCTGCGGCTTACAGTGTAGACCGCACCGAAGGCGCGAACCCTATCAGGCAGCATCTTCCAAACCTGAATGAAGCGGGCACATTGTACGGCGCGATTATCTATAATAAAGCGCCCATTATGATGCAGCAGTTGGAACTTTTGCTCGGTAAGCAAGCCTTCAGGGATGGTATCCGCGAATATATGCAAAGCTTTAAGGGCGGTAACGCCACATGGCCTGATCTGATCGCAATTTTTGACAAGCGATCTGATGCGGATATCACCACATGGAGCGATGTTTGGGTGAATACAGCGGGTCGGCCAACGTTTGATTTTGCCGCGACCGAGAATGCGCTTGAAACTATCGACGCTTCAGGGAAAGACCGGATTTGGCCGCAAAGTTTCACAGCAACCAGACGCGATAATTTGTCGGATGAGCAAGCAGTTGCGGTTGGCGGTAAAACGACACCACTGGGCGCTCGCGGTGAGGATATATTCCTGAATGCAGACGGCAAAGGCTACGGCCTGTTCCCTGCCAATGTGACGCTTTTAAAGGAAAACTGGGATGATCTGACCCCGCTTCAAAAGGGGTCGCTTCTTATTATGCTGAATGAGCAACTATTAGAGGGGCATGAGGACGTCCGGCCATCGGGCCATTTAAGGGACCTTCTTAGGGTTGTTGAGCGCGAAGATAATCAGATTGTCCTTAATCTGGCGCTTCGTCATATTACGCGGATTTACTGGTCCTTTTTGTCAAAGGAAACCCGCGCTGGTTTCGCTCCGCAAGTCGAGGCAGTATTGTGGACCCGTATGGCAGAAGCCAAAAGCCCGGCCGTTAAAAAGGTATTTTACCGCAGCTATGCCGCGCTTGCGATCACAGACGCTGGTATCAGGCGTTTGATGGCGATTATGGATGACACGCTTCGGATTGATAACCTGAGCTTGTCGGAAGCGGATATTATTAATCTGGCGGCTAATTTGGCTGTGAAATCACCGGAAAACGCGGCGGCATTGATTGCGGCTGAGGACGGTAAGATCAAAAACCCGGACCGTAAGCGGAGGTTCGATTTTATCAAGCCAGCATTGTCGGCTGATAAGGCGGTACGCGATGCGTTTTTTGAAAGCCTCAAGCGTGAGGAAAGTCGGGCAGTGGAATCCTGGGTGCTGGCCGCCCTTGGATACATTCATCATCCGTTGCGGGTTGAGACATCAGAGGCATATTTGCATGATAGCCTTGATTTGCTTGCGGAAATTCAGCGCACGGGCGATATTTTCTTCCCCGCACGCTGGACGGGGGTGACCCTCGCGAATTATCAAAGTGACAGTGCGGTTAAAATTGTCCGTGATTTTCTGGAAAACCGCCCGGATTATAACTATCAATTAAAGCTTAAGATCCTGCAATCAGCCGATACCCTGTTCCGTGCGAACAAGGTATTGAAGGCGAATGGTGACGCGGAATGACCATGAATTTAGTATTCGGTGATCGTTAAGTGCATCCGGTTACCAAGGCCTGAGCCCGTATAGAGGCCTCAGTCTGATCATGCCGCAATTCGGCTATGCTGTGGTGCCCGCATTTCAGGCATCAAGGCTTCAATGAAAGCGCTCAGAATTGCGGGTTAAGGCCTTCTATTCGTTGCCGCTGGCCTCCAATAATGGCCTATAGGTTTCGCGGTTTTGCTTCTTATAATCCGGATTACCTGTCCAATCGATCAGAAGCTGTGCCTCCCTGCGGGCTTGGTCCAGGTTACCGCTTTTCCAAAGAAGGTTAATATGCGTGCTGGTCGCAGGGAAACTATCTGGCGCAAGCTTGCGGGCAAGGGCTGCGACCTCAATTGCATTCGGTCTTACATCCGCGTCGCTGTGGAGGAACAGATTTGCATAATCTAGAAGTGCGGGCACATAGTATTTATCGGCCCTGAGCGCGTTAGTAACAAGCGCGCGGTACTCGCTTAATTCCTGATCCTTGAAACGCAGTGGATTTTTGCCGTGTGCAAATGCGCTTGATAGCATCTGCAAGGCTGGGGCGTAATCTGGCTTTGTTTGCAATATAGCATTTGCATATTCGCGTGCGATATCAGGCTGATCGTTATAGAGCGCCAGTTCGGCGAGGTACAGGCGCATGTCGTCGGGGCGGATACCGGCCTTTAACGCAGCCTCAAAAGATTTCTGCGCTTCCTTGAACTTTTTGGCACGGTTCCCCGTTAGGTGTCGTACCTCATCATATTGGATTTTCGCCTCTGCCTCAGGCATTTCCCGCATGGTTACCTTAAAGTCAGGCATTCTTTTGCTGAAGTCGTACCCTAAAACTGAAAGCGAACCTTTTTTCCAGTAGGCTAGTAATTCACTTTCCATTTCCTTATATGATTTACCAAATGCAGTTTGGAAAGCTTGGTCATCGCTTATGTTCGGTTCATTGAGGGCACGCATATAGGCATTAAGTGGTTCTTTATATTCCGGTTTACTGAATAGATAATGGGTCAAAAGCCAGCCTTGGGCATAAAGGCCATCTTTTGCATCGATTTTCCGACCGCGGCGGGTGCGCCCTTTTTCAGGGTAGGCCGCTCTTGCTCTAATAATATCCTCAATTCTGACCCAAAATTTTGTATCATGAAGGCTAAGGAAGCGATGCACAGGCGGTTCTGCAATGGTTGCTATTTTGCCGTCAAACGTGATTGTGCTTAGGTATTCCCCAAAACCTTCATCATACCATTTGGGATATTTGAACGGGCTATAGTGATGCAGGATATGGTGCGAATATTCATGAAAAATCACTTCGAGCCCTTTAAGTTGCCAGATTTCTTTTCCGTCCTCAAAACTTAAAGGTGAGATAGCGCGGTCAGGTCGTTGATAATAGAATCCTGCAACGTTTTTGTTTGTCTTCAGCTGTTTTTGAAAATCGCGCCTTTTCTTGAAGGCATAGATGGTTAGTGGGGGTCTGTTATCAACGCTAAGGTCAAGGCCCGTTAGGGCGCCAAGTGTAAAGCGAAATTTTTCCAGGTCCTCGATGGTTTTGCGGGCTTTTTCGGCCTTCGCATTGGTTCTCAGGATGAAATGCTCGCTCGTTAGCTCAAGCCATTTATCCTTCGCCTGAAGCGGGTTCGTTGTAAAAAGAATGATCGTTAGGATAACGAGAATAAATTGTTTCATAGTGGCCCCAAAATCGCACTGAAAATACATAAAGAAAACGTCTAATAGTCACAAAACGCTACTCTTGGTTTATGACGGTTTCAATATATTTCAATATCCTAAATCCCATTTGGGATCACAAAGTGGTTATTTTATCTTTCGATAAAATTCGACCTTAAATCTGGCTTCACCAATAGGTTTTGCGCGGTGAATGATGGTGGGTTCAATGACCGCAAATTTACCCGCGAAAACGCGTCTTTCCTGTTTTGGTGGGCCCGGGATGATATAATCAACAGCGCCGTCAAGAACGCATAATTTACCCCAGACACCGGCTTTTGTATCATGATTTTCAGTGACTTTCTTGGGTACTGTCTTTTCCGTAAAAATCGGTGTTTCGCTATATTTCTCAACATTTTCAGGTAGTTGGGTTTTCATCATATTCCCCTTGGATTGAGCATGCGACGCCCTGTCACAGCGATTCATATTCTTTAAAGATATATATAAAATATATATTTAAATTCAAGTAGCGAACAGAAAGTACCAAGGAGTAAAAGTGTGCTAACACCCGATATGCTGAACCAGATCAAGGGCTCAATTGAACTATTGAAAAATGAGGGTGAGGCTATCACCCGGCGATTTTATCAGATCCTTTTTGAGCGTAACCCCGAATTAAAGAATATCTTCAATATGTCCAACCAGCGCGAAGGCGTTGAAAATGGGCAGTCACGGGCGCTGGCGGACGCCATATTTGCCTATGCCAGCAATATCGAAACACCTGAAAAATTGATGGCGGCGGTTAACCGAATTGCGAATAAGCACACAAGCCTGATGATCAAACCAGAGCATTACCCACTGGTCGGTGAAGCCCTTCTGGAGGCGCTTTGTCAGCACCTTAGCGTCGGGATGGACCATCCCGCTATCGAGGCATGGGGAATAGCCTATGGTATCCTCGCGGATATCTTCATTAAAACGGAAGAAGATATCTATGCAGGAAACGAAAACCGTGATGGTGGCTGGCGCGGGTTCAGGCCGTTTCGGATTGACCGCATCGTGCGTGAGAGCGAGCATGTTCGATCCTTTTACCTGCGGCCAGTGGACGGCGGCGAAATCCTTTCCTATCGGCCGGGGCAATATATCGGGGTGAAATTTGATATCAAAGGCCATGATCGCAGCGAAATCAGGCAATATTCTTTGTCTGACGGCCCTAAGGTATCGTTAGAGGGCGGGTATTACCGTATTACGGTGAAAGAAGAGCAGGGCGCGCCCGCGGGTGTTGTCTCCACTTATCTACACCGTCAGGTTAAAGTGGGTGATACATTGGAAGTATCACCGCCTGTTGGTGATTTTTACCTGAATGAAGGCGGTGAACGCCCGATTGTCCTCTTAAGCGGGGGCGTGGGGGTTACCCCGATGGCATCGATGCTCAAGGTGGCTTTAAGAACACGGGACAGTGCTGATATCACCTTTATTCACTGTGCTAAATCATACCGTGAGCACACCATGCACGGTAATTTCGCGGAACGGGCGGAACAAAAGCGCTTTAAATATTTCACTGTTTATGAAACGGACGATAGCGGCGATTATCAAGGTTTCCTAAGCGACGAAATGCTGGACGCAATGGGCGTTGATTTCGGGGCTGATTTCTATTTCTGTGGCCCGGTACCCTTTATGCAGCATGTCGCGGGTTTGCTGCGTGCACGCGGTGTTGCCCGTGACCAGATCCATTTTGAAGTGTTTGGCCCAAGCCTGGATGTAGCAGCATAGGAAACGCTGGATTTTCCCTGATTGGATATATTCTATATCTGAAATATAGCTTTCCTCTCTCGCGAATGGTAAACTCAATCACCAAGTGACGAGAGGAAAGCAATGTGCAGTTAACAAGCTTCAGTGATTATTGCCTTCGGGTTTTGATATTTGCGGGTACCAAACATCCGGCCCTTTCCTCTGTGAAGGAAATTGCTGCTGCCTACGGTATTAATGAACCCCATGTAGTAAAGGCGGTCCATTTCCTGAGTAAGGCAGGATACCTCGAAACCGTGCGCGGCCGGGGTGGGGGCCTACGGCTTAAGAAAGACCCAAAGGAAATCACGGTAGGCGATGTTGTGCGCGCTAGCGAAAACAATCTTGCGGTTGTTGAATGTCTGGGCGCAGGCGGCATGTGCACAATCACACCGGCCTGTAATATGAAACCCATGTTCAAAGAGGCATTGGAAGCGTTTTTTCAGGTCCTGGACCGCTATACACTCAGCGAAATTTTAGGCCCCGAGCAGCAGCTCAAGGCCCTTTTGAATATCGGATGATTAATTCGCGCTTGCTGTCAGTGTGGCTTTCTCTTCCACTTCTTCCAGAAGGTCTTCATATCTTTTACGTTGTCTACTAGACGATGCCCAATCAATCAGTTTCTGGGCATGAGCTTTCGCATCAGCTACTTTGCCCGCTTTTGCCAGCATGCGAACTTGCAGAATTTTTGCACTGTCAACATCAGGTACAAGGAAACGAACGGTTTCCATAACATCAAGTGCATTATCAGTAACCTTGGTTCCTTCTTCCATGAATAGGCGCGCATAAGCCATCAGGCCAGGGACATATGTTTGATCCGCCTTCAGGGCCGTTATGGTTGCTTTGCGAACAGCCTTTTGCTGGTCTTTTGCGAGCTCTTTCAATTGTTTACCACGCTTCATCAATTCTGTTTTCAGTGTAAGCGCAGGCGCATGATCGGATTTTTCAGCAAGTAAAATATTGATGTAATGTTCTGCCTTGTCCCAATCTTTTGACCTTAATGCTAATTCAGCGAGATAAAGATTTAAGTCCGCTGGACGAACGTCATTTGAAAGTGCTTCTTCAAAGACTTTTATATGATCTGCAATCTCCTCGGCAGAACCACCAGCAAGATACCTTGCCTCTGGCTCCATAATTTTAACTTCATGTTCGTTCAATTTCCGTACTTTGTACTCGATTTCGGGTATTTGGCCCTTTAAATCAATAACATATGAAGGCAGTTCACGATTATACCAATATCGCTTTATTTCCTTATCCATCTTTGCATAGCTTTTACCAAAGGCCTTCTTAAATTCCTTATCGATGTCGCTACCGGGCCTGTTAATCCCTTGCAGATACGCATTTAATTTTTTCTGATATTTATCAGAGCTTTGGAAAAAGTGGGTTGTTAACCACCCTTGTGAATATTGTTGGAAAATATAATTTTTTGTTTTCAGACGCTTGCGTGATGTTGCGCCGCCGATCGCGCCAATATATTCGCCTTTTGACTGTAATAACGTTTCCAGTTTCAGCCAGCTGCCTGGTGATTTTAAGTTTGGAAACCTGTGAACGGCGGGCCGGCCAATGATAACTTTGTCGCCGTCAAAATCTGTCATCGCAAGATATTCACCAAAGCCCTCATCATACCATCTTGGATATTGAAGTGGGCTGTATTGATGAAGAATATGGTGCGAATATTCATGAAACAACACGCGTAAGCCGTCTAGCGACCATGTCTCGTCGCCTTCTTCTAACGTCAGCATGGAAATAGCTCCATCCTCGAAAGGAATGTAGAAGCCAGCAGTGCCGCCCGTTATCCCAAAAACGCGCCGGAAACGCTTTGTTTTCTCGAAGGCGTAAACAACTAAAGGCGGTGAATAATCAGCGCTTAGGTCTGCATTCGTGATCGCCCCGATGGTAAAACGATATTTTTCAAGCTTCTCAATCGTCTCTTTTGCTTTTTCAAGGTTGGTGTCCGTTCGCAGGATAAAGTGATCACTGATCAGTTCATGCCATTCATCGTCAGCATATAATGCTTGATTACTAAGTAGAATTACCGCAGCAAAAAGCTTGAAAACTGTTTTCATCATCGTCCCCGTAAGCAAATACCTGATGCGCCTTATATTGAAGGCGCATTATCCCCATCCCAGTGTAACGCTAATCTAAAGTTATGCCAATTGCAACCAGTGGGGATAGTTTACCGCTGATACTTGATAAAGGGGGTTCGTTTGGCCACATAGTCATAAAGCCTGTGGGCTCTGTGGTTGAAATCTTCAGTGTTCCAGTAAACGGTTGGTGTGCCAAGCCTGTCTGCTTCGCTGTACACCGCTTCGATCAGGGCCTTCCCAACACCTTTGCCCCTCGCGTTGTCATTAGTGAACAGGTCCTGCAAATAGACCACATGTTCTTCGCGCCAGCAGTGGCGGTGCAGCATATAATGCACGAGGCCGATCGGCTTCCCGTCTTCAACGGCCAGAAACCCCCGCGGATCATAATATTCGTCGTTCAACAGCCGTTTGAAGGTGGTTTTATAAATTGTGTCCGGCAGGGTGCTTTTATAATAAGCGAGATATCCGGTCCAAAGCTCGGCCCAGTTCTCATAATCATGGTCTTCGATTTTGCGAATTATTATGGACATTACTGATTCCAATCACGATAAATTTAAAACCACTACAGACAAAAGTTGTATGATGCCTGTTAGCAACTTAATAACAAATATACGATAATATTGTTATCCGCCAAATATTAAGGAAGCCGTGTGAATAAACGAGATGCCAGAATCCACATAATTGTGAGTGAAGATGGCGTGCGGTTTCTTTTGCGGGATTTGCTCAGAGAACTTGGTTATACCGATATTGTTCTAAGTGGTAAATTTGAAGCGATCAGAATTGCTGTCACGGAAAACAAACCCGACCTCCTAATTCTCGGGACAAGCTTCCCGGATGGTGATGCATTGGAAATGATTGCCGATGTACGTCAGGGGCGGCTTGGTAAAAACCCGTTTCTCCCCATGATGGCCATTACGCTGGAGCCAACAAGTCATCTTGTGAAAAAAGTGGTTAATAGCGGTGCGGATGACCTTTTATTATATCCTCTTTCGCTGGGGCATTTGGAACAGCGGCTGGATTTATTGATCGACAATAGAAAAAAGTTTTTGGTTACAGTTGATTACGCGGGCCCAGACCGCCGTTCGGCTGATTCCGTTCGGGAACACAGCACCAGCCATTTATTGTTTGATGCGCCGAATGCGCTTCGGGCTCGTGTCAAAAATGATATGACCGATAAGGAAATGCAGGCCGCAATTGCAAGAACAGTCAAGGCAATGGATGGCCACCGGGCCGACAGTTATATGCGAAGGATTTGTTGGTTTGTCGACCGTATCGACGCTGGTTACGCGTGGGCAGGGGATGGCATCCTGGAGCCGGAAGTGAGCGAATTTCTGGAAAACTTGTTATCGACAACCAAGCAAGCGCTAACCGTAATTGATGAAAAGGAACAGTCTGTTTATCATTATTTGTGCAGTACGGTCCTAACGGTAACAGCGCGTTTGGTAAAACAGGGAAGCGAGATAGAGGTCAAAGACCGTAAAGTCCTCGTAGAATTATCCCGTGCGATCAAGGTGGCGCTTGAAACAGATTCAGGAAGTGAAATTTCACGCCATATTCGTGATGCTGTCTCCAAGACATAATGTAGCGAATACGCTGGGAAAACAATGTTTTGGGGTTTGAAGTGATGGTCATGCTATTCCAAGGCAGGAATGATCAGTGTGTCTGTATTGAGAGTCGGTGAATGGGATACCACAATGACTGAGGGATTGGATAAACCAACCATATTGATCACGGGCGTAAGCGGCTTTATCGCCAAGCATACGGCGCTTTATGCCCTCAATGCCGGATATAGTGTGCGCGGCACGGTGCGCGACCTGTCGAAAGCAGATATGGTCAAAGCCATTATTGCCCGGCACGGCGGTGACGTTAGCCGTCTTGAGTTTGTTGAAGCTGATCTATTGTCAGACGATGGTTGGCGTGAGGCGATGGACGGTGTGGATTATATGGTACATACCGCGTCCCCGTTTCCGAAACTGCAACCAAAGGATAGGGAAGCGCTGGTGCCGTCAGCACGTGATGGCATGCTGCGCGCTGTCAAGGCTGCGCTCGCTGCGGGCGTGAAGCGCATTGTTGTTACGTCTTCAATCGCGGCGATCATGTATCGGGGCGATCGACCAAGGGCGCTTACCTGCACTGATCAGGATTGGAGCGACCCTGATTGGGCTGGCATGTCGGCCTATCTGGTCTCCAAAACGCGGGCGGAGCGAGCGCTTTGGCACCTTGCTGACGGTGAAGGGGTGCGTGACAAGATCACGGTTATTAACCCCGCGTTCGTTGCGGGCCCCGCGCTCGATAGCACCATCGGCACCTCGCTTGAACTGATTAAGGAAATTCTGGCGGGGCCGTATCCCGCACTGCCGAGGGCATCCTATCCGGTGGCTGATGTGCGCGATGTGGCGGCGGCGCATATAAAGGCGCTGTTTGCGGAAAAGGCGCGCGGACGGCGCCTGGTCGTGTCCGCGAACACTCTGTCGCTTCTTGAAATGGCGAAGGTGTTGAAAACCGAGTTTCCAAATCGGCGCTGGCGTATTCCGGGGTTTGAAGTGCCTGATGTCATGATCAGGGCGCTTTCGCTGGTTGATACCAAGGTCAAAACCATCTTCCCGGATATGGGCGCGCGGGTGACAATCGATGCGGGCAATGCGCCTGATGTTTTGGGAATGGAGTTCATAAGCGCGGAAGATGCGGTAAAGGCCGCTGCCCATTCGCTTATTGATGAGGGCGTGATCAGGTAAATTCCTTCTAGGCAATGGCAAAACCATGCGGTAAAAGCCGCCCTGAACAATCGATAAAGAGCCCTGATTATGACTGAGACACTGGACAAGCTACCCAATTGCCCGAATTGTAACTCTGAATATACTTATGAAGATCGGGGCATGCTGGTCTGCCCTGAATGTGCACATGAATGGGTTCCGGGGCCGTCAACCACTGACACAGATGATCAAGCGGTTGTTCGTGATGCGGTCGGGAATATCTTGCAGGACGGTGATGCGGTAACAGTTATCAAGGATTTGAAGGTCAAGGGCACATCATCGACCGTCAAGGTGGGAACAAAAGTGAAAAGTATCCGGCTTGTTGACGGTGATCATGACATTGATTGCAAAATTGATGGGTTTGGTGCCATGAAGCTCAAATCAATATTCGTTAAGAAATCGTAAATATATTCATGAAAGCCCGTCAAATGTTTCACACACGCATGTGATGAAATTGCCTTTTTTGTGTCTAAAACTTGCCGTTTTCCCTTGCTATATACTGCATGTGGCAACTCAGAATACAGCCCAGCTTATCGCGGTCAAATGATACCGGACGGTTGGGTCAAGAGGCGGAAAACCGCCCCGTATTCAGGTACGCCCCGGAATGAAGACTATTATCATTCAGGGGTATCAAATGGGGTTCCGCGCACTCAGGTTGGATTTTCCAAAAGCACAATTCAAATCAGGCAATGAATTATGAATAAAATGGAAAATATTTCGGGTGAAAACAAAAGCTGCCTCACGCTGGGTGCTGATGGGCGGCTTTTTGGCGGCGGTGTGCATGATGCGGCCAGTGAAATGCCAATTTATGTGGACACCCCAACCTTCGAAGCCAATTTGTTTGAAAGCGAAAAACACCACCGCGCACTGGTTGCCAAACTCCGCAACCTACGGGCTTATATCAAGAGTGTGAGTTAGAGTGTTTGCTATGGAAAAGCACTTAATGAGTCGAGAGTCGTACAGGTATCGTGAAAGCTTTCTTCCGAATAAAAAGGGTGATGCCAGTCAAAATGCTCACGCCTTCTCTCGTCTATTAGTTCTGCACCGTATATAAACGACCAAAAGTCCTGATGGTACTCCTTAACGCGCTCGGTTTCATTCCAGTTATTAATGTTAAGGCTAGTTATGATGATATGAAGGTCAACTGTTTTAGTTTTTATTTTCTCGTAAAGGTCATGATTTTTTAGTTTCAAAATAGCCATGTAGACTGATAGGTTATGGATGTTATTTTCTGGGCCACTTAAAGCCAAGATACTTAAATTACCTACAACTTTAGATACATCTCTAATAGATAAACTTAATCCGCAAGAAACAGTCTTGAGGGTGTTCTTTGCCGAATATATTTGATCTCTTTCATCATCAGGGAACTCCATTTGTCGCCATATAAAATCGCAATACTTTTCAACTGAATTATATGTGTTTTTCTGTTCGGGAAGCTTGAAATGTTGATCATAAAATTTGTTGAGATAGCTACTTTTGTGGGCTTTTAAACCATATAAGCCACTGATGGCATCCTCTAAATGAGTGGTGTTTGTAACGATCAAGAAACATACATTGTCAACAGCGAACAGGTGTTTAATATTTTCGATTACCTCCAGTGCAAAGGATGGTTTGCAGCGATCAAGCTCATCAATGATAAAAATTAGAGGCCATCCCTGATTGTCTTCGCCGCCCTCTTGTTTTGATGCAGTTCGTGCTTTAGCCGCAATAGTTTCTAACTGTTCTCGAAATCCAATGACTGTTTTTTCTTCTGTTTGAGCGTTGGTGAGTTTTTCACGAAGTTTCTTTTCAAATGCTTCTTCGAATTGTTTACCAACTTCTTTTGTGGTTGCATCAATAGCTTCGCCTGCGCCTTCAAATATTTCGGTGTCTAACAGACCAAATGTGGCAGCACGAGTTCCGATCTTAGCTGCGATTGGGAGTAGTTCTTTTCCTAATTGTACGCTTTTACTTATCAGGCTCTTTTGCTCTGTTTTGGTTCCAATGTCTTCTTTTTGGACTATGTTTATAATCTGACTGGTGATGGCCATGAAGGCATCGCTGTGGAAATCGTTTTTGAAGGCATCAAAATAGATGACTTTCGCGCCTTCATTTCTGCATTGGCCGGCCCATTGTTGGGCAAATACAGATTTTCCTGATCCCCACGGACCATCCAGTAGGATTGTCGCTGGATGGTCGATGTTACGCATCAAATTACCAAGGCGTTTGCCAAATTCCTCGTACCCAAAAATATCGTTATTTGCTGTGAAGCCATCATTTGGGCCAATTTCAACTGGTTTTGGTGAAATGCGCATAAAATCCCCATCGTGTTTTTGACATAGATAGAGATATAGATTTACAGCCATAGGATTTAAAGATGCACTTTATAAGAAAACACCATGCTCCGAACTAAAGAGCATGGTGTTTTTTAATGTATCAATCAATAGTGGCTCAGGGGTTGCCCTATGCCGCAGTCCCTGCAGCCTCTTCAGCGCGTTCTTCCGTTGTGATCACCACTTCGCTGTGGAGCGTGCGGTGAACGGGGCAGCGGTCGGCAATTTCAATCAGGCGCGCTCGCTCGGCGTCGCTCAGGTTGCCCTTAAGGACAATCTGGCGTTCGATTTTGTCGAGCTTACCTGTTTCGGTTTCGCAGGTATCACAGTCCTGGGCATGGATTTTCTTATGGTCCAGATAAATCTCTACGTCATCCAGTTCGATACCCTTGCGGTCCGCATACATTTTAATGGTCATGGACGTGCAGGCCCCCAGCCCCGCCAAAAGAAGGTTATAGGGGGTTGCACCCGTTTCGTCGCCGCCGTAGGCCTTGGGCTCGTCCGCCAGAAAATTATGCGGGCCCGCATGCACATGCTGCTGAAACTTGCCGTAGCCTGTTGGGTGCACGGCCACACGGCCATAAGGAATGTTGATCATATCCTCTTCCGTCAGGTCAGGGATATAGGCCGATGCCCACGCCGCGATTGATTTCGCAACATATTCCGCCGTGCCGGGGTTAAAGAGAAGGTGATCCCCTTTGTCCAAAGACAGGAAGCTTTTCGGGTGCTTCGCTGCCATGAAAATTTCCGCCGCATGATCAACACTGACCGTATCATCGATCGGGCTGTGCGCGATCAATAGTGGTTTTTTCAGTTTTGCAACGGCGTCCAGAACGTTTTGGTCCTTAATATCGTCAAGGAACTGCTTTTTGATTTTAAAGGGGCGCCCAGCCAATTTCACATCCGCTTCGCCTGTGCTTTCAATCGTATCCACATCGCCTGCGAATTGTTTCATTACGTTGGTTGCGTTTGAGGGCGAACCAAGCGTCGCGACCGCCTTCACCTCTGGCACCTCTAATGCCGCCAGAAGGGTTGCGGTACCGCCGAGCGAATGGCCGATCATCAGGCTTGGGGCTTCAAAATGATCGCGCATATGATTGGCGGCAACCACAAGGTCAGCAACGTTCGAGGAGAAATTGGTGTTTTCAAACTCACCCCCACTTTTGCCGAGGCCTGTGAAGTCAAAACGAAGTACAGCAATACCGTCGTTATTCAGCGCCTTTACGATCCGGTTGGCAGGGGCCAAGTCCTTGCCGCAGGTGAAGCAATGGGCGAAAAGGGCATAGGCCTTAATGGGGCCAACCGGACGGTCGAGCCGTGCTGCGAGTTCGAAACCTTGTGATCCCATGAATGTAATGCGTTCCATCGCCTTTTCCTCCAATATTTGGTCAACGTGATCGTTGCTTTGAAATATGATCTATCAGGTAGGGCATAATATTTCCATTACAATAGGGTTGACCGCTGATGGGTGATCACACCTGATCACAGATGATTGTGAATTGGCTTGACCCAAGGGGGCCGCGTTCGCACAATGCATTTTCGTATCAGATCAAGGGGACGATCAGTGGGGAAGAGACAGAGTGAAAACAGGCCAGAGGATGGCCATATGGGCAGTCTGCAGACAGCGAGTAACACTGGGCGCAGCAGTGCCAAACCACTTTCAAGGCGCGGGTTTTTAACGCGAACGGTGGTTGGTACGATTGGTGGTATTGGAAGTGTCGGGGTGTTGGGAGCAGGTGACTTTGGCGGTCAAACGGCCCAAGCCGCGAACCTATCATTGGATACTGCAAATAACATCAAACCGGACGATGAAGCCTTCTGGCGTGAAGTGGCGGGCATGTATGATGTTACGGACCAAATCACTAATCTGGAAAATGGCTATTGGGGGATTATGGCCCGCCCTGTTTTGGAAGAATATCAGCGCCAAAGCGCATGGGTGAATAAAAACAATACGTTTTTCGCCCGCTTTGACCTCGGCGAAACCTATCGGAATTTACGGGCAAAAGCGGCGGAATTTTTGAATGTGGGCGTGGATGAAATCGCGCTGACCCGCGGCGCAACAGAGGCGCTTCAGGCGCTTATTGGTGGCTATAACAGGTTAAACGCTGGGGATACGGTTCTTTATGCCGATCTTGATTATTCCGAAATGAAAAATGCCATGCGCTGGCTTGCGCACCGACGCGGGGTGAATGTGGTGAAGGTAAATTTCCCCGAGCCCACAAAGGAACGCCCGTTAAGTGAGGATGACATCATCCGCTTTTACAAAAAGGCGTTGGATGATAACCCGAAAACCAAACTCCTTCTGTTGACGCATCTGAATAATTGGACGGGGCTTATTATCCCTGTGCGTACAATTGCCGATATGGCGAAAGCGCGCGGGGTTGGTGTGATACTGGACGCGGCCCATTCGGTCGGGCAGGTGGATTTTGACATTAAATCGCTTGGCTGTGATTTCGTCGGCGTGAACCTACATAAATGGGTGGGTGCGCCCATCGGTTGCGGCGTGATTTATATCAATAAATCAAAGGTGCGGGATATCGACCCCTATATGGGGAAAAATATGAACCCGGACGGCACAGGCGGCGATAACGTGCGCGACCGGATTGATACCGGCACGTCCAATTTTGCGGCCCATATGACGATACCAGCGGCGATTGATTTTCATGGATATTTAGGCAGCAGCGCGAAGGAAGCGCGGCTTCGCTATTTACGCAGTATCTGGGTGTCAGAAGCGCGGAAAATGAAGGACCTGTTGGTCTTAACCCCCGATGATCCGGCGATGGTTGCGGGGCTAACATCCTTCAGGCTTAAGGGTGTCACAACGACCAAGGCCAATAATGCGCTGATGAAACGTTTGGCAGACGAATTTGGGGTGCTGACAACCCGCAGAACAGGGCCTGCGATGGGTGACTGTATTCGGGTAACACCGTCCTTTTATAACACGCCGGATGATATGCATAAGCTTGTGAAAGCGCTGCGTGCAATCACGGCATAAGCGATAAGGAGTGATCAGTGACATATATCGAAAGCGTTGAGGAATTGGAGGCCCTATACGGCGAAATCAATCCAAATTCAAAAGCGAAAATTGTGCGCCAAATCACCCCGCTCTATAGAAAATGGATCGAGGCATCGCGCTTTCTTATCCTCTCCACAGTGGGGCCAGAGGGAACGGACGCCAGCCCAAGGGGCGATGACGGGCCCGTTGTCAGGATTGTTGATGAAACCACCGTGATGTTACCGGATTGGCGCGGGAATAACTTAACAGATTCGTTGCATAATATTGTGCGTGATGAGCGGGTCAGCCTAATGTTTATGGTGCCGGGGGCCAATAATGTTGTGCGGTTGAACGGCCGCGCGAAACTGAGTATTGACCCCGATATAACAAATAGTTTCGAACAGGACGGCAAGCACCCCAAATCAGTCGCGGTGATCACGCTTGAAGCGATTTATTTTCAGTGCGCCAAGGCACTTATGCGCTCCAAACTTTGGACATCGGGTGATGAAAGCACAGGGCTTCCAACCGCAGGGCAGTTCGTGAAGGAAGTGAAGGCCGATTTTGACGCCGAAGCCTACGATAGCGGATATGCAGAATATGCGAAGGGCCGGATGTGGTAGGCCTTGCTGATATCATTATTTAATGATAAGCATTAATCAAATTTATCGAGCGTGTTATTTTTTAAGCGAGGCTCGTTTCAATAATGTCGTCTTGAGGCAAAGCGGCATCATTGAGGACTATCAAAAGCAGGGAGGATTTCATCATGATCATTGACGCATGGGCGCAGCACCCAACGGCGCGGCATACAGCGGACCCTATTTTTGACTCGCTCCGTCGATGGACCAAGGACGCAAAACCAGACCCTGAGCGTGAAATTCCTGTGGGCCTGACGGTTGCTGCGATGGATCAGGCAGGGGTTGATAAAACGCTGATCAGCGCGTGGTATGCCCCCAGAAATGTGATGATTTCCAATGATGAGGTGGCTTCGTTTGTGGCGGAAGCACCTGAACGTTTGATCGGTGTGGGCTCGGTGGATATTTCAAAGCCGATGGAAGCGGTACGCGAGATAAGGCGCTGCTTCACTGAGCTTGGTTTCAAGGCAATCCGCGTGTTGCCGTGGCTTTGGGAATTGCCGCCAACGGACAGGCGGTTTTACCCTGTTTATGTGGCATGTGCAGAACTTGGTGTTCCTTTTTGTACGCAAATTGGCCACACAGGCCCCTTGATGCCGTCCGAGGTTGGGCGGCCGATTTATCTTGATCAGGTTGCGCTTGATTTCCCAGAACTGAAAATCGTTGGTGGGCATATCGGATATCCGTGGACCGAAGAGGCCATTGCGGTCGCGACCAAGCATGAGAATGTGTTTATCGATACCTCGGCTTATACGGTCAGGCGTTACCCGGAGGAACTCATCAAATTTATGCGAGGACACGGCCGCCATAAGGTGATGTTCGGGACCAACTATCCGATGATCACACCTGCTAAGGCCCTTGATGGCCTTGATGATTTGGGCCTGAATGATGAGGTCAAGGATTTGTTCCTCGCTGGGAATACAGCACGCGTGTTTGGCATCCAGTAAAGAATGGGTTGTGCAGATGCTTCGGCTCTGACATATAGCTAAACACATATAAATTGAGAAATAAGTTTCGCTATATCTATTTGTTTCGGTTCGACTATTCACCTTAAAATATAGTCATTTTAAAGTGGTCTCGCTAACGATCTGGCCGTATTAGTGATCATGCCTTGTCAGGATGGGTTATGTCATTTCAAAATTGGGTTTTGCTGTTTTTCCTCTCGACCCTGTGGGGTGTGTCGTTCGTTTTTATCGAAATGGCACTGCCGGTATTTGAACCCTTTACGATTGTTTTCCTGCGGGCATCAATCGGTGGGCTTATTCTTCTTGCCTTCATGAAAATGCGCGGCGCTTCGTTCCCGCGCGGTATCAAGGTCTGGTTTGATTATGCCGTGATGGCGGCTTTGATCGTTGTGATCCCTTATTCGTTAATCACGTGGGCGCAAACTTATGTAACTGCGAGTATGGCCTCTATCCTTAATGCGATGACGCCGATTTTTACCGTGATTGTCGCGCATTTCACGACGAAGGATGAGCGGCTAACGGGCTTGAAGGTTTTTGGGACGATCGCAGGCTTCATTGGCGTTACGCTTTTGATGCTACCGAACCTTGAAGGCGGTTTTCGCATCGAGGGCCTAAGCCCGCTTGCGGTGATTTTAGCGACGATTGCATATGCCTTTGCAAATGTCTGGGGTAAACGACTAAGCGCCTATAAGGCAGAGGTGAACAGCACGGCGATCCTGTTGATTTCAGGGGGGATGCTGTTGATCCCCGGTGTGGTGGCGGGCGCGGGCACATCCTTCAATGATATTGGCATTGCGCCTATTTTTGCCATTCTTGGGATCGGGGTTTTGAGCACAGGCCTAGCCTATATTATCTATTTTAAAATCCTTGCGGAAGCGGGAGCGACAAATATCGTGCTCGTAACGTTTTTGATCCCCGTGAGTGCGGTTATGCTGGGTGTGATCTATTTGGGCGAAAAATTATATGCGCATCATTTTTATGCGGTACTGTGCATCTTTATCGGTCTGATTGCTATTGATGGTCGCCTGCTGCGCCGCCTTAGGGTCGCGCGATCATAGCCTGGGGTAGCGAGATCATAAAAAGAATATGTGAGAGGAGCATCACCATGAAGGACAATCAATTAAACGTAACCATTTTCGGCGCTGGTTCGATCGGTTGTTATCTTGGTGGGCAACTGGCAAGCGCGGGTATGAAGGTACGCTTGATTGGCCGTGAACGCTTCAAGGCAGCGATTGAAGAAAATGGATTAACGCTGACCCATTATGCGCGCAATTCATTATTCATCAGTGAAAACCTGACCTTTGATCTGGATGCATCAGATGCGAGTGATGCTGATATTGTCCTTATTACAGTTAAGTCGCAGGACAGCGAAACAGCGGGCAGGGAACTTGCAAACATTCTAGACAAAGAAGCGATTATCATCAGTTTCCAGAACGGGATTGGAAACGCTGACGCGCTCAGAAGTGTTATGCCAGACCACAGGGTTTTAGGTGGCATGGTGCCTTTTAATGTAACAGGCACTGGGGCCGGCCGTTTCCACTGTGGCACCGAAGGGAACCTTGCGGTCGAGGCGATGGATAGTGACGCCCTTCGCGCGCTTCAGGCTGCGTTTGAGCAAGTCGGGCAAGGCTGCGACTTAAAAGAGGATATTAAGGCTGTGCAATGGGGTAAGCTTTTGGTGAACCTGAATAATGCGCTGAATACACTTGCAGGTGTTCCCTTGAAAACCTGCCTCGCGGAACGGGATTACCGGACAGCCCTTGCAAGCATGATCGATGAAGCGCTCGGTATTTTAAAGGTTGCTGGTATCACACCCGCGAACTTCGGCAAAAACTCGATCGATAAAACGCTGAAGGTTCTGCGGCTACCCAATTGGTTATACCGTTTGATCATGAATAGTATCGTCAAAATTGATGCGAATGCGCGCTCGTCCATGCTCGATGATCTGGAAGCAGGCCGCGCTCCAGAGGTGGATTACCTGCAAGGTGAGGTGGTGAAACTTGCGCTGCAGGTGGGTGAAAGCGCACCGATCAGTGAAACAGTGATGGCCCTTGTGAAGGACGCCTTTGAAAAAGGTAAGTCTCCCAAACTCTCAGGTGCTGAAATTTTAAAGGCGATCACATCATAATCGCCTTTGGTGGATGCTTGGTGGAAGCGAGAGCAAATTGCCTAACGGGCATTGAGCGGCAACGGCAGTGTGCCCTGTTGTTTCAAGGCCCTAAATCGGTGGTTAACATGGTTGAGGAATGCCTGTGTCTCCGGCGTGTCCCAACAACTGATGCTGTCATAGGATGTGTGAAGGCTTAAAGTCAGATCGGTATGGGGCTTTAAAGCGTTAGCGTTGAAATTCTGATGAATATTCATATCCAGGTCATAGGCAACAAGCGCGTCAGCCCGTGATAACATCAAAAGCTCTATGGAGTTTTCGATTGTTTTACTGGGCACGATTGTCGCGCTGGTTGGGATTTTGTCCCTAAGGGCATTACCAAGGCCTGTTCCGGGGTCAGCCACTATCGTTTTGCCTTCCAGATCCTTGATGGAGGAAATTTGCGGGTTACTTGCCAGCGTATATATTCGAATATGCGCTTCATTGAGGGTGTCGGAATAGATAAAATCATCACCCGTGTTTTCAATGCCCAGATCAGCCTGAGAGCTTTTGTCGGAAACAAAAAAACAATGGGCACGTTTGCGCAAAAATGTTTGCTGTGCGCGCCGGACCGGTTGATAATCGATATTCACCGTGTAGGGCGTATCTTCAAATATTAAATCAACCAAATCATTATAGATGCCGCGCTTTTCTGGATGAAAAATATTGGGGACCATGCTGGCAGCAATATCGATTTCGGTGTTTTTATGATCAGTTTGACCATTTGGCAGAATATTTTCGCTGTGTATGTTTGATTGTGCGCTCATCAGAAGGAGTGCAGCCGTCATCACTGTCAGATGAAATATCTTCGGCACGAATTTGTCTTCCCTGGTTTAGGCCTCCCCAGGCCTTTTTCAGTCTCTCTGGACCTTTCTTATTTTATATAACAGATTGATTTCAAAATCGATAATAAATCTAACACCTTGAAAAAATAGAACTTTAAGGATATCGGTTACTGTAAATTCGTAAGTGTCACGAGTGTTCTTTGCGATTTGAGTGTTTCCAGCCTGTTGTTTATTTTCTCGAGGAAACTGCGATTTTCTTCTGTGTTCCAGCAAACCAGACTATCGTGCCCGTGGGCAATGCTGAAAGCTGTCGAGGATTGAATGTTTGGTGTCGTGCCTGATGCGCGCAGATATGCGTCCATATCCAAATCATATGCAACAACGGCGTTTACCCGACCAATTTTCAAAAGTTCCAATGATTTCTCAATAGAATCTGTTGAGATAATGCTTGTGGTCTTTGGCATGCTTTGGCGCAGTGCATATCCAAGCCCGGTTCCCGGGTCGGCAGCAACGATCGCTCTTTCAAGTTCTGACAGGTTTTCGATCAGCGCTTGATCCATGCGTGTATAGACCCTGATGTAAGAATCGTTCAGGGTGACGGAATGAACAAAATCTTCCTCATTTAATTTCCGGTCCGCGAGAATAGAACTCATATTATCGGCGATAAAATAACAGTCAGTTTCAGTTTTCAGGAAAACTTCCTGCGCACGCCGCAGGGGATAGAAGCGGGTATCAACCTGATAAGACGTGTCCATAACCAATTGTTCAATAAGCTTATTGTAGATACCGGGCTCTCTGGGGTCATAGACACGCTGGATGATGCTGCCTGAAATCGTGATTTTAGGCGATGTAATTGCGTTATAAAAATAATCGCTGGCAAGTAATGGTGTCGTATTTAGAATAAGAACTGTTGAAATGATCCATGTAAATATCATGAAAATAGTTCGTACCATGTGACACCTGATGATTTTTGTTCTTTTGTTATATATCATTTTATATAATTTTACGGCGTTTGGGTCAAAAAAATAAAATCATTGAAATACCGAGGTTTAGGCGCAGAAGCCGCATGTTTTGAATAATAATTAGACGTTTAGCTAATTATCTATTGACAATAGTTAGATGATTAACTAAATATCTAATCATGAACAAAGTATTTAAAGCATTATCTGATCCAACAAGGCGCCGTGTTCTCGAACTTTTGAAACGCGGGCCGATGAACGCTGGTGAATTATCAGCGGAATTTAATGTCTCAAAACCGACGATGTCAGCGCATTTTTCGGTGTTGAAAGAGGCTGATCTCGTAGAGGCCACCAAGGTTGGCAAGGTGATTACCTACCAACTGAAAATGTCGGTACTTGAAGAGGCCTTAATGGGCTTTGCGAGTGTGTTTGGCATGCAGGTAATGGCTGAAGATAACGCCGAGGATACTGCAAGTGAGGAACGTGGCCAGCCTGTCGATAGTGGCGAGCCGAGCCTAAGTGATAAAATAAACACGACAGCAAAATAAAACAGGAGGGATGAACAATGTTTTCAGACCGGACTATAAAAATTGCAGCTTTTACCGTTTGGGTGCTGGTCTATGCATGCACCATTAGCCTTTGGTTTCAGGGCGCAATTGAGGGCCGCAAGGCCGCGCTTGTGCTCGGTGTTGTGCCGGGGCTTTATCTTTTGGGTCGTTTTATTGTGATGCCGATGGCAAAGCGAATGAATGGACCCAAAAGTGATCAAAACAGCCGTCAGAATGCCAAGCTGATCCATTTGGCGCTCGTCCTGACGGGCGTGTCATTGCTCGGTAGTTTGATGGGGCCGTTCCTCGTCGAGCAGGGGATTATTTCCGCGGATGTTAAGGATATGATCGCGCCTCGGGCAAACGGGGTTGTAACTGGTCTGTTCTTTATCATTATGGGTAACTACACCCCTAAAATGATCGCCCCGTTGACGGAGGCAGTGTGTGATCCGGCGAAGCATCAGGCGTTCCAGCGTCAGGTGGGGTGGACCTTCTTTATCGCGGGGTTCTTGTATATCGTAGCCTGGGTTGCACTTGCGCCCGCTACCGCGAAAACAGTGACACTGTTTATACTGGGTGCATGTTTCCTAAGCATTATGCCGCGCGCGGTATATTACGGGATCAAGTCCGCGCAGCGTAAGGAAACGCTCAATCAATAATCGGAATGATGTTATCGAACCCTAAATGTATTTAGTAATAAAGGAATTATATATGGCAAATTCATCCAATAGATATGGCATAACTTTGATTGTTTGGGGTGTGAATTATATTCTGGCTGGTGCGTTGGTTATCATTGAACCCTCTAAATTGGCATACAGTCTCGGCATTGTATTAGGCTTGCCAGTTCTATTTCTTGTTTTGCGCTATCCCTTTTATTCCCTGACTAAAAAGCTATCAGCTTCACTATATAATAAAAATGGCCCAAAGCCGTCTGAGGAGAGTATTGCGTCACAAAGACATAAAATACGCAGCATGATTACTACCTCAGTGTTTAGCTTGGTAGGGCTATGTCTAATACCATTTTCCGTAGGCGAAATTGCTTATGCGCTTGATTGGGTAAATCTGAATGATAAGAAAGACATAGTGGCTAGGTTAGCAGGGATAACCTATGGATTGGTTATTATTTATCTTGGTAATAAATCTCCGAAGATGATCGATAACGCTGATATCGCTATTAACTCACCAACATGGACCAGAGAGATAGCGAAGCTTGCGGGATACATTGCCATCATTTTAGGGACTTTAGTTGTACTGGATTTCCTTCTTTTCGAACGAAAACAAGCCGCTTTAATCATGATGGCGCTACTTAGTATTGGTGCAGTGATATTTTTTGGTAGGTTTAGCGTACTCTATATGCGTCGAAGAAAAGAGTTGCGATCTAATGCAGTATCAAAACCCTTACAAGAAATGTGATGAATTAAACGGCTGTATATAAAACACAGCGAAACACAAGCAAAACTACTTAACAATCTAACCACGAACAGCCTGCACACAGTGTGTGCGGAAAAGGAGGAAGCTATGTCTTGTTCAAAGAAAAGTTCAACAACGATCCGTAACAGCCTTATATCGGCAGCGGCTATCTTGACAGTCGCCTGGTATTCGGCGGATGCCAAAAGCGAAACCCCCGTGCTTACAGAGGCAACAACCACGGCCGCAACCGCTGCCGCCGCATTAAGCCCGAAGGCTGAGGCAGTCCCCGCGATCTGGAAAGCGTCGGACGCGGACACGAATGTTTATCTTTTTGGAACCATTCATTTGCTGAAGGAAAGTACGAAATGGGAAAGCGCGGCTTTTTCCAAAGTGTTTGACGAAGCATCAGCCATTTACCTTGAGGCAGATGTAAGCCCGGAAGCACAATCAAAGCTTGCGCCGATCGTTCAAAAATATGCATTTCTTGAGAACGGTGAAACATTGTCTGGTGTCTTGGGCGATCAAAGCGATGTGGTCCAAAAGGGCGCACAAAAACTGGGATTGCCGTTTGAGCGGATGCAGGGAATGAAGCCCTGGTTTGTTGCTGTTCAATTTGCCGGCAAGCAAATGATAGATGCGGGATACACGCCGGGCGCAGGGGTTGATGCGGTGATCGCAGCGAAGGCAAAAGCCGCGCAAAAACCGATGCGCTTTTTTGAAAGCGTTGATGAGCAGCTAACGATCCTGTCGTCATTCCCGATGGACGGGCAGGTTCGTGTACTGGCGCGTGCCTCAAAGGAAATTCAGGATAAAGGGGTTAGCCAGCTTGATGAATTGGTTGATGTCTGGAAAGTCGGTGACGTTGACGGGCTGAATGCGGTCGGCCTTAAGGATATGGTTTTAAGCACACCGGAAGCGTACAATAAAATTATCGTAAACCGCAATGCGAACTGGACAGAGCAAATCAAGGATCTGATGGATAAGGAAGCGGGAACCTTCCTTGTTGCTGTTGGTGCCCTCCATCTAGCAGGTGATGATAGTGTGGTTAAAATGCTGGAAGCAAGCGGGGTTTCTGTTGCTCGTCAGTAAGGCCATTTTTAATCTTAAAGTGTTGGGATACTGAGCGGTCTGCCCCTCAGTATCCTGCCCGTATTTACCAAACAATAATGAAAATCAAAGCGTTCAAACCCGTTATCAAGCCTATCATGACGGCAGCCATTATTAAGGCCCGCATGGGCGTGAGCGACCCCACTTCTTTCATAAAGCAGAAATATTGCCATGCGGGGATACCGAAGATTGGAATTGAATTATAACTATAAATTTCCTGCGAGACGGCTATTCCATAGGTTAGGCCGATATTGTCAATAACGGCGCTGGTACCAATAATCCAGAAAACGGATGTGGCCATTTGGTAGAAAGCAGCACGAAGGCTGACGTGTAATGTCCAGTTGGGGCCAATCCAGCGCTTTGGTATTTGACCGAGAACGCCAACTATAATGGTGAAAATATAAAGCGGTCCGATATAGGAAATAACCTGCCAGATGTTTCCCTCTGCGGCTGCATTTGTGACACGATACGCATAACCCGCCCCCAGAAAACTTCCGTTGACCTTTAGTATTTCCGGTGTAACAAAAAATCCAGCAAGCACCATAATGATGATGATAGCAAAAACAAAAAACACGCCGGGCCCCAACAGCATACCTTTTCTGCCGTCGTCTTCCTGATGAAGAAGCAAGGGGGCCAAACGTCGGGGCTGGAAAACAAGGTAAAAGAAGGTTGGAAAAACGCTTAGCGCTGTTAGCGCTATATTTTCCGTTAGTTTATCGATCGCACCGATAATGTTTTTCTGACTGGCATTAAGATCCGGTTCCAGCATTTCTATCCCTCCCCATACAGTATATTCCCGCATGTCAGCCTACCCTGAAAGGGGCTGAAGGGAAAGCACAGACAGAAAATGCTGTTTTGCTTGCGGCACTAGCTTACCGTTCCACAGCGATCAACTGAATATTTTCCTTTTCCTTACCAAAGCCAATGCTCTTGGGTTCTTTAAGTATAAAGTGCGGATCATTGAGCATAGAATATATTCGTTTCATGCCTAAAATCCCGAAAATGATGAGTGGGAGAAACTAATGATCGACCATCTCAGTGTGCATGTTGCCTTTCGAGCAACGAAAGGCGATCAGGTTGATGCCTTTTATGAGGCCGCACTTTTGTATGACAGTGTGTGCGACGGCAAGCCCGGCACGCGTAAGTATCCCCATGCTGATGTATACGCGGCTTGTGTAGGTTATCCGTTTGGTCATAAATTAGAGGTTATATGCAGTGGTTTTGCTGGATAGATACTTTTTGAATAATCAACAGCCCATAGACGATTTTAGGGGCTGTTGATATTGTCAGGAATGTTATATTAAGATAAGTCCTTGATGATCTGCTTTATATCATCCTTCATTTCAGTAGCATCGTCTTTTGCCAGTATACCGTTTAATTTTGATGAAGTTTCTGTCGTTGTTTTGGTAACGGCTTTTTTGACTTCTGATTTGACTTTTTCTTTGTCGCTTCCTTTTACGATTGTTACTAATGTATCTGAGAAACGTTGAAGAATCTGTATCACAGCTTCTGCGGAAAAGCCCCCGATGACACCGAGTAATTCAGGGCCGTATTTAATTATTCCAGTTTCTCCAAAATTATCGCCAGAATTAGGGATTATGATGTTAGCCAGTAAATATCCCGCGAATATTCCCAAAATTAACCTTATTAGGTAAACCTGTGTATAACCAGGGTCAAATGTTTGAGCTTTGATATATTGACTAGCTGAATATAAAGCATAAAAAGCAGACCCAAGAAAGGCACCACCCAGCGAACTTATTAAGATATTTGTGCTAAAGTCTTGTTTTGCAGTGGCGACTGGTGTTTTTTGAGCTTCAGTTTTACCAGAGGAGAGTGTCCCCTGTGGCGACGCTGGTGTTTCGGGCTTTTCTTGAGCTTCAATTTCACCAGAGGAGAGTGTCCCTTGGGGTGACGGTGGCGCTTCAGGCTTTTCTTGTTTTGTGCAGGTTGCTATTTTTGCACACGTTTCCAGGTTTGTGCATGTGGTCACATTTGTGCAGGGTGCAGGGCCAAATATATTGGCAAACATTATCATTAAAAACCCAACAAAACCGACCAAGGAACTAATCATAACGGTTTTGTTGTTTAATGTGGAGCTGGCATCAATAGACATAGGGGTTGCGGGTTTGCACAGGTCGCCCAGAGTGTTATGCAGACTTAACAGATTATCGGTACCGATGTTGGAGGCTTCAGTTGCCGGACGGGCGTTGTCTGCATTGGGTATATCAAGGGTCTTCAATAAAACGCTAACTTCTGTCGGAATTGATTTACCTGTCTTCGCAAGGTACTTCAGCATAGTCTGTATTTCAGAAAATAGCTGTGATTTGTAGTCATTAAGCATTCTTGCCTCCTAGAAGTGTGTTTTGAAGCCTAATTCCACGACATTGTCACGGTCAACATCCAGTGGAAGTTCGCCGTTACTATAGGAAACATACATGCCGCCGAATAACCCGGTTAGGCTTACAGTCCATAACCGTTGATCGGTTAAGCCAGCCGCTTGGACCGCAGCCGAAGGCGAAAGTTCGCGGTAGTAGCGATAGTTTGCCGTTAAGAATACCGTATCGTCAGAGTATTTATCCAGTGCATCGATACCAAGATCAGGTATTCTGAATAATGGTGCGCTGTAGGAAGCTTCAAAATTTATTCGAGCATAGTTTGATGCATCACCCGCTAACAGCACACGAGGCGTTTGATCATCAGGGTCAACTTGTGCAACGGCAAAACGTAAAAGTGGAAACTGTGTGCCGCGCGGACTAAGGTCTGGGTCTAATCCGGTCATAAACCTTACTATAGCAGCAGGATAATCAACCACATTTAGCCATTTAATGCTGTCTTTTTGTCGATAGTCATTCAGTGAAGCATATATTGAACCACCGTAGGTAAACTGCGATGCATTGAATGTTTGGTCAGTTTCATACCCAATATCTGCGGAAGCACTGGCAATAAACGTGACCCCTAAAGCTTCTCTATATGTATCAAGAGGGTCTTGACTCACGGTTCGTTTAACAGCTTCAGGGTATGAAATATTACCATTATCAGTATGCTCTTTTATCGCTGCACGACTACGCTGCTTGAACACATCGTTATGTTTTAAAGATTGCCCGCTAAAGTAACCCAGATGGCCTGTCAGCGACAGTTTTGTATCAATCATGTTTAAGGGATTGTTGCTGTCTTCAAACGCAAAGGTCCCTTTGCTTTGAAAATCAATTGACCCGAATGTACGATAGTGGCTACCGCAGTTCTGCGGGCTATCATTATCATTACAACTTAAATTTTTGTTGCCATTTCCAAATGTACGAGATAGCGAATAGTCATATTCAATACCGAAATTGGCTTCCCCATCAGATTCAAAGGCCTTAAATTTCAAGGTTAACCCTTTATATTCAAACTTTTGATCTTCTAACGCATTTATCAAGAGGTTTTTAGGGTCCAAGCGTTTGCCAGAAATGATATCACAAAATGCATTTATCGTTTGAGTTTGTTGGTTCGAACTAAGTGCAGTAAATTCAGGAAAATTGGTATCTAGTTTTTCCTCGCAATTCTCTACTTCATTAAAAGCATTAGCGTTACTAGTATACATCGACATATTTAATATCATGCCGATACAAAATATTAATCTTATTATCACGTGAATACTCCTTAAACTTAAATTTCATCTTCGAATTTGATTAATTTATCTATTTCATGAGCAAATCCACTGATGGTGCTCTCTTCATCGCTGATAAAAGTAGCTAGGCTTTCTATTACAGAATCTTCATTCTGGCCGTCTTCAAAGGAAAACTCTTGAGTCCGGTTTATCGCATAGTAAATATTTTGGGCGGCGCTTTTGGCTGCAGCTTGATTTTGGTCATTTCCCGCACCAGGTACGATACCAAGCAGTCCACTTATTTTTATATTAGCTAACTGATTTGCTGTGAGCATCTCTAAGGATGGTTCTTTCGCGAAAAAATAAAAAATTGTTGCTCTGCGTGCATCAATGGAATCAGGCCATAGATTTTCTGGCATTTTTCTCTCCCTTTTGATCATTCTTAATGTTTTGGTAACTATTATTTATTGCATACATACATCGGTAAAGTCTGTGACGGTTGGCACGGTTGGTGAAATTTTATTTTTCGCCCTATATCGTCATATTTGGTGTGTTTTCAGGCAGGATTGGACGGCTTTTGCCGTAATTGGCCTGGTTTCGGCACAATCGGCGATTTTCGGCATAGTTTTTCCGAAAACATCATAATTCCGGCAAAGGCCGGACATCATCCCATTTCATAACGGTCCGCATATCAATCTAAGAAGCGAGACCTATCATGACACAAACAGCACCTACAAGGCTGAGGGCAGGGTATGCCCGCACGCAGGCGCGGCCATCCAAACAAAAACCAAATGACCTTCAAATCGCAACGACGCTTTATAAAGCGGGAACCATTTTTCAGATCGGGATTTTAATTCTATCGCTTTTGTTCGCCTTCTCAGTGGCATCTGCTGCCTCCGAGCACGGTGATACCAAGCGTGCGCTTGGCGGATTGAAAATTGTTCCCATCAGATCAGCGGATACGGCGGCAACGGGCGAGCCCCAAGATAATTCTGGCCAGTCTCCTTCGCCTCGCCAGCCGCATGGAACTGACGTGCTTCCTGCTATCCCGCGGCCAAGCGCACCAATTATTGAGGATGCGCTTCTGCTCGCGAGTGAAATTGATGTGAAAATCACCGGCATGATCGTCCACACCACGGTTAAGCAAACCTTTAAAAACCAAACTGCTGACTGGATTGAAGGGATGTATCGTTTTCCGCTGCCGGATAACGCCGCCGTCGATAGCATGACCATGATCATCGGTGATCGCCGGATTGTCGGGAAAATCAAGGAAAAGGAAGCCGCGAAAAAGATTTATACCGATGCGGTTAAGGCCGGTAAGAAGGCGGCATTACTGCAGGAACATCGGCCCAACATGTTTTCAACACGGGTTGGTAATGTGGCACCGGGTGCGCTGATTGCGGTTGAGCTAACGTTCCTCTCTACCGCAGGGCAAAATAACCTCAAATTCGATTGGACCATGCCGCAGGCGATCACCCCCCGCTTTAATTTCCAGCAGCCTTTGATCGACGGCGATGGCACTTCGATTGCGCCTTCTGGTGTCTCTTCTGGTGCTGATCTTTATGATGTTAAAGCGGCTAGAGAAAACCCATATAAGGGCAGCGCGAACAAAACCTCTTTTTCGGTTCACCTGAACGCGGGAACAGCCATTGAAAACCTATTAAGCACGAGCCATGATCTTTCGGTTACCCGCTTTGGCGAAGGGGAATTTCGGATTGCCCTAAAGGATGGTGCCTTGCCCGCGGACCGTGATTTTAACCTGTCTTGGGAACTGGTGCCCGGCAGCAACGTGCAATCGGTATTGTTCAGGGAAACAGGCCCGCTGATCATAGTGGACGGCGAGGCCGCGCGGGAAGATGCCGACTATATCCTTGGGTTTGTTTTGCCACCAAATCCCACTGTTGACTTGTATGTGCCGCCGCGTGATGTGGTGTTCATTATCGATACCTCGGGCTCGATGGGCGGGGCGTCCATCCGACAGGCGAAAACCGCGCTTTTGCACGCGGTTGATCTGCTGCGCCCCGAGGATAAGTTTGATATTATCGAGTTCAATAGCAACCACACGCGCCTGTTCGGCAATAGCGAAATGGTAACCTCGGAAAGCCTTGCCCGTGCCCGTCATTTCATCCGCCGGTTGGATGCAAACGGTGGCACAAACATGATGCCTGCCCTTAAGGATGCGCTCGATGATGCGCGCGACCTCGAGGCCGAAAAGCAAATCCTTTTCTTAACTGACGGCGCTGTGGGGTATGAGGATGCCATGTTCCGCCTTGTGGAGGAGAAACTCGGCAGTGCGCGTTTGTTCACTGTCGGGATCGGAAGCGCCCCCAACGGCTGGTTTATGCGTAAGGCAGCGGAATTTGGCCGTGGGCTGCATATCCAAATTGGCGATGTGGCGACAGCGGGTGTGAAGCTGGAGGAACTCTATAGCGCGATGGCACGCCCAAGCCTTTCCTCATTATCGCTTTCCAGACCGTTTTCTCAGGCGCTTTCTGGGCCGCTTTCATCAGATTTGGATGATCCCACAGGTGAAAATAACCGCGCTAGCATTGAAAGCTACCCCGCAACCTTGCCTGATCTTTTCGGTGCGCATCCTGCGGTCTTTATGGCGCGCGTTCAAAAGGGCACTGGCCTTGAAACGCTTCAGCTCTCTGGCGTGCTGCCGGACGGCGGGAACTGGCAGAAAGACCTTAAGCTATCGGACGTTAAGGAAGGCAAAGGCATCGCCAAAATGTGGGCGCGTAAAAAGGTGGAGGGCCTTATGGATGCGCGGGTTCGCGGCGCCAACCCTGATATGGTGCGCAAGGATATTCTTGATGTCGCCCTGATGCATAAAATCCTCAGCCCATTCACAAGCTTTGTCGCTGTGGAAGAGAAAATATCGCGCCCTCAAACTGACGCACTTAAACTTTCCAACGCTAAGGGTAACCTGCCGCACGGCACGGAAGCCAAAAGGTTCCACGGGCCGCGCACGGCAACGCCGCTTTCCTTCAAATTTATCAGTGGGTTGATTGCCTTCTTCCTCGCGCTGGTTGGGTTTTTGGTGCTGAAATATCCGCTACCAAGGGTCAGCAGCCTTGCAAGTGGGCGCCTACCATGAGTGAAATGTTCATGAGTGAAATGGCACAAGAGAGTAGGTGGCCCCAAGGGGCTGAGAGGCCCCAAGTGAGTGAAAGGAAGGACGCTGCTGGCGTCCTTCCCATCGGGCGGTCGGTGGCAAACAGCAAGACGAGGAACCGCAATCAACGGCGCAGGCCGCGCATACCCATGACCTTTAAGCTCGTACTTGTTTTGCTGATTGGCTTCACGGGCTATCAGTGGTTCGGCGCGGGGCTGATCGCCTTTAAGGCATGGCTTGCCCCCATATTAATTGAGCATGCGTGGGAGCGCGACAGGGCAGACGCCGCTGACATAGGGCCACTTGCCACCACGCCGACAAAGCCATGGCCGTGGGCCGATACCTACCCGGAGGCGAAATTGACCCTGCTTAAATCCCCAGGACTATATAAATCCAAAGGGCTTAATAAATCCGAGGGACTTGATAGGACGGAAGTTGCCCATCGTTTTGTGCTTAAGGGCACGGATATGGCGGCGCTGGCCTTTGGCCCTGTGCGCCTGGAAGGGACGGGTGCGGATATCCTTTTTGGGCACAGGGAAACCCATTTCAGGATGCTTCAGGATATTCAAAAGGGCGATGTCCTTAAGATGGAAAACCGCGAAGGCCGCGTGCAGGCCTATGAGGTGAAGGATATCTGGGTCACCCATATGGATGAAATGTATGCCCCGAACGTGTCTGAGGGCGGGAAGGGCCTGATGCTCGTGACCTGTTATCCGTTTGACGGTATCAGTTCGCCCGGCAATATGCCAACGGACCGATATATCGTGTGGGCAGAACCCATCTCACCGCGCATCAGCGGTTAGGAATGGCAACTTTCGCTGGTCTTTACAGCCTTTATGAATTGGTTTTGATCCGCATCATCAGGTCGCGCTGCGGGTCATCGCCCATCATAAAATTATGGACGCCGAAAACCTCAAGGTTTTGGCGTTTGTAAAATTCGATCGCACGTGGGTTATCCTCCCAAACACCCAGCCATAACCACGGCATGTTTGCGCTTTGTGCGAGCGAAATCGCATGCCTGATCATGGCTTTGCCAACACCTTTGCCCTGATGATCGCGTGCGGCGTAAATACGCTCAAGCTCCATCGCGTCCGGAAGGTCCTGTTCGGTCTGGGCTGCTCCCGTGTTGACCTTCAGGTACCCTGCAACTTCACCCGAAATCACGGCAAAGAAAAACTGCGAATTCGGGTCCGCAAGTTCAGCCCTAAGCGCGCTGAGCGAGAAGGAATTTTCAATATAGGCCTCTATATTTTCCGGCATGTTGGCGGCGGCGTAGGTATCACGAAATGTTTTGACCGAAAGCGCGCGCAGAACCGCAACATCAGCGTGCATTACAGGAATGATACGAATGCTATGTGCCATGACGATAGTGCCCAACGTAATTTCAAAAAACGGGCGAAGAAACCCCGGCCATTGCCCCATACATCCAAAATTGCTGACGGCCATGATAGCGATGCAGGCTGAAATAGAAAGCCTTTTCCATTGTCGCCATAGGTTCGTTGATTGCATACATTATCAACCGGAAGTGTTGTTATAGTATCTTAAAATGTGTAATTCTATGGTACAATGACAAGCGTCCTGAAAGATAATACTGGGTTTATCCAATGCAATTCAAACAACATCGAATAGTGCGCACCTTTCTAAAAAGGGTTGCTGGATATGTAAGCCTATTTTTACTGCCAACAACCATTGGGTGTAGTTCTCAGGTTGAACGTTTTACGAGTTACGACGTGCTGGATGCACAAGAGCTGGATATAAAAAAACTTAAAATCAACGGTGGAACGCCAGACCGTTTCATAAACAGGGATTTGATTGTTTTGGGATTTCGTTCAAAGAAAATGCAACAGCTATATTTGAAGGAAGAAAATGCGAAAGCACATAATTTTGAGGGCTGCATAGATTTGTTTATTGATACTGATCATGGTCATCAAATTCCCTCAGAGGTTAGAAAGGTAGCTTTGCTGGGTGAGTTGATTATTTTACCAGCAGTGAATGGCACTGAAATAGTTTCATACGGTAAAGACGGGAAAATATCGCACGCCGATTGCCAGAGTTTAACTGCTACCGGAGATTTTTTTTACTTTAATGTAAAAAGAATTTTAACTGAGGAGGAAGTGTCTAATCTAAAGGCAAGATAGGGAATTGTATCGATTACAACACTATGAAAGCATAACAGGCAGGGATGGCAAAAAACCTCTAAATTATTACTGTTATCTACAAAAAGGCTATGGGGGAACAATGATATATAAACAAGTATTCGTAATTCTTTCTGTCTGCGTGGGTTGCGCTACGGTTCCTAAAACATGGGAACCGAGGTTTTATGCCCATGAGAATCCTAATGATGTTAATACATTCACGGCCATTTTGCCGTTGATGCAGCCAGATGATACGAAAACAACTATGGCTCAAATTGACACTTACATCGCAGAGATGGTCAAAAAAACTAATATTTGCCCTGATCGATACGAAGTTGCCGATAAATATTTTGAATATGAAGAGATCTGTTTAGATCACTGTCCAAGGGCCCTAAAGGATTTTCGGGTTGTTAAAGCCATTGGCCGCTGTCTGGAGAGCGAGGTCCAATAAATACTCGCGACGGAATTGTCAGATTAAATCGCTCTGACATCTCCCAACAACACGTTCTCTGGTCATACTCACTATGGTAGCTTGGTTCCTTGAAATACGATGCCTTTTCCATTGCGAACGGGTGGGGCTGAGGCTAGGATAGGGCGCACCCGAGCATGGTGCGGTGAGTGCCTGCCCCCATAGGGGCTTCCTCCTCAGGAACTTCTAGTAGGGGGCTTCCTATAGAGGACTTCCGATAGAGGATATGTCATGGATGAAACCGCTACAAAATCGCTTTCGACCCCATCTAGTTTAGCCTCGTCTAGTTTAGTTCCGCCCAGTTTGATTCCACCCAGCCCGCCGCGGCCCTATATCGACCCAAACACCAATATCGTGAAACGCTACGTCCGGTTTTTTCGCCTGCTCGCGAAAAACCCGCTGGAAGTGTATTCCAAGGCCTTTTTTGATGAGGACATTGTCGACGGTGAAATATTCGGGGCCAATTTCGCAACCATTTCAAATCCCGATGGTATTCGGCATTTTCTGGTAACGAACGCGAAAAACTATGGCTTTAATCGCCTGCGCGAGGAAATTCTCGTCCCCTTACTGCGGGAAGGGTTGCTGGTTGTGGAGGGTGACCTTTGGAAGCACACGCGCGGTGCGCTAACCACCGTTTTTACACCGCGCTATGTTGCGGGGTTAGCGGACACCATGGCGCTCGTTGCGCGCGAGCACGCGGACCGGGTGGCGACAGCGAATGTTGATGGCGCACCGCTTAAAGTATCAGACGCGATGGTGGATATTACGCTTGATGTTTTGATGCGCTGCATGTTCCCCGCCAGTCAATTGGTTGATAAACCTTCTGGCCAATCTTCTGGCATGGGCGCTCATAACGCTGGCTTTGACGCCAAGCGTTTCACCGAAAATATTGATATTTTGCTCACGGATTATAGCAGCCCGCATTTCCTTGATTTTGTAGGCGCGCCCAAATGGATACCCCGTACAGGCCACGCCCGCCGTGACCGCGTTGTGCGTGATGTGCAGGCGCAGCTGCGCGGTGTTGTGATGGCGCGGCGCAAGGAAATCGAGGCAGCCGAGACAGAAAAAGCCAAAGATAATACAGTAAATAATGATGGTGATCTTCTCAGCCTCCTTTTAACCGCAGGGCGGGATGGGGGCACCCCACTTAGTGACGATCAGGTGATTGATAATATGATCACCTTTCTGGCGGCGGGGCATGAAACCAGCGCCCGTTCGCTCGCATGGACCTTCTATCTGGTGTCCGAGGCACCGGACTGGGCCGCAAAAATCACCGAAGAGCTGGATCGTGTTGACCTTGATGCGCTCGCGCCGAGCGAATGGCAAAATGCGCTTCCGGTTCTAACGGCTGTGCTCAAGGAAAGCATGCGGTTATACCCCGCGGCGGGGGTGATCTCCCGCGAGGCGAAGGTGGATGATACGATCTGCGATCAGGCGATCCCCAAAGGCACGCTCGTGAGCGCAGCGCCGTGGGTTCTGCATCGTCACAGCAAACTCTGGGAAAATCCCGATGCCTTTGACCCAAGCCGTTTTATCGGGGATGCCGTGAAGGCTATTCCGCGCTTTGCCTACCTGCCGTTTGGTGCGGGCCCACGGGTTTGCATCGGGGCAAGCTTCGCCATGCGGGAAATGATCATTATCCTCGCGGTGTATCTGAAACGGTTTACGTTCACCCATGTGGGCAAAGACCACCCCATGCCGATCATGAACCTGACCGTTCGCCCGTCAACTGATCTGGAGATGCAGGTTAAGGCGCGGGAGTGAGGGAAGGGGGTAGCAGCTATTTTAACTATATTGTCATACCAGTAAGTGCAGCCTTTATGCTGCTCTAGATATTTCGATTGTATCATCCACGATAGTAGCCACATATTCTTGTGCGCAATCCAGCCAGTCTTTTGGTAGCGGGTTTTCGGCTAATGGATTATGCACCAGATACAAATGAGGAAAGCATGTTTCGCGATAGTCATTTACCCATAAACGTGAACACCCAATCAATGCACTAACGTGTGCATAATCAGAATTCAGAAAGTTATCGGTTGGGATATTTGTATCTGTGCTAGGCTTCCTTACCGAGCTACGCCAGCTTTGTCGAGGCTCACCAAATTCGAGTGTTTCACGATTAATTGGGACCTCAATTGGTCCCACAGGAAAGATAGACTCTACTGCAAACGGCATGTCAGTTATACCAAAGTCATCTCCACAATTGGACAACCTGCGACCATTGATAGCGATTACAAAGGGTTGATCCTTTTTGGCATATCCTTTTTCAATATCAGCTAGATGTTTTTTTGCTTTGGTAGCGAAGCTAGATGTCCATTTGAGCAACATTGCTTCATGTGGCATACTTCTGCAATAATCCGTTTCTGGATTGATCCATTCTGGGGGTAAGCCATCTGGAGATGGTGTGGTAGCTTCTACCAAAACAGTTGGTTCATCGGCGCGTTGAAGCTGAAAATCTGGGCCCGCTCTTAGCCCATTAATTTCAAACCCCTCGCGAAGTAAAAGGCCATAAAGTACAGCTTCCCAAGCACGCGAAACAAAAGTGTCATCACCTTTAATCAATTCACTGATAAATTCATTATCAGCACAACCTGATGCAGCAAAGTCGTTGAATATTTTTTTAAAATAGTCGTGTAACCAATCGGCTTGTGGAAATCGTGAACGCACAAATTCTGAAATTCTGTTGTTAGTCATAAGTTGACATTTTCCGCGCAACTTTTCCATTTTGCGTTAAAGAAGTTCAATTACAAATAGTCTGTGCTGGCATAGGTGGTACATTAGACGCAACACCATAGAATTCTTCAAATTTTTCAAGATCATATTTAATTACACGAGCTTGACTCAATATTGAGCCCACAACATCCTTTAGACGTGGGTTGTCTAGATAGGCTTGATAGGATTTGAGTGATTCTGACATGTGGTTTTCGCAAGAAATACCTCCCAGCAAATCAACAACAAGTATCCACCCGCCTTCAAATTCAATATCGCGTACCATGCGAAGGTTACGCACAAAGTGACTCCACGGACTCTCATTCTCTGTACCTATGTGAGCTTCTACCGCATGCACGATAATTTCACGCATGACATTGATCTGCTCAAACTCCTCCGCTCTATCGAGAAAAACAACCCATTCTCTTGCCACATCGTTTTCATGGCTATTCATAGTTGTTGTTTTTACACCGATAAAGTCTGTGAAAATATCCCATGCTTTGAAAGTGTAGCTGGTGAATTCGCTCACAAAACCGGTAAGAATGAAGATCGACATTATAACGACCAAAAATTTCCTTGGAACGAACAACTGCAATACTCTTTCGACGAGTGACTGAGCCGTCTCTTGCAAATCGAGTTTTTCTTTCTGATCTTGATCAGAATTGTTATCTACCATAGCGTCAACTACCTACATGTTATTTAGTCACCACTATAGCATGCTTTCAGTAAAATCAGCTGTGATTGCCATCACATTCCCAGCATCTTAATGCATTTTCTACATTAAAGCCGACTACTACCAAACTAACCGCGCCCTCTATTTTGCAAAATTAACGATTACACATATCGATTCTTCAATTTTGCCTTTTTGAGTACCGAACCCTATATTTTCAAAAGTGAGTAGAAAAAAGCGAAATGATAGAGAGAAAGAGAGAGAGAACCATGGAAAACACAAATAATAATTCTGGCGGATGTCCATTCAGTCACGGCGGCAATACGTCGCTTGGTAACTCGGTAACCAAATGGTGGCCGAAAACTCTTAATCTCGATATTTTGCATCAAGGCGGTGCCCGCACAAACCCAATGGATGCGGATTATAATCACCGCGCTGCTGTGAAGGGTTTGGATTTTGAGGCGGTCAAAGCTGATGTGGCGCAGGCGCTGACAGATAGCCAGGAATGGTGGCCAGCCGACTGGGGCCATTATGGTGGAACGATGGTTCGCCTTGCGTGGCACTCAGCGGGGTCTTACCGTGTTCAGGATGGTCGCGGCGGTGCGGGCTCAGGCAACATTCGGTTTGCGCCTTTGAACTCATGGCCTGATAACGCAAGCCTTGATAAGGCACGCCGCCTTCTTTGGCCTGTTAAAAAGAAATATGGTAACGCGCTTTCATGGGCTGATCTGATCATCCTCGCTGGTAACATGGCCTATGAAACCATGGGCCTGAAAATGTTTGGTTTTGGATTTGGCCGCGAAGATATCTGGGGCCCTGAAACAGATGTATACTGGGGCTCAGAGGGTGAATGGCTCGCCCCGTCCGAAAATCGTTATGACGACCTTGATAGCGCCGAGACGCTAGAGAACCCATTGTCTGCGGTTCATATGGGCCTTATTTATGTAAATCCTGAAGGTGTTAACGGGAACCCTGATCCTGCGCGCACGGCCCTGCATATCCGCGAAACATTCGCCCGGATGGCCATGAATGACGAAGAAACAGCGGCGCTAACAGCAGGCGGCCATACGGTTGGGAAGGCGCACGGCGCAATCGCAGGCGATAATATCGGTGTTGAACCCGAAGGCGCAGGCATCGAAGCCCAGGGCTTTGGCTGGCATAACCCTGATATGGACGGAACCCCAAGAAATACCTTCACCTCGGGTATTGAAGGAGCCTGGACTAAGGAGCCGACCAAGTTTGATATGGGCTTCTTTGATTATCTCTTCAACTATGACTGGGAGCTGACGAAATCACCAGCGGGGGCGCATCAGTGGAAGCCCGTTAACATGCCTGAAAGCGAAAAGCCGGTGGATGCAACGGATCCTTCTATTCGCCGTGATCCGATGATGACTGACGCCGATATGGCGATGAAGATTGACCCCATTTATAATGAAATCTGTCAAAAGTTCATCGCTGATCCTGAGTATTTCAAGGAAACATTTGCGCGTGCGTGGTTCAAACTTACGCACCGTGATATGGGGCCGCGTGCGAACTATTTGGGGCCTGATGTTCCTGCGGAAGACCTTATCTGGCAGGATCCGATCCCTGCGGGTAATAGGGATTATGACGTTGCTGCCGTTAAGGCAAAAATCGCGGCAACTGGTATTACGTCCGCGGAATTGATTGCAACAGCATGGGATAGTGCGCGCACATTCCGCGGCTCTGACAAGCGCGGCGGTGCCAACGGCGCCCGTATTCGCCTAGCACCGCAAAATGCATGGGCCGGTAATGAGCCAGAGCGTCTTTCAAGGGTTCTCGCGGCGCTTGAACCAATCGCCGCTGAAACGGGTGCCTCAGTCGCCGATGTCATCGTGCTCGCGGGTAATGTTGGCCTTGAGCAGTCGATCGAGCGCGCTGGTTACACCGTGGATGTTCCGTTCACGCCGGGCCGCGGTGACGCCGATGCCTCGCAAACCGACGCTGAAAGCTTTGACGTTCTTGAGCCACTCGCAGACGGCTTCCGTAACTATCAGAAGCAGGCCTATGCGGTAAAAGCGGAAGAAATGCTGCTTGATCGTGCGCAGCTTCTTGGCCTTACGGCGGCTGAAATGACGGTCCTTGTTGGTGGTATGCGTGTGCTTGGCACGAACTTCGGCGGGAGTAAAGACGGAGTGTTTACAGAGCGCGAAGGTTCGCTCACAAACGATTTCTTCGTCAACCTGACGGATATGGCCTATAGCTGGCACCCAACACGGGAAAGCGGCAAATACGAGCTTCGTGATCGTGCATCAGGCGCGGTTAAGTTCACGGCGACCAGTGCCGATCTTGTGTTTGGTTCCAACTCAATCCTACGCTCTTACGCAGAAGTTTACGCACAGGATGACAATGGTGAAAAGTTCGTTCGTGATTTTGTTGCCGCCTGGACCAAGGTTATGAATGCGGATCGCTTTGACCTTCTTGATTAAGACTTAAAAGACAATGGGGGAAGCTTCCTTTTGAAATTTCCCCCACCGTGATTTCAAGGCGCATTATAAAGCCAGTGTTCAGAAATGATCGCTGGCTTTTTTCTTTGCCTAAACCCTTTTGTATTCGTGAATAGATCGCGTTTATTTGCCCGGTCGATACTTTTACCATTTGCACCCAGACGTCTGTTTATGGTTAGCTTCAGAACGTCAAAACGGTGGGGCAATATTCATTTATTCACGAGGGGCTTATGAAACTTCTTTCGCTCAAGGCGGCTTTAACGCTTATCTCTTTTACCTCTGTTATTTCCTTTACGTCTGTAACCGCGATTGCAGAGGATGATAACAGCTTTGACCAGAACGCGCTTAACGAGATGCTCGGTAGCGCGGTTGAAAGTGGTGAAGTGGTCGGCGTATCCGCGCTTGTTTTTGATGGCGGCAAGGTTGTTTACGAGGGCGCATACGGCATGCGCGACCGCGAGCGCGGCAAACCCGTCGAGCTTGATACGGTTTTTCGCATTTATTCCATGACCAAACCGATCACATCTGCCATCATCATGGACCTTGAAGAAGATGGCCTTTTGAGCCTAAAGGACCCTGCCGCCAAATATATCCCCGAGCTTGCGGATATGCAGGTGATGAGCGTGGGAAGCGACGGCAAGCCAACTTTTGCGCCGCAGGAAAACCCCATGACGATTGAGGATCTGTTGCTGCACCGGGCAGGGCTTGGCTATGGCATATTCGGCCCCATTCATCCGGTTGGGAAAGCCTACGGCGAAGCGGGGCTGTTTGACCCTGCCGAGGACCTTAGCGTTAAAATGACCAAGCTTTCCAAACTGCCGCTGATCGCGCAGCCGGGCACTAGCTGGTATTATAGCTATTCCATCGATGTGCTTGGCCGCATCGCGGAGGTCGTGACCGGCAAAAGCTTGTACGACGTGATGGATGAGCGTATTTTCACCCCCCTTGGCATGACAGAGACCAGTTTTGCCGTAAGCGCGGATCAGCGCCCGCGCTTTGCCAGCAATTATTTCCGCCGGGATGATGGAAGCTATGTGTTGCAGGAAGACGGGCAGGATGATGCAGCCGCATTCCGCTTTATGCCGGCGGCCAAGTTCCAGTCGGGCGGGGGCGGCCTTGTATCCACCCTGCATGATTATGCGAAATTTGCACAGTTGATGCTGAACAAGGGGGAATATAAAGGCCACCGGGTTCTGAACGCCGCAACTGTAGAGCGGATGATGTCAAACCATCTGGCACCTGATACCATTTATATGTTTCCGTGGATTGGCGGCAAAACCAACAATGGCTTTGGATACGGGGGCAGTATTGTGGTTGCCGACACACCGGAACAGATCGCCCGCAACGGCCAGATAACAGGCCATTGGGGCTGGGGCGGGGCTGCGCGCACGACCTTCTGGATCGATCCTGCGAACGAGGCCTTCGCGATCATGATGCTTCAGTTCTTTGGCGGCGATGACCCTGATATCCACAAACGCTTCCGCAAGCTCGTCACCGCAGAAGTGGACGGGTAACGGTATTTCCTGCGAACCCTATCGCTTGTAGGTAGGCGACTTTTCAATCAGCTATTGACAAGTGTATATAATGTATATATCAATATACACAGTATATACAGGTGAGCATATGACGATTGATTTTAGCCTGTCACAGGCGGACAGCAGACCAATGTATGAACAAATCACGATCCGTATTAAGGAACGGATCGCGGTTGGCGATTGGCCTGCGGGTATGAAATTGCCGTCCATCCGCGAACTGGCGGTTGCGCTTAAGGTTAGTGTGATCACGGTAAAACGCGCCTATCAGGATCTGGAAGCGGAAGGCGTGATCAATGTTCAGCATGGTAAGGGCTGCTTCGTTGCCGATCGCGCTGATGGGCAGGGCGCGCACTTGATTGAGGAATTGGATCGCATCCTTTTAGCCGCGATAAAAATCGCTGATGTGCTGTCAATGCCGCTTCCGGAACTGGAAGAAAAATTACGTAAGCTCCACACAGGTATAGAGGGGAAGGCATCATGACCAACCTAATGATTGATTGTGATAATGTGTCAAAAAATCATAAAGGATTTCAATTGGATACGATTAGCCTCCAGCTGAAAATAGGGCAGGTGATGGGCCTGATCGGCGAAAATGGTGCGGGGAAATCCACCCTCATTCGTCTGTTGATGGGGTTTCTGCAACCAGATAGCGGCTGTATTCACTTGCTAGGCCATAATATGCGGCACGAGCACGCGGCGGCGAAGGCGCATATTGGTTATGTATCCGAGGATATGGGACTTTACGGTGATGCTGATTTGGGATGGCATATGGGCTTTTCGGCCTCTGTATATCCTGCGTGGGACCATGCTTATGCTGAGCTGTTATTAAAGCGCTTTGCCCTAACGGTGGAAATGAAGCCAAACGCCATGTCGCGCGGCGAACGTATAAAGGCATCGCTTCTTCTGGCTTTTGCGCGCAAGCCTTCCCTTCTTATACTGGATGAACCCATGACCGGGCTTGACCCTGTTGCCAGGCAGGAAGTGATCTCTGCCATGATGGATGTGGTTGCCGAAGAGAATCGCAGCATATTATTTTCTTCCCATCATATGGAGGATGTGGAGCGCCTTTCGGATCAAATCTGCCTGATGGAAAAAGGCCGCTTGAGTGTTAATCAGGATACAACGCATTTTCTGGATCGATGGCGGCGCATCAGGCTTCGACTGTCCAGCCAGCGACAATTGTCTCTAGTTAAAGGTTTCCAATTAATGCGTGCAAATGGTTCGCTTGCGGTTGGTATCAGTTCCGATTTTTCAGATGAAACCATCAAGGTCTTGCAGGAAAGTGGCGGCAAGATCGAGGCCGTTGAACGCATGACGCTCGAAGAGATTTTTAATAGCAGACAGAGTAGCACTGAGGAAAGGACAGCCGCATGAATAGTGTGATGATCAGGAAGTTAATCGCCAAGGATATCTATCTTTACCGCATGCTTGCGATAAAATATTTGCTCGGCGGCTTGGCCGTGGGGTCGGTCTTTTATCTTATTGGCGCGAGCGGCCTTATGCGTCTAAGCGCGCGTGGCATGTTTCTAGTTGCACAGCAGGTCACGGTGGTTGCCTTTGGGGTTCATCTGTTGATTGTGTCTGTCCTGAAGGAGCGAATGCAGGGGGGGACGCCTTTCAGCTTTGGGCTTCCCATATCCTTCATTGATTATGTAACGGCCAAGACTGCTGCGAGCCTTCTTTTGTTTCTTATGGTGTGGCTGATTCTGCCTGTATCGATTGGTATTACCGGTATAATGCTTGGCTTTGATTTTGTAACAATTTTGTTTGTGTCCTCGTTGCATGCATTGCTGGTTCTTGGGTTTTGCGCGGCACTGATGATGGCTGTTATCACGAATTCGCTTGGTTGGCTGATGATAACAATTGCAATTGTCGCTGATCTCTATCTAAAGAGTTTAACCTATGTGGAATTGTTGGAAGCTTATAGTGGCTCATTTATTTTAATCATTGAACTGATAACGGTAAGCCTTTTGGTGGCGTGCACTATTTTATCGCAGCGTGGCAAGGCCGATTTGGTTTAAGGTAAGTAGATTAGTGGAGGGAAGAAGAGGCACTAAAGCCTCTTCATAGTTGCTGTTTAAATAGCCTTTTACTGCGCTTTAAAGGCGCGGCGGCGGATGGCCTCAAAGCTATCGGTGATCAGCATCTGACCGTTCCTGTAAACGGGGCGCAGGTAATTTTCATCCATTTTGGTTTCTGCATTATCGGCGCGCACGGTTTTATAGGTGCCGTTTTCGCGGATCAGTTTCAGGACGCCGCGTTTTGACGTTTTGCCCTTATCGGTGACCGGGTCCTTGAACACGTCACGCATTTCGCCGTCCACTTCAACGGCAGAGCATTTCATCGCGAACTTCTGGGTGTCGCGGTTACATTGCTGCAACAGGCCGGCCCCCATGCCAAAGACGATATTTTCTGCCGATAGGCCTTCTTCCTTAATCCGGCCAAGGATAATACCAATGGTGTCGGGTGTGATCCCGTCGCCCTGCAATACCCGCACATGGTCCGGCAATACGCGGTATCCCTTGCTGTTGGTGGTGGCGCCGAATTTCTCCATCAAAAGTTTGATGATTTCGATCGGTGTTTCCACAGGGTCACCGCTGTCGGGCCGCACGGTCAGGCGGGTGCCATGTTTAGCATTTTCAAGGATTTTTGCCTTCAGCTTTTCCCCGAAAATGGTTTCGACTGCGTTATGAATGTCATAGCTATCGGCGACGATCGAAATAATATCGCTGTCGGCGAAGCGCTCCAGCATGTTGCTGTAGGCTGCTTCCTCGCCGGATTTGGTCCAGCTTGTCATGGTGCTATGCTCGGATGCGGGGACGGAAAATCCGGCCATCGGCTCCATATAATAACGTTTTGCCGCGACAAGCGCGCTCATGGTGTCGGTACCGCGGAAATTAATCAGGTGCGCTAACCCGCCGAGCGCTGCGCTCTCTTCCGATGAGACACCGCGCGCCCCAAAATCATGCAGCATAAACTGGGCTGTTGCTTCCGCGTCTGCGTCTGATGTTTCAGCTAAATACTTCAGAATTGTTTTCTTGGCATAGAAACTATTGGTCGCAACCGTGGTCGGGTACCATATTGCACGCAAAAGCGTTGTTTCAACAAAATTGGTCACCCAATAACAGGCGGGGTCTGTGTTCCTGACTTGAAGCATCACATTGCCTGTGGGGATCAATTCCCCCTCGGGTGCGGCCTCAATTTCAAGCGGCAGGTACCCGCCGTGCTGGCGCACGATATGTTCCCACCCCGCGCGGTTAAAGGGTATGCCGTGCTGGTTACAGAACCATGCCGCATCATCAACATCACTAAGCGTGACCGGATTTTTCAAAACCTTGAAAAGCCATGCCTGAAGCCCGAAAAAAATGGTGGCAGGGTGCTTGCCGCCCCGGCTTTCCACATAGGAACTGACCATTGTGGTGTTCGGCGGATATTGCAGATAGTGACTGTGCTTGTAGCTGTCTGTATCCAGAATTATATTTGCCACGCTTGCCTCTCCTCGGCGCTCCTTAGCCTTCATGCTCGCTACTCATATAAGGGGAAATTTAGGGGGCGTCTATCGCTCTTTTGCCGCGTTTGGATATTGGTTTGGATAGCGTGAAAATAGGGATGGATCACAGCGTGGATTTCGGGACGGATTCCAGAACTGGTAATGAGGTAGATCATAGGGCTGATTACAGGGTGGATTTCTGGATAGACCTCTGAACGGATATCTGAACGGGCCATTGGATGAAGCGCGGTCATGAACTCCCGCCGGCGCGAGAATGATGACAGAACCGAAAATGATGAACCAACCACAACCGTCATTCCGGACTTGATCCGGAATCCAGGAACACTGTTTTGTATGATATAACGCGCTGCTGGACCCCGCGATCAAGTCACGGGGTGACAGAGTAGGTTATTCACCCGCAAATAATAGCCGTGCTTTTTTAACCACCGCATCGGCGCCGCCGCCGTGGTTGTGATTTCGTTTCAACTGATCTTATTGAGAAGAACATGCTTTCCATCCCTCACAGTTTGACCTTATAGTCATCTGAATTTCATTTTGGGAGCGGAAGATGATCAGAAAATTGGGGTTGGGTGTTGCGGCGATTGCGCTGTCGGGTAGTGCTGTTTTTGGGGATGTTTATGCTGATGATAAGGCGGATTTTGATGCCCTGTTGAAAGACCACTGGGCACGCGCGAATAAGGAACAAATCTTTTTCCGAACCGACCCGGATGCCTACCGCCCGAATGGTAAGCTTGCGGAATTTTCTTCTGAAGCCCGCGCGCGGCGGCAGGCGTTTAATGCGGATATGCTGACGCGCCTTGCAAAAATTGATGAAAGCAAGCTTAAGGGCCAGGACCGCATCAGTTACAAACTTTTCAAATATGAGCGCGAAACCGAGGCCGAAAGCTACCGACAGCCGGATCATTTATTCCCAATCACGCGGCTCTTTGGCTATCATACCTATTTCGCGAACGCGCCCTTCAATATGGCGTTTGGAAGCGCCGCTGATTATGAACGCTATCTGATCAGCCTTGCGGATTTCCCGCGCTATAACCGCGAAAATATTGATCTTTTGAAAGAAGCGATCGAGCGCGGGTTCACCCATTATTGCGCTTCGATGGAAGGGTATGAAAACACCATCAGCATGCATGTGGTGGACGATGCGGTGAAAAGCAACCTGTATCACCCGTTTACTGTTTTTCCGGCGAACCTGACTGACGCAGAAAAGCAGGATTTGGCTGCGAAGGGCAAGGCACTGGTTGAAAACAGCATTATCCCCGCCTACCGCGAGCTCCTTGAATTTTTCACTGAAGACTATATGCCCAAATGCCGCACAAATATTGGTATTACGAGCGTTAAGGGCGGTGATACCTATTACCAGTATCTGATTAATTATTTCACCACGACCGATATGAGCCCGAAGGAAATCCATGAATTGGGCCTCGCCGAAGCGAAGCGCATCAGGGGCGAAATGGATGCCATTATCCGCAAGGTTGGCTTTGACGGCAGTTTTAAGGAATTTCTGAATTTCCTGCGTACCGACCCGCGGTTTTTCGCGAAAGATGGGCAGGAACTCTTGGAAAAAACAGCCTTTATCGCCAAGAAAATGGACGGCCAAATGCCGCGCTTTTTTGGCCGCCTTGCGCGCAATACCTATGAAATCAGGGGTGTGACGGGTCGGGGTGCCTATTATGTATCCGGTAGCGGCGATGGCCGCACGCCGGGCACCTATTTCATCAGTGTGGGGGATTTGAAATCGCAGCCGCTTTATAACCTTGAGGCCTTATCGCTGCATGAAGGCGTGCCGGGGCACCACCACCAAACCGCAATTGCGCTTGAATTGGATGTGCCGGAATTCAGGAAAACCCTGTATCACTCTGCGTTTGGTGAAGGCTGGGGGCTTTATAGCGAAGCGCTTGGTAAGGAAGCAGGGTTCTATACCGATCCCTACAGCGATTTTGGCCGCCTGACGTACGAAATGTGGCGGGCGAACCGCCTTGTGGTCGATACGGGCATGCATGCGCTTGGTTGGTCGCGGGAGAAAGCGATTGATTATATGCTCGCAAGCTCTGCGCTGACGGAAGGCGAGGTTACGGCAGAGATTGACCGCTATATCACCTGGCCCGCGCAGGCACTTTCCTACAAAATTGGGGAGCTTCGCATCAAGGCCATGCGCGCCAAGGCCGAGCGCGAACTGGGCGCCAAATTTGACCTGCGTGCCTTCCATGATACGGTTGTCGGCAATGGCTCCCTCGCGATCGCGGTGCTTGAGGAAATCGTCGATGAATGGATCGAGGGGCAGAAGTGATAGATAGGAAAGCACCTAAATATCCTATCTTTATCAATGAGAACACTGATAAGGAAAGCCTTGGCGACCTTCATATTTTCTTTTCAGAAGAAGAATTGAGTTATAAGTTGGAGTATTGGTAAGCTGATGAGGTATTATATTTCGCATTTGACATAGAAGGACACCCTGTTCGGTTGACGGTTGTTGAGAAGGAAAAACGGGTGTGGTTTTTTAAAACTCGATTGCCGTTCATTAGTGCCGAGTGTGATGAAGGTAAACCTTCTCCTGAACTTGTTCGTCGTTATTTGATTGAGTGGCTTACGAGTATTGATTTGTTCGATGATATTGACCAGGACAAGACGCTTTTTGAGCTCGCAGAAATTGTCCATCAAAGGCCATAATGCCTACCCTCCACACCGATCCGTTTTTGCTAAATCCTGCATTTTTGCATATTCGCTATCGCTGATAGCAAGGCGTTGGTGGGTGAATTATACACCTAAGCGTGAAATATATTGAATAATAGTTGAATTTACCTTCTGTATGAGGGCTTTACTCTCTCGTTCCAATAGTGTGGGAGAGGTTGGCAGTGACATTCAAGGTAATTGTTTCACTGATGTGGGTGGCGGTCGTATCGTCCGGTATCAATAGCATACAGGCTTTGAGTGATGACAAGGCCCGTTTATCAGCCACCGTTGATCCGCAGGTTCGTGCGCTTTTACTGGGACGAAATGCCTTTAAGCTTCAGCAATATGTGAAGTCACTGACCCCTGAGGATAAATCACTCACTGCTGTTCTCGCACGAGCTCAGGTTGCGGTATTGGCGTATGACTTTGAACATGCATCCTCCTTGTTATCGCAGGCGGAGTTAACTCTTAGCGGGACGGGTGATGAAAGGTTGAAGGCACATGTTGTCTCACTTCAATATCTGAATTTTGCTGCGCAAGGTGACTATCAGGGATATCTGAACTATGCCGCCGATCAGCCATCGTTTCTCCCGCCTGCCTTCGTTCGGGAACTGGAACGACGTGTGAAAAAGGGGCGTGTTCAAACAATAAAACCAAAGACCTCCACCTACCTTGAAAATAAAACCCCCAAGGGGCCCTATATGCTGTTTGATGGGGTTATCAACGGTAATAATGCATCTGTCCTGATCGATACGGGTAGTGATCAAACGGTGCTTTCTCGCGGTCATGCTGAAAAGTTCGGACTTTCGCCCGTTGGGGAGGCTCAGGTTCAAGGCCCTTCGGCAGAGTTCCGTAATTTTGGCTTTAGCCAGTTAGAGTCCATAACATTAGGGAATGTCGAGCAAATCAATATTCCTGTTACAGTTCCGATTGCAAAAGCACTGGATCAACGGGTTGCACAAACTAGCGATATCATTCTTGGTTTTCAGGAGACTTACAGATTAGGCGGCGTGAAAATAGACGCTGATGGTCATACCATTAAAGGGTTTGAGCGCTTTAACCCTGCTGTTAGCAACAAAAGCCCGTTGGATACAAACCTATTGATTTATAATCATAAGCCCCTTGTTAAGGTTCATATTGAAGGCGATGTTTATAGCTGCCTGATTGATACGGGTGCCTCATCCTCTTTCGTTTCCGAAGACATTTTCAAAAAGTATAAAAAGACCTTAAAGCTTAAATCAGGTAAAAAAACTCGGGCACAATTGCTGGGCGAAGCTAGTGCCCAAAAGCTCAAGACAATAAAGGAATTGCCCCTGACGGTGAATGGAACGCCGATTATTTTAAAGCGGGTCGCACGTCGGAAAAATTCAGATACAGATTATTGCTTTCTGGGTAATGATACGATCAAGGCTGCGGGTGGTTTAACCTTTGATTTTGTTAATATGCAGGCAAAATTTGGCCCAATTAATTAGGTCAAGCCCCGCAGCGATCCGTTTTCGCCAAATCCTGCACTTTTGCATATTCGCTATCGCTGGCGGCGAGGCGGCGGATCAGGATGATGCCTTGTTCCGTTGGGGCTTCGATGACCTTCAGCGTGTAACCTTTCCGAACAGCTATGTTATATTTTCCAGCACTATTCGGCGGCATCAAGGTTATGTTTGATCCTGTGCCGTCCGCCATGACACGAACCGTTGCGAAATTATTGGTGCGGGCATCAAAAAACGATACGGACGCATATCCTTCCCGCCTTCCTGTTTGCTGCTCAGTCTCTTGTAGCGGCCACGGGGTCGCATGAATGTTCAGGGGCGATTGATTATCCCTGAAATCAAACAGGCATATGGAATAAGCGAGGTCGGGCGAGGGGCGCACAACCGTTTGGTTTTCGGGTGTTACACGCGGCACGAGGGTAAAGGCGCTTGTGGTGATGCCGCGCCCCTCCATCGCATCGAATGTGCGGTTCATGATCACACCGGGCACCAGATAAAGCGCGCCGTAATGCGCGGCAACCGCGCTGATGATAAAGACGAGGGCAAGGGTGATTTTATTCATGCGCCATCTCCCGCACGTGTGGTTCCGCAGGATAATCGTTTGATCGTGGGCGGGTTAAGGGTTTCAGTTGGGCGCGCAAGCACGGCGTCACTCGGGCGATAGAGGCGGATCATCAGGTCAAAACTTTCAGCCCCCTTGCTGGATATCCAGAGCGCATCCCCATGATCACCCTTATCCCTTTTGGGCCGCGTGTTTGAAACAATCGCTGACCAGTTGCCATTATAACTCGTATCGGCTTCATAGTTAGCTGCAACCAGCGTCGCATCAATCGAAAGCGCATTGTCGCTGTTCATCGGCAGGCGGCTTTTACCGTCATAAAGGGTGATGGACCACCAATAGGCATCCTGGCCTGTGCCAGCAAGTTCATAGGTGCAGTCGCCTCGCAACTGTGCGCCCTCACTATCCACCGCGCGGGTGAAATAGACGGCTTCCTCCTTCGCGAGCGCCAACAGGCCGTGGCGCGCGACGCGGGCGCGAACATAGGGGTCTGCCGCCTTACTGCCGATTGACCAGTCGCTAGACCAATCATCCTTCGTCACATCCGCGAACGCCGCGGGCGATTTTCCGCCAACCAATCCCGCCATATAGAGGGCCGACACCCCGCCAACCATAAGGCCAATCGTGATCGTGGAAATGATAGCAATAATGCGTTTCATACCTGTGTTTCCCCATGCTTCCCGTCCTAATTGAGCCTAATGACCGAAAACAGCGATGGCAAGGGATTAGCGAACTAATTCGGTTGGCTTGCCGCGCGCGAAAACGATAACGCCGTCAAACGCCTTTGACCAATCGCTCACGGCAGGTTCATGGATATACAGGTTGCTGGGAACTGCGCCCATTTCACGCAAGCGCCCTTTGTTCAGGAATAGGTCAGGGGCCTTGGCACTTTGTAGCGCCTTATGTTCCAGCGAATTTGCTGGTGCTTTGGGGATTTCCTTCACCGTGCGGCCAAAACGGTAGGTGCCTTTGGGTGCGGTGAAACCAAGCGCATAGACCTGATCGGCCCCATATTTTTCCGCGATCAAGATCCCGATATTTTTGCCGTCCCTGAAGGGTTTAAATCCGCTTGTGTCCTTGGCGGCGTGGGCATTCACGGTCCAGATAATGGTTTTGCTGGCCTGATCAATACCCTCATCAATACTCTGATCAATACCATCATCAAAGCGGTCCATAAGCCAACTGAAATTTTCAAACATGGACTGGTCACGCCTGTATCTATAATCATTTGTACCCGTAAATTCACGGGCGAGACGACGGTTTATGCTGGCGATCACGGCGAGGAAGTCTTGACCGCGGGTGGTTTTGTTCGTTTTGTTTTGGATGGCGGCCTTGATATCATCCAAGCATGTCAAAACTGGTTTTTGCCGATTTTCGTCATAGGGCGCATCCTCGCTATACTGATACCAAAACCGCTGCTTTAGGGTTGCTTCGCATTGGCCCGCACGTGGTTCTGGCAGATATGCCGTTAGATCACGGCCCATGTCACCGAGCGCATAAAACGACCCCCATACCGATATCTGATCATCAATCCCCGCGAGTGTTAACGTACCCGCCTGCACGCGGTTGCGCACGAACGGGATTAAGGGGGCAATGCCTTTTGTATTGTTTCGGATGCTCGCCATCGCGGACTTGACCATGTCCTCGCTAACGGGGGTGCCGAGCCGTGCGGCCTGCATCACCTTCATGCCGTCATAAAAGCTTGCTTCAAACACGAGCCTGTTGAACCCGCATTCTTTGACCAGGCGCTTGGTAAGCGTGGTTTTAAAGGCAGGGGAATTTCCGTCCCCGTGCCCGTTTTCCCCGAGTAAAATAATTTTGCGGTCGCACATATCCTGTAGCGCAGCATCAAGGGTGCTGGCGTTTGCAAACAACGGCGATAATGGCGCCAATGGCATGAAGGCTAGGCACGTGAGGATAAAGCAGAAGGTGTGAATTTTTGTGTGCATGATACCCCCATATGCAAAATTTGTAGCGTCGATCGTGCTATATTGGATCTTATAAATCAAGCTCGGTTGGGATTTTTACCCCTCTTTCGCTGAATTCATTCTTCACTTCATCGATGAAAGCTTGAAGGCATTCTTCGATCTCGTGCCGGCTAATATTGTCGTAGGGTTCATGGGGCCAAACCGACCTGAAATTATAAAGATCGCCACTGCGCTCAAACGCGAGGACAGGGTGTTCCTCCTCATCCATAGACTCGTAGTAAAAATCAGCCTCGCGGTTACCATTGAGCCATTTTTTTGCACAAACCGCTAATTCAACAGGCAGCATCAAAACTTCTTCAAAAACCACATTGCCGTCCCGATTGACCAATTGAATTATCGCTTCGTTATTGATGATAAATTTCAAAGCTTCATTTGAGGTGGATACCGTTTGAAGGGCGAAGCCAAAGCGCATGATTTTGCCGGGGACGAAGTTTTTTGGGAAGGCATCAGAGCTATTGGGCTTATACTCGGCAGCGATTGTTTTCCCCACCGGTAGAATGGCGCCTTTGTCCATAAATCGCCTGTTTGGGGCAATGTGCTCTGGCGCATATAACTCTATGGCAGCGCTGATTTCCTCTAGTGTTGCATCAAGGCGCTTCAACCCAACCTCTGCACGGCGGAATTTGATAAAAAACGGCATCGACCGCCTTGGCACCGACGGTGTTACAGACAAGAATGTTTCACCGGATCGGTTGGGGAATAATTTTTTATATAGCCATCCGTGGTTCGGCGTATCCTGCTCGTAAATATATAGGTCTTCGACCTCTGACCATTGTATCCATTTTTCCCCAATAAGCGTGCCAATGAAAATTCCGTCTTTTGATATTTTCAGCGCAGGGACTCTTTTGATCAAATATTCGATGGCCCCGATATAAAGGCACGATCCAAAGAAGGCAGTGCTGGAAAGTCCAATGATGCATAAAAAAACTAGCGAAAAAATGCTGAAGGATTTAGTGCTGGACATGAGCCAGGTATTTTCCTGAACTCCCTGCAATATAACAATGCTATCGTGGATAAAGCCACCGCCCGACACCACAAATAAAAGGCTGCCCAGACACATCAAAGCGAGCGTTTTTAATGGATAATAAAATGTATGCATTTGTGGTGGCCTCTATGCGAAATCAATATAGTTCACTGGCACATGATCCGTGAGCCAAACCCCGTTTTCAGAAAGGTAAAAGTCATGCCCGTTCAAGTGCATTTGGTTGGCCATGATTTTTAAGATAACGGGTTTGCCGCGGCGTTTCGCGACGATTACCGCCGTTTCGCGGTCCTTGGATAGGTGAACATGTTGGCGTGTGCCCTTTAAAAGGCCTTGTTCCCTGATGGGTGGAATGAATTTCTCAACCGTGCCATGGAACAGAGTATCGGGCGGGTCAGTTGCCTGAAGGCCCAAGTCTACCTTTATCGAGTGGCCCTGATTGGCGCGGATATACTGACCGTCTTCCGATAGGATGAAACGTTGTTTTTCATTTGTAGTAACCGCATGCTCGATCATCTCGCGGTTTAATGTGATCTCTGATTTTGCTTTTGCGATTAATTCATCAATCGATGCCCAACCCTCCTTCGATAAAGTCAGGCCGATGGCATCGGGGCGGTGCCGTAAAATATAGCTCAGGAATTTGCTTGTTTTCGTCGTGTTGGTCATGGTTTGCGGCTACTAGGTTGTTTTGTAAATATACCAATCATCTATGATATGTTCGACATAGATATATGAATCAGGTGACATGGCAGGGACGGACGAGGGATGAGGTGCCTTAAAGTATCCGACCGAATTATCTGTTATGCCGCCAATATTAACATCCACATTGCCGGTTTCGATATCCAAATCGATATAATTTAAGTTCATTGATTTAGCGATGGACTGTGCTTGCGCTATATCTGTCTTGGCATTTTCAACCAGTTTATTGAATGCATCAATGTTCGAAATTAGGTGGTCCTTCAGTTCGTGGTCTGGCCTTGTAATCAAATTAAGATTTTTAAGGGTCTGTTCATCGATAGGTGTAAGGTTTGGTGATTTTGTCAGTTGATCACGCATTGCATAAATTAAGCCAGGCAAAGCAAGTTTTCTAATTGCGCTTATTTTGCATTCGTTCTTTTCTTCAACAAAGTACCAATACCAGTTTTCTTTGGTCGCTTTATTGTCAAAGGTTACGGCATATACTGCACCCAATTTTTGATCGATTTTGCCATCTAGCCTTCTATATTCCCACGAAATTTCTGGCGGTAAATGTTGGCCAAAGCTTTCATTCCCTTGCGCGCTTTTTAGGACCTCCCCTGTCAGTACACTTTCGATATCACTGATGTCCTCTGGGGATAGGAATATTTCCAGTTTTGTTTGTGCATTGTCACATATTTGCGCTTGCGCTTGCGCCTGCGCACTCGCACTGCTGGCGATGGCCAATGACGCACCTATGCTGACTATAAAAAACTTGTTCATGATTTCCCCCAATTAAACATGATTATGACTGTGTCGTATCTTGCCTATATCATCAATGCGTCAGGAATTATTCCTTCATCGCTTCCAGATAAATGCTGCGTTTTGGTTTTGAAAATACGCGCTCGACCATGGGGGTAAAAAAGTCGAGGGATTCGCTTTCATAGGCTGGGTCAAAGGCCGCTTGGTCGTATTTATGGCAGAACTCTGCGGTGTAATCGAACCATTCATGGTCCTTGTGCACATCGCGCATGTTCTTGTCTAATCCCAGATGGTGGAAGAAATAATAGCCCTGAAACAGGCCGTGGTTCGCCACCATCCAGTGGTTCTGCTCGGATACAAAGGGTTTCAGGATCGCCGCCGCCACATCGGGGTGGTTCATGGACCCAAGCGTATCGCCGATATCATGCAGTAGCGCACAGACCACATATTCCTCGTCCCGTCCGTCACGGTGCGCGCGGGTTGCGGTTTGCAGCGAATGCTCCAGCCGGTCGATAGGGAAGCCACCGAAATCGCCGTCCAAAAGGCGCAGGTGATCAAGCACACGTTTTGCGAGGCCCTTGTTAAAATCCTTGGCATGATCCGCGATGATCGCCCAGTCCTCAACCGTACCTTCGATCATTTCCTTGAATTTGGCGCGTTTGCCGCCGCCATGATCCGGTGATTTAATCTCAGTCTCTGGTGATTTGATATCGTCCATGCCGCATTTTCCCTCTTACAAAATCCTTCCCATCCCTTCAAACGCTATCAGAAGTGACGTGTGGGCGCAATTGTTAGGATAACAAGAATTTTATGACATTAAAGTTGTAAGAGCGCGGGTGCACCTTTATTCTAACAGCCATGGATAGGAATTTGGAAAATCAATGATTCTGGACGGGTTGAAATTATCGCCGCCATGGTTAACCAAAACCGGGGAGGATAACTATATTGTCCGGCTTGGGTACAAAGGCATTGGGTACAGGGTCAATGAGGCCGAGGCCGGGCGGATCAGCAGGCTTTATAAGCGCATGGCTATCCCTTCGATCATGATATTCTGCATACTTGCTGCCTTGTTTATATGGATGATTGTTGTTCGGGACAGGTCAGATCAAGTTGCGACCTTCCTGATACATCTGATGTTTCTTATTCCACTTGGATGCTTTTCACCCGCCCTTAGCGCCGTATTTTTCAAAATTGTTAAAGTGTGGCTCGGCCGCCGCGATCCCGTGGATGAAGGGTTAGGCTATTGGGAAGTAAAGGCCCGCCGCCGCGAACAATATGGCCGGAAAACCTATGGATATCGCGGGTTTTTGTGGATGGGGATTGTATGGTTTTTGCTGACGGCTACATCCTTCCTCTTTAGGGGGGAAATAGAGGGAACTAGCATTATTTTGTCGGTAGTGCTTCTTTCCCTGGCGTGGCAGAATTATATGATTATCCACCACCGGAAGGCGCATCCGGCATCAGATTGATTGTGCTCGCGGGCTTATAGCCCTGTCGGCGTATAAGGATTGGAAAAATCAATGATTTTGGATGGTAAGCAGCTTGCGCCGCCGTGGCTTGAGGAACCCCCTGAGGAAAGCCCAGAGGAAAACCATAACGGAATGTGTATCCTCCGGCTTGGGTATCAGGGTGTCGGTTATGAAGCGACGACCGCTGAGGCCGAACGCGCCACCCGCATTCACCGACACATCGGGACCGCAGCAATTCTGGTTTTTTGTGGGTTTGTCGGGCTTTATGCTTGGCAATTTATCATCAATGACCGTCCGGAAAGCATTGCGAATTTTCTGTCCACCCTTCTGTATTTCACTTTGGTTTTTGGCTTTATGAACCTCAGCAGCCTACTGTATTTCCGCATTGTGAAAGGCTGGATGCAGGGACGCCAGCCAATCGATGACGGCCTTGGGTTTTGGGAAATGAAGGCGCGAGAGCGCGACAATGGCAGTTCACAAATCTGGAGCCATACCATCGATATTTCGCTCGGTAGCGTGCTCATAGCGCTGAATGTTGCGATGCTGTTTTTCGGTTGGGATGCCAATCCAATTGGCGTCATGATCGGGGCTTTGTTATTTCTGCGGGGTTGGCAAACCTATATGATCACGCGTCACCTTAGGGCGCATCAATTGTCGCACTAAATGCGGGCTTTTCGTCAATGCTCTATGCCATCTACAATCGTGCCGATGATCTCGATATCTGGCCAGTCTTTGGGCGCGGCGGTCATGGGGTTGGCGCCTAGTATTGTAAAATCGGCGCGCATGCCGGGTTTGATCATGCCGATCTCGCCCTCCAAGCCAAGGGCGTAGGCCGCATCAACCGTGATGGCGCGAAGTGCCTCAGCCCTGCTGAGTTGCTCGCCCGCGTTCAACACACCCCCTTCGCGCATGGAGCGCAGCATGTGCACGCTCGCGGCCTTAAGGGGAAGGGGCGGTGCGAGGGGCGCATCGGAATGCAACGTGGTGGGAACGCCGAGCTTCATCAGCGATTTTAGGGGCGAGATACTTTGCCCGCGCTCGCTTCCTAAAATATCCTGATACACCCCGCCCAGATAATGCACATAATGGCTGGCGGCGGAAATGCCAGCCTGAAGGTTGGCGGCACGTTCCACCTGATCCGGCATTACGATACCAGCATGCTCGATGATAAAACGACCATTCGGGTTCGGCGCAGTGGGCGACGCACGCAGAATTTCAAGCGCATCCAGTGTTGCCGCCTGCGCCGCATCGCCGTTTGAATGAATACGCACACCAAGCCCCGCATCCCAATAGGGCTTTATGGTATCCGCCAGCCGATCGGGCGTGATGACCCAGTGGCCCAGCGTTCCTTTCGATTGCCCGCCAAGGTAGCCGGGTTCTGACAGTCGCATGGTCTGCGAATAAAAGGCGGCATCGGTGAAAAATTTCACCTGCGACAGGATGGGGGCAGGGGTTGAAATATCGCCTGCAAGCATGGCTTTGATCGTGCCTACACGGTCATCGCCAAATTCGCGCGTGAAGGCGCGGTGCTCTGGCACCAGATAAAGGCGGTAACCGCTATGATCAACCGACCACCAGTTGACGGTGATGTTCAGGTCCTCGGCGCTCCGGTTCAGGATGCCATACCCAAGGTCCGCAACGGTCGTAACCCCACTTCTGCGCAGCATATCGGATACGCCGAGCATACTTTCACGAATTTTAAGAGGGGCAAACAGATGGGATTGCAGTTTCTCAAAGAGTAGCGGCAGGGCATCCTCAAACACGCGGCCGGTTAGCGCACCGTTCGCGTCAAGGACAACCCCCTCGAATTTGTTATGTAAATCGGGCGTGATGCCCGCCCACTCAAGCGCCTTCTTGTTGAGGTAAAAATCATGGCTCGAATAGTGCCAGACAAAAAGCGGGCGCTCTGATGTGATCGCATCCAAATCACTATGGGTCAGGTCACCGTGCACCAGATCATGAAAGCCATAGATAACGAGCGGTGTATCCTTATCGTCTGCGCTGTGGGCATCCGCAATTTCCTGAATACGGCCAAGGAAACTGTCGCGGTTTGAGAGGCCGCGAACAAGGCCATTCGGCGTTTCCAGATCCCACGGCGGCGCCATTGGAAGCGAATATTGAAGTGCGCTCAGAAGCATATGCACATGCGGGTCAATGAAACCGGGTGCGAGATAAGCATCCTTGTAGCGATCATCGATTTTGGCATTCGGGTAGGTGGCCGCCAACTCGTCAAAGGCGCCCACCGCCTTTATCATGCCATGCTGCATGACAATCGCTTCTGCATTCGGCAGGGTTTTATCAAGTGTGATGACGCCCTTCGCGTGGATCAGGGTTTCGGTGTCACGGGGGTCCGGCTTGATATATTGCCATGCGGTATAGGCAACAATGACGGCGATAACGCCGAGTAGCATTCGGCCGAATATTCTGAGCATTCCGGGTTTTCGGGGCTTGCTTTGTTTCTGTTTTGCCTCTGGTGTTTCTGATGTTCCCGATCTCTCTGGCGCGGCATTTGCCATTTGATGCTCCCCCATCAATTTGCTCTGAATTCTTTTGCTCCATGATGATTGAACACCGAAGCCCCGCTTTTGTCAAAGGGCCCTGTTTTGCTAAAGGGTCCGTGTTTTGATAAAGAACCCCTTTTTGTCAAAGTGATAGAATGATCGTCCCTTAGGCATCAGGTGAGGTGGCCCGTTACCTATCAAGGGCTGTTAAAATGATTTGTGAGAGGTCATTGGGTCTGTCGATGCTGGGCCAGTGGCTCGCGCCAGCGAGGATATAGCGTTCCATGGAGGAGGCTTGCAGCCACCTAAGGGATGATGGGGCGCAGTTATCAGGGTTATAGATATAGACCGCATGCGCGGCCTGCATCAACAATTCGCCGGGGTGGTTATAGTGCGTGAAGGCCTTTGCGTTACACCCGAGTTCCCACAGGGCATTGACATCGGCCCGAGCGACTTCAGCGCGGTAGCGCGCGATGATCGGATCAGTTTCCGCCATTTTCGCCAGCTTGTTTTGAAAGGCATCAAAAAAGGTGGCGGCATCATCGTAATCGGCGGCCATACCTGAGAAATAGGCGTCTTCCGCGGTCAGGTTCCCCTCTAATGACAAAAGCGTGTGGATATTGGTGCCCCTCATGCTGGCGGCGAGCGAGGCAATAACCGAAGCCACCGAATGCGCCAAAATAGCTGTGGCATCGTATCGCTCAGTTTGTTCCGATACAAATTCCGCGAGTGAAATCAGAGATGTTTCTTCAAGCGCCGGTATGCTGAGTTCGTGACTGCTGAGTTTGTGACTGCCAAAGCCGGGCAGGTCGAGCATAATCAGATTATATTCATCGGCGAGTGGGGTATTAGTTAAATTTTCGAACATGCTGACGTTATCGCCGAAACCCGCAATCATGAGGAGTGTTGGTTTTTTATGCCCTTTTGTGTTTGTCTGCATAGCGTGTCCAGAGGAATGATCTATTTACCTACAGTAGCTTTCCTTGGTACGGTACAAAAGAATACAGGCTAAATAAACGGGGAAGCTTCATGAGTTTGGATGAAATTGCCACCATCATTGATATTATTGCCTCTGTCACCGTGGTGATCAGTTTTATCTTCATCGGGTTTCAAATCCGGCAAAATACCCACGCGCTCAGGATGGGGGCGGCGCAGTCCAGCGTGCAGTTGCTTTCTGATAATATGGGCCGTGTGGTCGAAAACCGGGAGCTCGCGGAGTTGCTTGCAAGCCGAAACGATACCGCAGACCTTATTCCCTTGTCTGAATTATCATCAACGGATCGGTTGATCCTGTCGAATTTTCTAAGCATCAGTTTCCGGCATTTTGAAATGCTGCATACCCACCGCCAATACGGGATTTACGAAAAGGAATTATGGTTGTCGACCGAGTTTCGTATGCGGCAAACCCTGTCGCGGGAACGGGTTCGGGAATGGTGGTATGACAACAGCCCCTATTATGCGCCGCGCTTTGCCCGCTTTGTTGATAAGACGATCCGGCATATCTCCAAAGAAGAAAAGAAGGCCCAATCCTTTAAAAAGGCCCTGTGATTTCAATGATCCAGAGATTTCAATGATCTAGTGATTTCAAAGGCCTGTTGACCAAAGAAGCCAGTTGATCTGTGATGCTTTGTTATCGCCTATTTCGTCCGGCTTGAAAGTGTCGGGGAAAGGTCGCTTATATCGACTGATCGTTTAAGGTAACCACATCCACATACACCAGCATTTTGGTGATTGGGTTGTTGGGCAATGCTTCTGGCCCGGCGCTCTTCTTGCCGTCGAAAAGCGGAAGATAAAGCGCATAGGACTTCAGATGCTCTTTCTGGTCCGTATAACCGGATGCCACGCTTAACTGTGGTGTTTTGGTATCCAGGGCAAGGGCCGTCATATGATAAATGCGGTTGGCGGCGCTGGTATGTTCCATCTGATAGATGTCTTTATCGGTTATTTCGCCGTAAAAATCCACGACGAACGTTCCGATCAGCTTCACTGTCGCTGTGAAATCATGCTGGCTATCAGCGGTGGGAATAGCGGGCGCATAGGGTGAACACCCAGCCGTGATATCCATAATCACCATATGTTTTAAAACAGATGTCAGCTTGGCAGGGTTTATGTCAGCGCGGGTGATCGTTTGCTCTGGCCCGCCGTGATCTTGCCAATATGTATAGAGGATGTTTTCGCGTGTATATTTATCGAATGCTGGCCCTTCGGACAGGATTTCAAAATCACCAAAAGTGGTGAGGCGAGTATTCAGATCTGGTGATCGATCAAGCAAAGCAACCCCCTTTGTGAAGATGCATCATAACACAAATTGTGGAAAATTCATAATATCCCAGATTCTATAGGGTGTTAGCTCTTATTCTCTGGCCTTAACGGGATAGATCAGTTTTTGAAATATTGATCAAGCGATAGCATGCCGTTTGTTTTCAGGGTCTTCAATTTCCCATTAACCTGATCGAGGAACCGGGTCGTTTTCGGACTTTCCCAGCAGGCGATACTGCTTCCGGCAGTTTGAAAACCGAAATCATCATCGGTCTCTATGTCCTGAACGTCCTTATGCTGATGCAGGTAGGTGACCATGTCGATTTCATAGGCGATGATTGCATCGACGCGGCCCGCCCGTAAAAGCTCGATAGAACGTTCAATGCTTTCGGTTCGCAAAAAGGTATTTTGTTTTGAAAAAGCCTCATAAAGGCGCCTGTCGCTACCAGCGCCCTGATCTGCCGCGAATTTTTTGCGGGTAATGTTGGCTGTGCTTCTATACACAGGTTGGCCTTTTAGCGTGTAAATTTTCTTGGCGCTATCATGGATTATGTCTGAATGCACGACGCGAGCTTCGCCGGGGTTTGGGTTATTGGCACCGTCCGGTTTTTTGGACGCGATGAAAAAGCAGTCTGTATCGCGGTCTGCAAATGATTTTTGTGCGCGCTTGGCTGGTAAATAAATCAGATCGGTTTTAACGGTTAGGCCCTTCATGATCATTTCATAGAAATAATTGTAAGCACCCTTTTCCTCCGGGTGGAAAAAATCAGGGAGCATGGTGCCCGCGATCTTAATCTCTTCGTCAAGGTTAGTTTGCGACTGATCTTGGCTCTGATGAATAGGATTTAATTTCTTGATCAAGCTGATTTGACTGGTTGGGGCAGCATAGTGTTTGGGCGAAATTTCGTCCATGTGTGCTGATGTGTTTGCTGATATGTGTGCCGGCGCTGCGTCGCTATACGTGGTTACGCCCACTGCTGTGACGCCGTAGATAGCAATCATATATGCGCGGCGAAGCCATCGCAGATTTATCTTCCCTGGTAACAATTTTAGTGCCCTGTTACTTTGCCTGTAGTATCCGTAATTTGCTTATGCTGCCAAGGCCTCCCCAGAACTTGATAGAAACACAAAAAACGCATCTATATTATGTTTTGTTTCACTTTACTTTCAGGTTGATAATAAAAAGTAAATATAATTTTTTATTGTTTGCCGTTTAAATGCCTGACATGCGCCCTGAAATCGGGGCATCATATAAAAAAATATGACAGAATTTGGGCGGTAGGCTTTGGTTTCGGGTGCCCTTAGGCAAATTAGCGGTGTTTGATCGCCGAGCTTAGATAATGCGCCGGGTCAACCAGCTGATCCTTTTCAATCAGGGTTTTGACATGGGCGTTGACAGCCTTCAGGAATTTCCGGTTTTTCGCCGTGTTCCAGCAACTGATCGAATCTTCGCTTGTATACAGAATAAAATCATCGTCAGTGATCAGGGATTTGTGGGACGGGTTGTGCATTTCAAACAGTATCATATCAAGGTCATAAGCCACCACCGCATCAACCCTGTCTGACGATAACATGTCGATCGATTGCTCAAGCGATGTTGTATATTCCACATTAACGCCTTCCGGGAGCGCCCGCAGAAGATTATCCCCTTGCCCGGTTCCTTGATCGGCGGCGACGACCAAACCCTTGAGGCCGATTGTGTTTGCGGGCGGTGGTGTTCCGTCTGGCGTGAAAACCTTCATATGGCTTTCGTGAAAGGTGATTGAATGAATAAGTGATGTGGCGTCTGGCGCTTCAGCCAGAGGGCCGGGGTATTCTTTCGTCGATAAGAAGTAACAATCGCTGTTTTGGCTGGTGAAAGTGCGGCGTGCCCGCTTAACTGGCAACGTGTGTAATGTGATCTTTAGGCCGGTTTCTTCGCTTATTCCCTCGATGACCTGATCATAAATCGCGTTATAGGGCCCTCGTTTAACAGGGTGAAACAGATCAGGGATCATCGTGCCCGCGATAATGATTGTGTCCTCTGGTGTTTTGGGCCTGGGAGCGTCATTGGGTACAGGAAACGGCTGCTCGCCGCTTGGGCCTTGTAAGTTGTTTTGACGTTGCTGGCTGCTGTATGCGCTGTCAGATTTGGTTTCCGCAAACGCTAGTCCGCTGACGAACAGTGAAACCAAGATTGATGATATGATTTTATCCCAGATCACAAGATGCCCCCAATCCGCATTTGATGAACCAAAAATTGTATAGTTTACTAGCTAAAGTAAGTATTGGATCAAGTAAATGCACATTATGGTGTAATTATCTGTGATCTTGTCTTAGTTAATCGCCAGTCTGGGTGTATTTCAGGCCAGTTTCGCGGTCCCGCAGAAGCGACATAATTTCCGCCCCCACTTGAAGATCGCTGTCGAAACCAAACTTGTTTTTGCGCAAATTACCATCCCGGTCCAACAGGATTTGGGTCGGCGTCCCGCGAAGCTCATAAGACTGGAAGGTTTCACCCAAGCGCTCGCCCGCATCCTGTTTGTCGATTGCAACTGGAAAGCGGATATCATGTTCGCGCATCATGCGCTTCACGTCAGCGGGGGTCTGCTGATCATGTTGTTTGAAAACAGTATGAAGGCCGATCACCGCCACGTCCGCTTCCGCAAATAATTCGCGCACCCGCTTGGCCTGCGGTACTGCGTGCGACATACAGCTTGGGCACAGGAACTGAAAAATCGTCAAGAGCGTAACCCGCCCGCGAAAATCCTCAAACGATAGTGGCTGATCGGTGTTGATCCATTCGCTCGTGATCAGGGGTTTTGCAAGTTTGTATTTATCGCTCATTCTTTTTGTCCTGCTTGCTGGTGCTTGCTTACTGGTATCTGCTTCAAGCCTGCTTCATGTCTATTTCTGGGCCCTGTTCCTATAGCGCGGCCGCTGGTGTGTCTCATCGCATAAATGATTTCCCTTTGAAACAGATATTCAGATATCGGTGTTAAAACTTCTGTGATACCAGATGGTTAGGGCGCTGTGTTTTGTGGGGTTGTCGGGTTTCCGCCCTCTGGATTATACTGGCCCAATACACACGAGAGTGCTCGGTTTCAGGCATTCTGTCGTCAATATACCCTCTAAATAAGCCGTAGCATTTCATATAAAATAAAATGCCATTAATGCCCGTTCCATAGACAAAGGCTATAGCGCAGAAAAACATTTTGGGGTTCCCTATCTTCGGGACAAACTCTATAGTCACTGGTTCAATGGGGAAGGCAGGCGCGTTCATATTGCTGAATATGCGCTCTTATACGCCTGAAATAAGGGAGTTTTTTGGTATGCTCAAACGTTGGTTTGAAATTGCATTATGGAAGCGGGTCCTCGGTGCCCTGGTTCTCGGGATCATTGTTGGAAGCCTGTGGGGCAAAGGCGCGGAAAGCATTTCGCTGATCGGGGAAATATTCCTGCGATTGATCCGTATGGTTATTGTTCCCTTGATCTTCCTGACGCTGATTTCAGGTGTTATCGCGATGGGTGACCCCAAAAAGCTTGGCTCTATTGGTATTCGAACCCTATCCATGTATATCGGGACAACGGCGGTGGCGATCACCATCGGTTTGATTGTCGCGACAATTATTTCACCGGGTGTGGGCGTTGATATTTCTGGCGCTACACCAAAGGAAACATCAGACGCCAAAAGCCTCGCGGATATTCTGCGCGGAATTATCCCGGAAAATCCAATTCAGGCGTTCGCGGATGCAAACGTGCTGGCGGTGATTTTCTTCTCGCTATTGTTTGGTATCGGGATTTTGCTTGCGGGTGAAAAGGGCAAGCCAATGGCGAATGTATTCGATAGCGGCGCCGAAGTGATCATTAAGGTTACGGGCATTGTTATGGAATTTGCACCCTTTGGTGTTTTCGCCCTTATCGCGAAGGTTACGGGCACACAGGGTGTGGCGGCACTGTTGGGCGTAGTTCCGTTTGCACTGTCGTTCGTGATTGCGGTTCTGCTGCAAATCTTCCTCGTGCACGGCGCGATCATTTCTTTCCTACTGAAATTACCTCCTGTTCGCTTCTTTAAGGGCATTTTGGACGCGCAGATGGTTGCCTTTTCAACCTCGTCCTCAAGTGCAACATTGCCGGTAACAATTTCGGTTGCGGAACATAATCTGGGCATCAAACCAACAATCGCTGGCAGCGTGCTACCGCTTGGCTCCACCATCAATATGGACGGCACGGCGATTTATGTGGGGATTGCCGCGATCTTTTCGGCGCAGGTGTTCGGTATTGACCTGTCGTTCGCGGATTATCTGTTGATCGCCTTCTCAACCACGCTCGTGTCCATCGGAACCGCAGGTATCCCGTCTGCTTCCTTGTTCTTGCTCGCCGCTGTTCTGGAGCCAATTGGCATTACACCGGATAATACAGCGCTGATTGTTGGCTTCCTGTTCGCGTTTGACCGCCCGCTTGATATGCTGCGGACTGTTGTGAACATCACTGGTGATCTTTCTGTTTCCTCCGCCGTAGCTAAATGGGAGGGTGAACTGGACGAAGAAACCTTCAAGGCACAGCCTGTGGAGTAGACTTTTAAAACCATAGCGTTTATTCATGAAGGCAGGGATCAAACCCTGCCTTTTTCTATCCGCTAAATTCTACCATCCACATCAGTTCCCTGAGTTTCGCATCGGTCGCGAGCGTGTCTTTTACTTCATCTTCAAAGGTTTTGGGGATAAGAACTCGTTGGTCCATAATAATGTTGCCATTTTTATCCTCAGCCTCCTTGTATTGTGGCGTGTAGGCCGAGGCGCTTGCCATGGCACTTTCTATGCGCCCCAAAATGACTTCAGTGCGGCGCTGCTCGCTATTTTCATGACTATCATGTGTATCCAGAAGCGCGAATTGGTAGACGGCACGATATTCAAGTTCGATCACCGACAGGATTGCATCATTTTTCTTCTTGATTATATCGCTTAAAGCCTCGTCATTATCGGCGATAAATTGCCGGAAGCGAAACAGGTTGAAAAAGCGTTTATATTGCCGTGGATTGCTCTTTAGTGCATGGCGAACATCGCTGAAAATTTCCTGTATGCTAGCGTCGCCTTCGTTAAAATTGGCAGCGGCGTCGAGGCGTTTTGTTTCTTGGTTATCTTCAGTTTCTATCAGCTCGATGGCGGCAGCGAAATTTGCATCTTGTTGCTTGCGGGCTCTAATTTTGTTTTCCACCCTTATCCATATACGTGGATCAGGTATGTTGAGAATTTTCATGATTTGTTCAATCAGGTAGTTACTTAAGGGGCCGAGCCTAATCAGGGTAAAGGTGAGAGGTATCCAGTCTTTGAGGATACTTGACTTGGCGGTTAGGCGATTATAAACTTGATAATGTTTACGTTCTTTTAAAAGTTGCCTTGCTTCACTCATAGATGAACCTGTTGTTAGCACCTCAATGTAAGTATTGGTACTTTCCTCTGTTGGGTTTGGCACCTGCACAGAAAATTGTACAATTTTTTCGAGAAATCGATGGCCGTAAGGAGTTTGCTCTGTAAGTAGCGGATTATCATCCAGTTTCGCCGCCATTTTCTCATAAGCAACTTCAAGGGCTGTGGCGACCATTTCCTTATGCATCCCCAGGACAAACAAGCAATTGGTATTGTATTTGCCAAAAAAGACATTCAGGGCCTCAACTACCTCGTGCACGGTTTGTGGGGCGCAGCGATCCAAATCATCAATAAAAATGGCGAGCGATAGATTTTCCCGTTGTAGGGCTGCCATTATGCGTTCAAAGTCGGCTTCAATCTCGTCATCTGGCCCTGCGAGTTCGTCATAATTTGGGCTCGTGATAAAATTCTTCACGTCGACCGAACGGCCCTTATCTAAAAGTTTCGCGAGCAGGGGAACAGCGGGAAGTATAAGCGCTGTGATGGTTTCAGATAAATTGGTGATATTGAGCTCCGTGCCTTTCGTGGCATCAAGTACTAACCAAACGCTTGTGCATAGCATGATAAAAAGTGTAATATTATGTTTTATTGCTCCCATAAACAGGGCGTTCAGTAGGGCTAATTTATTAAAGCGCGATAATTGAAGGTTCAGGAAAAATCTAAGGCCGTGGGCTTCGATTAACTGATCGATGATGCGTTTCATGATGGCGGCTTTCAATCGGGTGCCGTGCCCATGTCGCCAGGCGTTAACAAACACGCTGGAAAAGGTGCGCGTACTGTTTTTTTTGATCCTGCGACGATTTTCTAACAAGGCCGCATGGTGTAAAATCGATAGAGTTGTTGTTGTACCCAGAATACCATACAGTCCCCATAAGATGTTAAATTGAAACTGGTATTGAAAGCCGAGGTCTAACCCAAATGCTTCGGCGCTATAAACTCCTCTGGTTATGAGAAAGGATGTAACAGCAAATAACCCGACCCAAATCCATTCAGTCGTCAGATAAAATAAAAGGATACTGCGCCATACTTGCAGCCAAAAACCGAAGGATTTGCTATCTTCCTTACTATCATATTGAGGGTCTATGGCTTCGCGTAACATCAGCATCAATGATGATTTCCCGCTGCCCCACGGGCCGTCTACTGCGACCGTAAGCGGTAAGCTCGTGCTTTTGTTTTTAAGGAACGCCCCAAGCGAGTTCGCAAGTTGCTGAAATCCCAAATGATCTTCTATCGAAGGCTGATCGCTTTCAAGGTTTGTGCGGGTTTTATTGTGGGTTTGATCATCAATATTAATAGTATTGAAATTTGGCCACTCACGTTCCTGAATATAGGTAATGAGCTTTTCTACGGAGTCTTGATTGGTATAAGGTTGGGTGTGGATATGAAGCTCGATGTCATATGCAAACTTAAACTCGAGAAGTGAATATATGAAACTCTCGAATGATTGTTTTGCATCGTGTCCGTACTCACGATTTGAGCGCGGGTCGGGCCAATATGTATAGTCATCAATGCATGTAGGTATGCTCGGGTCATTGCCACTTTGCATGATCGAAATTGTGCCAAGAATTCTATCTATAGGCGGGCTGTGAATAGATGCCTCTGATAGAATGAATGTATCTTCTATCAATAAGGCGTCATCACCGCTCAGCGGGGTTTTAAGACTCTCATGTGTAATGTCGTATTTGGTGATGCCTAAGTTATTGATGATATGATTGTCTGATTCAATCGCATCTATAGTTTGCAGGTCAATAAGAGCAACGGAGCAATAGTTATTCGCCCTAGCATTTGTACGGTCAGTAATAATAATATTGAGGTTGGGTAGGGTATCAGTTTGGCTCTGAAGGCTTTCGTGTTGAGACTCTTTTTTCTGTGGTGTTACTGTCTTTGTGCTTGCTTCAGTTTCTGATCTGCGTGCACGCTTGGTAGCAGTTTGTGAAGCTTTTTTCTTAGTCTGTACTGTTTTCTTTGTCGCTGTTTTAGATTTTCTCTCTACTGCCATCACCGCTCTCCCGTATTGCATAGCATTCCCTCATCACGACTATACTAAATATGAAGGAAAGAATCTGTGATGCGGATCATGGAGATAGAGTAGGTAGAAGCAGTTAAAGACTTTTCATTGCCTTCCTTTTCCTGCGTGCGTTCAACGAGCCAAGGAACGGAACGGCGATATGGTCGTAGATGAGTGCGCCAATATAGCGAAAGGGGGGCAGGGCCATCGTGTGCGCGAGCCAGCGATAGCGGGGAACCGTGCCCCAGATCATAATAAACGCATCAATCCCGCTGATTAGCCTGCCGTTCGCATCAAGGCCGTAAAGCCGACGCTCAATATCCGCGCGGCTGAGGCCGTATTCCCGCAGAATATCGGGGTTATCCGCAATGGGCTGAAATCGGATGGCGGTGGGCGTGAACGTGTTTCCGCCATCGCCTATGTCGCCGCCATTGTTTGCCTTCGCTGTACCGCTTGTGCTGCTTATATCCCTTATATCTGCCGCCTGGCTCAGACGCTCATAATGGCAAATTTCCGCGTTGCAGATCGGGCATTCGCTGTTGAAAAACACCGTGGGCGTGGATGTTTCTATGGGAGCTTCTATGAGGGTTTCTATGGCGGCTTTTGTGGGCGTTGATAGTGTCACAGCGGGGCCGTCCTCAGCTTGGTTTGGGGTGTTGGGCGCACATACGCGGTTTTGGTCAGGGTCGGAATTCATATGTTTCTTTAAGGGCCGGTTATTTGCATGCATGAAAGGCATACATTCCCTACGTAAGGAACGGCGATACTGATCACTATTGTTGTTGTTGTTGGAATTATAATCGACATTATCAACAGAACGCGCTCAGCGGTGAATGGGTGCAAGCGTACTGCGTGCCAGTAGAATTAAAGCCAGAGTTGAAAAACGGCTGTTTTGCGCTATATTAGAAGTATCAGTAAAACATTGGGGGCATGTTTGAAGACAATCGCAAAATATATCGGTTCGTATTTTCTAGGGCTTTTGATGGCCTATTGTGTGCTATATGTCATATATAATCTGTGTGGTGCGCGGTTTATCGCAGACCCTTCGAGTGTTTATGATGACCCAAAGGAATCGTGTAAGGTGCTTTGTGGAGCCTATGGTTCGTATGAAGGTACAATATTGAAACGCGACCAAGATTATTTTCTAAAGACTGAATTTGGCGAAATTACTTTCGAAGACCCAATCGATTTATCGGCCTGTGTTGGCAAGGTTGTATCGTTCGGCGGGTTAATCCGTCGCTCTTTATTCTCTAGTGAAATCTACGTCGAAAAACTTGTCAGTTTGAATGGTTCTGAAATCGGGGAGGGGATTGAAAAAAAATGCTTTTATCTGACTAATAATATTTGGTGGACACATGAGCGAACATGGAGCGCAAACCCGGTGCAGGTTAGGGGCTATTGGCCCTATAAAATGTATGAACCTGTTTATAAGCCGGGCAAAGAGGGGGTGAAGCATGAAGCTCCCGAATAAAAAATATATTATTGCTTTTTTCCTCGGTATTTTGACGCTTGGGTTGCCAGTTGCTTGGATTGAAATTGATCACCTCTGCTATGCGCGGTTTCAGAATAATATTGTGACCGGGCCTGCTGCCTTTCAGGAAAATACAACGCCCAATACTGAAATGCTGGTCTTATGGCCTGAAAGCTGCGGGTTCAGGTACGGTTATTATGGCACGGTTAGCAAGCAAGCGGGGGACACGATTATTACCAGTCAGTTTTCTCACTATGACCCTTATGCCGCGATGAAGTCGGTTGCGCCGGATGATCCGTCTATCATTTATCAAAAACTGGTTTTCGATGATGATATTGACCTTTCCACATGCGAGGGTGGCCTTGTGTATTTTCAGGGCTTTGTCAGAAGATCATTGTTTGACGGGAAACTATACCTGTCTGAGCTTGAGAAAATAGAATTTACAGAGCTTGAAATCGACCCGGATATTTGCATACCACACGATACCGATTATGGATGGCGTGCAAAAGAGATTACGCCGTGTTTGAATGACAATATAGAGTTGGTGACAAAGCCAGACCCACCAAAGCCACAAGAAAAAGTTGTTGTAGAACCCTATTGTCCGAGCCTATTGCGTTAAGAGTAATTGTACGAGTTTCAGACTTGTTATATCCAAAAATCTCCTAGACTCTTGCCCCAATGATCGCGCATGCTTGGATTTCACGAATGATCGTGGGGGAATAAGGATGGGGAATTTTCATGAAACTAGAGCTTGGTAAGGCTGATCTTATCTTAATCATTGGCGCGATTTTAACTACGGTTGGCGCGTTTTCACCGATGCTGAATATTGCGGGGCTTCAGAATGTATCTTACGCTGATGCGGCGGACCCTGAGGTGTATTTATTAATCCTGCTTGCGATCGCGGCGGCGGTGCTGGCGGCCGTGAATATGCGGAAATTTGCACTGTTTCCGGCAATTGGCGCATGGATTGTTATGCTGTGGCCGATCCTGAAAAACATGGGTGGTGGCAGCGATGATGATGGGGGTTTGCTTGGTAAAATCACCGATGCGGTTTCTGATCCCTTGCAGAAAGTAACCGAGCAGCTTTTCAGCAATGTGTTCGATTTTGAATGGGGCGGCTATGCCTTCCTGATTGGGATGGTGCTTGTGCTCGTGGGCGGCATCATGACGTTCCTAAGCGCCAGAAAAGCATAGAGCAAAACGCAAATCTGAGGGCTTTGGTATAGCTGAAACGCTATAGCGAGCATCGAAACTCCTTAATACTCAAAGGCGCTGGTGAATGGGTTCACATGCGCCTTTTTGGTTTTAGTTTTTTGGTTATCTTGCCTCTTGGCTGCCCTGTCTCTTTGCTATCCGGCCTTTTGGCTATCTTGTCTTTTGGCAATAGTGGCCGCCCATTCGCATTATCTGTGCCTTCCTTAAATGCGTTCCTCGCATCCTCCTGGTACCCATCCTGAATTCATCTAATTACAATATGAATATAATTTTAACGACCTGTTTTGAATGTCTTAAGTCGGATGGGTTTATAACCTTCTTAACTCGAGAAGATGAGGGCGTTTCGCGCAGTATAATTTAGTGCGAAGCGCTAAAACCATATAGAGATCGGACTGAAAGATGCGAAAGTTTTTTATGAGTTTAGCAGGGGCAGGGCTAGGGTGTCTTGTTCTGCTGGCGTGGGCTTCCACCTCCGCTTCAGCCTCTGCGACCTTTACAGTAGACGCCTTTGATGTGAACCAGCGCCTGAGTAATCTGGACAGTGGTTTTGTTACAAGCGTTCTGGATACAACACCAACCTTTAGTGAAGAGTATGCTGTCTTGGATTTCACGGATGGAACCCGTGGTACTGGTGGTTTCTTTGGTGTGAACAACCCGTTCCCGGGCGGCCTTAGAACTACCTTTATTCTGGAAGCAAACGGCCAGTTCCGTGTGGACGAAGACGGTGAATATACATTCCGTGTACGCCACGATGATGGTACGCGCCTTGCGATCAATGGCTATAATGTTATTGATTTCCCGCGCCTGACTGCGCCTAGAACATCATTTGGAACTGTGTTCCTGAATGCTGGTTTGAATGACCTGTCTGGTCTTTTCTTTGAAAATGGCGGTGCGGCTGTGTTTGAAGTGTCGATCGCATCTGGTGCTGGTGTGCGCAACAATAGCGCCTTCTCGCTTGTGACAGCAGCCATTCCAGAGCCAGCGACATGGTTGATGATGATCCTTGGTTTCGCGATTGTTGGCCTGGTGCACAAGCGCCGTAACCGCATGGCTTATCACCTCTCATAAGGTGGTAGAACTCTTCAAAATTCCCTCCCCCTAAACTGATAGGCCAGAGCAAATTGCTCTGGCTTTTTTCTTGGCGTTCTTTTGGGCTTTTTTCCTATGGGTCGGTTTGTTTATAGCCCAAGGTCCGAAAGACCGGGATGATCATCCGGTCGGCGGCCCTGCGGCCAGTGGAATTTCCGCTCGTCTTCGCTGATTGGAAGGTCATTAATGCTGGCATAGCGCTCTTTCATCAGGCCGTCGTCATCAAACACCCAGTTTTCGTTCCCATATGATCGGAACCAGTTTCCTGCATCATCATGCCATTCATAGGCATAGCGAACTGCGATGCGGTTACCCCTGAACGCAAACAGTTCCTTGATCAGGCGGTATTCCTTTTCCTTTTCCCATTTGCCGGTCAGGAAATCCTGTGCTTCCTCACGGTTGCTAACAAAGTGGGAACGATTACGCCATTTGGTGTCTTCGCTGTAGGCAAGGGCGACCTTGGCGGGATCGCGGCCATTCCAGCCATCCTCGGCAAGGCGAACCTTCTCGCGCGCGGTTTCTTCGGTAAAGGGAGGGAGTGGGGGTCTGGCCATAGGGGGCTCCTGTCATCTGTTTCGCGTTCAAATATAGTGATATATCAATATGTACCGATCAGTACAGTTTAAATGATAAATATCACGATATTTTCAACATTATTCTGGTAAAATGATTGTATTTTAATGTATTAAGGACTGAACTTATGAACTGATCGGTATGTTTTGGATAGAGTATGCGAGCCTCAAAGCGCGATGAATTGGTCGAAAAGGCCCTGATTTCCTTTTATAATAATGGCTTTCACGCCACGGGCATGGATATGATCGTTATTGAGAGCGGGATATCGAAAACATCCATCTATAATCATTTCCGAACCAAGGAAGACCTTATTTTGGCAGTGCTGCGCTTGCGGGATGAAAAGTTTCGCAATTGGCTGTTCCGGCGAATGGAAGAGTTGGCGGATACTGCCAAAGGTCAGCTTTTGGCGGTTTTTGATGCACTTGATGAATGGTTCCAAAAGGATGATTTCAAAGGGTGCCTGTTCATCAAGGCATCGTCTGAATATCAAAGGCCGGATCATCCTATCCACAAACAGGCGGCAGAGCACAAGCGCCTGCTCCATTTACATTTTGAGGCCCTTGCGGCGCGGACGGGCCTTCAGGCCCCTGATCAGGTGGCGCGGCAAATATTGCTTTTGAAGGAGGGGGCGATCGTAACGGCGCAGTTGCAGGGCAGTGAAAATGCCGCGGGCGACGCCAAAGCGGCAGCAAAATATATACTCGAGCGGTTAGAGGAAGGCCGCTAGCTGTTTGCGCATGAAGCCGTCAAAGCGATCGCATTTGGCTTTATAATTTTTGTTAAATTCTGAATAATCAGCGGTATCTACGATCGCCTCAAATGAAAAATCATCAGGATCATAATCCGCGATATTAATGTGCGGTAGGTCCATAAATTCACAAAGCTCAAGGGTGCGGCTGTCGTGGCAAACGCAAACCCCAGGCACGTTATTCATAACCGACATCATATTGCCGTGGAAGCGGGCACCGTAGGTAAAATCGACGCCTTTTAGATAGTCTTTCCATTTCCGGTAATGAAAGAAAATCCGCAGGTGCGTCATCAATTTCTCGGTGAAGGCCTCAATCTCGTCTGTTTTGTAGCGAAAGGCAGCGCTGATATTCTTGATATGGCTATCCTTGACTTCGCCGTGAAAGGCAAGCCAGGCTTCAGCATAATTTGTTTGAATGATATAGTTGAACCCATTGTCGAGCGCGTGGCGAACCTGTTTGGCCTGAAGCTGAACCAGTTTTTTGTGCGCTTCATAGCCAAGATCATCCCGTTTGGTGAAAATCGCAGCCTGCTTGATGTCCCGCGCGGCGGGTACCGTGACCTTGTGGTCAGAATTGATATTCATATACATGCTGGGGCATCCCATGACCTCTATATTTTTGATGCCAAAGCTTTCGACGACGCTTGCGGTATATTCACCGCGAACACCGATCGCATGGGATCGCTCGGCAGCGATATGAAGCAGCTTTTTGATGCTGGAGGATGCGTTTACCGTGGACGTGCGGTCTGCCGCCTGCGCGCCGATCCCCAAAATCATGAAGGGTAAGTTTGTTTTTTCGATAAAGTCTGCTTCTATGGTCAATTCCATCGCTTCGTTGATCATATTGGCCGCTGCCATAACGATACAGTCAAACCGCGTATTTGCCCACTCGGCCGTTATATAGTCTTCATTTTCGATTTCCCCTTTGGTGAGGTACCTGATTTTCTCAATATCCGGGAGTAATCGCCTGAGGTGAAAACGGGTCGCTTCGCCGATGAATAAATTCCCTGTGTTGGAGCCCGCCAGCTGCATGCCGCGCTTAAAGGGAAAGTTTTGATTTGGAAGTTCATCCAGAAACCAATGAGCCCCGATAAACAATATTCGCATGGCCTTTCCCTTTTGTTGCGATTGTTGATTGTTCTCTAAGCCTTTTTAACAGACTTGCCTAGCCAGAAACTGGTCCACCGCGGCATAAAAGCGGCTGGCCCGGCTTTTGACAAGATTGATAAAACAGGCAGGCTTTCGTCACCAGCCTTCCTTGGTGGGGATATAGGTTAAAGTAATCTAAAGTTTAATTTTGAAAATCAAGTTTATAGGTTTATAAATCAAACAGGGTCTTTATTGCTGTAGTGCAAAGTAAATCAGCTTTTGATTGAATAAACACAAGTAAAGATACGCATAAGAAATCATATGTTTACTAATGTTCGGTTTATGCTAACGGTTAGTATTCTATAGTTGTTAAATATAAGGTGAAAACCTCTCGTCATGCAAAGAGCGCTGTCCATATTATCTGTTGAAGATATTGATGAACGACACCCTGTGCGCCGCTTCAATGCATTCTGGCATGATAATCTTGATGATCAGGGTGTTTTCAAGCGGTCTTTCTTTAAGCCAGCTACCTGCCATGCGATATTGCCCTGGATTGTAATCCTTGAGCATCATGCCTCTGATACAGAGCCCGAGTTTCTTTATCGTTTGTGTGGTACTGGTTTCACGGAGCTCGCGGGGCGTGAATTTACCGGGCAGTATCTTGAAAATGTGGTGGACCCAAAAGCCGCGAAAAGCATGAAGCAGGAATTGCTTGATTGCCTCAAGTCACGCACACCCCAATATTCGCAGACCGAATTGCCGGTGGAAGGGCGCGATTTTATTAAGGTTCAGCGCGGTGTTTTTCCAGTATCGACCGACGGAAGCGTGATTGACCAGTTTTTTGTGGTTATCGCACAGCATGATTGCCGCATTGCAGAGATTTAAGCGGAATGTTTTCGTATCTAACTGACAGTCTACAAGGCTAGGAAAGGGGTCGTTATCGTAAATTCGTCTGAAATCGATTTGTCTGAACACTTAAAAATACTGACGTTTGAGCAGATTTCATCTGGTCATCCGGTCAAGCATTTTGGTGAGTTTTGGCAGGCCAATAAAAATGAAGACGGCCTTTTCCCACGCGCTGCGTTCAACCCTGCGCGCTGCCTGAATATATTGCCGTGGGTTGTGATTTTGAAATATGAACAAACCGAGCATGGGCCTGAATTTTTCTTTCGGTTGTGCGGTACTGGCTTTACTGAACTGGTTGGTAGAGAACTTACAGGCGACAATGTTCGGACGAGCATACGCCCTGATCTGGCCGACTCTATGGTTGATGACTTAGCCGGGTGCCTCGAAAGCGGGAAGCCCAGATTTTATGATATGCTGGTTCCTGTTCAGGGCCGCGAGTTTATTCGGGTTCAACGCGGTGTTTTTCCGGTCTCAAGCGATGGGCGGCAAAATGACCAGCTATTTATAATCGTTGCTGAAACCGGATTTACGCTAAAGGGGCTGTAAGCGCGCTCAATCTTCTCACTATTGCTGGTGCCATGCCCCCTGATTTTGCGCTGTATGGCCCATTTATCACAGACAAAGTCCCAAAAATCGCGTGGTTGCAACAGATACGCAGTAAATGGTATTGTGTTTTCGATTGCGGGTCGACTATAAGCCTGAAAATCTCGTTTGACGGTGCTGCCTGTGTTGATGGTACCTATGTTGATCGCTCTTGGGTTAAATGGCCCAATGGTTAAATGATCCGCGGGCTAAAGGCCCCGCTGTTTATGATTTAGATGTGAACACCGAATTAAAGAGTAGTGCATGACTGTTCCTCGTACAATAGCGCAAATAAGGCCGTGGGTTCGCCTATCCGCGGCTGCGACTATGGGGATTGTGGGGATGATGCTCACAGCGTCGGTGCAGGCGCACAAAATCGAACTGGATGCGCGCTCCCAAGACCGGCAAGGTTTGGCTGAGCATAATGAGGCCTCTCAGGATAAAGCGCCTCAGAATGAAGCAACTCAGGGCCAGGATGTTCAGCGTGTGGCTGCAAAGACCACGGATGTTTCATATCCGGTAATTTACGGCAATTCCTGGGGGTTAACGCTCGCGCTCGATGGTACGGGGTTTTATAATGATATTATCAAAACCGTCATGGCTGAAATGGCGCCGCAGCCGAGCTATATGCCAATGCCGTATTTGCGCGCCAAAGCAACCTTCCTGAACGGCGGTAAAGGATGCCTATATCCTTCAACGCGGAGCGTGCTGAAAACAGGCAAGGAAATCGACAATATTGATGATTTTATCGAGAGCGTCCCCTTTGTTATGGCGAGGGTGTTCATTCTGGCGGGCGAAGGGCGCCCTGTTTACCGCCCAACCCTTGACCTAACCGGTCGCACGGTGGTTCATGCCAGGGGGTCCGCGATCGCGAACGCGATGGAGGGCTCTGGCGCCACATTCCTTCCTGCCAGTGACGAGCTTGATAAAGCCCGATTGCTGGTATTAGGACGGGCTGATTATATTGTTGCGACCATGCCGGACGCGGCCTTTGTGTTTGATTACCTGAAGGCACCCCTGCCGGCCTTTGATCCGGAAAGCGAATTTTTCTCTGGCGGAATCGGGGTTGTTTGCTATCGAACACCCGAAAACGAAGCCTTTATCAAGCGCCTGAATGATGCATATATGCATCAGTTCACAGAAGGAAACCTGACAAAATTCTATGAAAATGTCGGCCTTCGGGCTGAGGATTTTCTACCTTCGGGCGAATAAGCGACATAGCCTTCGCTGCTGCCTTTTTTTCAGTGTTTAAAAACCGTGTCGGATCAAGTGCCTAGGGGAATTTAAGCAAAAATTTGCGCGCTTTAAGGCAATTTAATGGCAAATATATTTTAACTAATTGAATAAAATTGAATTTTTATTCTAAATGATAATCATGTAGTTTTCATCATGTGAGGCCAACCACGGAGTGAACACAGAGTTAAACAAAAGGGAGTAACTCGATGAAAACGACAATTTTGAAAACAACGATGATGGCTGCAACCTTTATGGGTGCGATGGCCCTAACGGGTGCGGCTCAGGCGGCACCTCTTATGGACGATAAAGTGCAAAAGCCAGAGAAGGTTGAAAAAGCGCTAAAAGCAAAACAGGATGCTGTCAAAGCCAAGAAAGGCCTCTCAGCAGAGGCTTTGGCCCTGAAGGAACGCCATAAGGCTGAGTGGGATGCGATGAAAAAAGCCCACAAAGAGGTCAAGGCAAACTGGGAAAGCATGTCTGACGCAGACAAAGACCGAGCTAAGGCCGAAATGAATGCGGAAAAAGAAGCGATGAAAAAGCGCCATAAAGCCGAATGGAAGGCGCTGAAGGAAGCTTAGGACTGATCCTGCAATCTGATACGCAATGTCTCAGGTTTGATCGTTCTGATTTGATCTGATGCAAACACCAAACCCTGTGTTTCGATTTCCTTGAAGCACAGGGTTTTCTTATGACCAAAGGCTTTTCTATACACGCAGGTCTAAAGCAGGTTCGCGGCATAAAGGCTCATCAAGGCGACCAGAATAAAGCTGCCTGCGATATCCAGTTTTGCGGTGGGACGAAGGCGTCGCCACCAATTGCGAAGTTTGATTATGGGGGGCATCATAGTGTCCTTGCTCTCGGGGTAATTGGCACGGAGATAGTGTGTTTTGAACGGATGCGTTTGAGCATGGTTCGCTGTTGTGCTGTTCGGTTTTGTTTGTTGCTACAGGCGATGGCTTTTGCGTGGCAACATTCTGTGTTTGAAGCAAAGCATGCTGGCTTTGGTGCCAATTTCGCCAATCTCTAGAATGTGGCAGCCTTTTGATTGCGAACTTCAAGGCCATAATATTATGCCATATGGCCGCGTTTACCCGGATGACGGCGTTGGTGTTGTGTCGCGCTAAATATCCCTCGCGTACCTCAATCAGCCAGAGGATGTTGCGGACAAAGCGATTGCGCGCAAAGCCAGAATTTGGGGGCCTGCTATCTGTTTCAGAGGCACTCAATTCAGGGCCAAAGCGGTCCAGAAACCATGCCGCCTGCATGATCTCGATCTCTTTCGTTGAAAAAGTGGAGGCAAGCGCCTTTGACTGGCGCCAGATACGCCTGACACTGGCCGCACGCAGGCGGCGGGTCGTGCGGCATAGGGCAGACTGAACAGAATACGGGGAGGGAAGGGGAGGGTTTGTATTCCGGTCCTTATCTGTTGCCATAGCGTGCTTGCCTCCACAAATTGTGGGCCAGTGGCCCATTTTGGCGCGAACTGCGCCGCCCGTGTCCGGCTATTGCGCGCGGACGGTGGGATTACTGTCGCTAAATCGAGCAAACCATCCAGTGGTGACTGTGATGACCGTGAAGCCCATCAAAAGGTGGGCCTTCAGGGATTTAAACGTTGGGTCCTTTTCATGGCCCCACGCTTGTTTGCCTGTGGTAACGATGTGTGTAAATATTACGGAAAACGTAAATATTGGTCAATACTAAAAATTACGAAAATCGAAAATAATATTTTGGCTAAACGCTAGCATTGATATTTTTGTTCTTCCGGCGGTTGGTCATGAAATTGCCAAAGTTCAATCAAAATAATAGATACACAACTATCTGGTGAATTTTGTGATGCATTTATGCGCATGATGTGATGCCTGATCATCGTTCTGCACACTGTAATGCGATTGCTTTGCCCATAAGGCGGTTGTTTGTTGTGCGTCTTCGGCGGAATCAGCAGAGTTTTGAGGTGTTCAGTATATGAAAAACGGCTTGGGGCGTCATGAATAAAGGTATTTCCTACAAACATATACTGGCATCGCTTGATAGCTCTGAAATTACTTTTAAAGCGTCTTTTCAGAATGCGTCGCCAAATAAGGCGGAAGGCGACTTTCGCGAGCGGTTAGACCGATTAAATCAAATTGAGACTATTGAAACTATGCAGTCACGAAAGGTGTTTAAGGCTGGCCTTATGACGGCATGTACCGCAGATGTACCCAAAGAACAGCCGCAAAAATGTCATCGGTGTATACGGGCGACACGTGCAGGCCAGCGATCTGGTCTTGCATGCCGCTATTGGCAGCTGGCTGTGGATTTGATGCCTGATGACCGATGAAGGACGGTGTCGGTGCTACGCTTATTTCAAAACGTAGGCTCGCAAAGGCGGGGTTTGGCGTTTTCGGCAGCGGGATTAACCAATCTTCCCCTGTTTCGGTTTTATGGTATTGGCGCGGCAACAGGCGTTTTGTGCCGTCGCTGTTATTTTGATTAATCAGGAAAATTGCCCCTGGCACCATTGGATAGAAATGCTTTCTGGGGTCAGCCGCGATAATGATACTGCCTTGCTTGATCTCGTTCTCCAGCACATCATCGCCCATTATATAGGCCGTGAGGCCCTCGGTCGTGTCTGCGTCCGGGGGCGGCGCAACCGACCGGATGGTTGCAGTGTCGAGTAGCGGCAAAATTCGGCCGTCCCCCATCAGGGTGCCCTCGATCGCAATACGCGCTGGCTCGGCGGCTGAAACGTTATCAATTGAAACGTTATCAAGCGGGCCATTATCAATCAGCTCCCCCGCGCTCAGGCTCTCGAGAAGCGATGTCGCAGAAAGGCCAAGAAGGTTCGCAAGCTTCAGGATTTCATCGGATTGAACCTCCCGCGCCCCTTTCAGAATATCGGTTACGCGCGGCGCGGAAATATCCAGCGTCTCGGCAATATCCTTCAGTTTATGACCTTTGGTTTTTAAAAGGTCACGGATCCATTCTTGCGTAGGCATAGATCTATATTACGAATTCCGTAACAAATGTAAATGACGAAAATCGTAAATTTATATTGCAATAAATTACGAAATACGTAAATATATGACCAATCGCTGCTTTTTGCTGCCGCGACCTGCGTTTTATCTGCGCTTTTGGGGCGGGGTCGCAACTAGCGTCTTGGGGGGCGGCGCGACGGTGCTTTCAAACTCGCCTCACGCTGGTGCTTTGGGCGCTGACAAAAGGCGACGCTATGAGCCTATCCCGCACCATTAAACGCGGCCATTAAACATGGTCACTAAACAAGGCCACTATATAAGAGGGAGACAATTTTGGCGGAATTTCCAGCCTTGCCGTTTTTTACCGATGCGTATCTCGCAGACACGATCCATCTGTCGACCGAGGAGCATGGGGCGTATCTTCTGTTGCTGATGACGGCGTGGCGGACCCGCGGGTGTTATCTGCCGGACGATAACAAAATGCTGGCGCGGATCACCCGTACAAGTGCCGCCAAATGGCGCAAACTCAGGCCGACAATGCAGGCGTTTTTCACGGTTGAGGACGGTCGCTGGGTTCAAAAGCGCCTCGTGAAAACCTACAGCGATGTTGAAAAACGGGTCGCGAAAAACCGCATCAACGGCGCGAAGGGCGGGCGCGCAACCGCACGAAAAAATACCGAAACCTCAGGTATGGATGTTTCAGCTAACCCTTTGAAAAATCAAAAGGGAGCGCGGGTAAACGCCCATCGTTCGCCGCAAGCAAAACTTGAGCAAAGCGACCACCAAACCAATCGACAAACCGATCGACAAATCACGGGGCAGCAGGGCAGCGAAGCGGATAGCCAAATGCCGCCAACCAAAACCAGAACCAAATTAAAACAAGAGGCTGAATCCGCGCGCGCTGCATTGCAAAGCGATGTAATGGGGCCTGATACTGCGGGGATAGATACTGGGAAGCGTGATATCGAAGGGCAGGATAGGGATGGGGGCAGTGCGCCTGTACCCGATGAGGGCGCGCCAATCGGGCTTATACGAGAAAGCGTTGCGCCAGAAACTCTATTATCAGAAACATCTGCACCCGAAACACCTTCTCAGAAAACATCTGCACCTGAAAATGCGTCCCCAACGATCAACCGCCCCGATTGGCTGCCGGTGGTCGCTGCTGCCGCTGGCCTTTCGGTAGATCGGGTCAATGAAACGCTCGTTGCCAGTTGGCTCGACGGTGGTGCCGACCTTGAAAAGGATATTCTGCCCACGCTGCGGCGCTTAAGCGCGCGCCAACGGGGAAAGCTTGGCCGTGCGCCGAGCCACCTTGGTTATTATAGCGATGCGGTTTTCGAGGCCAGGGCCACACGCCTCGGCACTGCAGCAGGCAATGGGGTAGGCACCTCTAAAACCACAAGCACATCCACAAAAACAGCGTCCATTCCGCAATCGGAAAAGCAACCGTTTGACGCGAACTCGCTAGAGGATTGGCGGGCGTTCCTCGGTGATGCGAACAGTCGGTTTCGCGGTGATTATCTATCGAAAAACTGGTTCATCAGCCACTGGCACCCAACCTTCCGCGAATGCGACCTGGGGCCAGACCCAAAGCGCGCGAACAACCCTATCATCCCCGATGCGATTTACCGCGAATATGGCAGACGCTGGCATTGGCTCGGCCGCCACGCTGCTGATCAGTCCAGTGATGCCCCCATTCATGTCCCCAGTGAAGCCAAACCAGAGCACAAGCGAAAAGAAAAACCAGAATAAAACCAGACTGATTCAAGAGAACCCCACCATTCCCCAACAATCCCCTACAGCAAAGGCCCCCCACAATGACGGCAAGAGTATCCATGACAAAAAGAGCAAACGAACACGCGCTCGCTAAAACCTGTAAGGATTTAGCGGCAGAAGCCCAAAACCCGACCTGCTATGGCGCAAGCAATTCCTGCCACGGCGCGAACAATACCTGCGCACAAAATACCGTGGACCATAATCATGCTGATAGCCACGACAGCCTTGTTGAAACCCTAAAGGATCGGGTGGAGGCACGCCTGATCAATGCGACCTGGACCCTGCGCCGCATGCCGGACCGCGAAGCGGGGTTTCTTTATGCGCGGCAGTCGATCTGGCCCGAAACGGTGATGAGCAAATATACCGACATGCCCGCAAAGCTATCATCCCTGCAAACGCGCAAGAAAATCAGGCCGAATGCGCGCGAAATCGATGATATGCAGCCCGCGCTTGACCTGTTGCTTTTGTTGCCGGATGTGGCCGACCGCAAGCTTCTTTTCTGGGCGGCATGGCACCAGGCGGGGGAAAAGCAAACCCGCATTCCGTGGGCAAAGGTGCGCGCGAGCCTTCAAACAAACGCATCGCGCTGGACGATGAAGCGCAAATATGATGACGGGCTTAAATGGCTTGCGTCCATCATCGCATTACAGGCGTAGGATATTGGGAGGTAAGTAGTGAATTGGGTGGGTGTGATAGCGGGCCTATCATTTGGGGCCTGTTATCTTGAATCTGGTACGCGGGGCTGGTCGGACACACTGGGTTGAAACGGTATTTTCGTGCCCATAAGCCCATGAGTGAGAGATGACCCGCCAGCCGTGGAGGCAAGGTAAACAAGCGCGAGCAAGGCCATATAAATCGCCATCAGGCCACCAAGAACTTTTAATTTTGCCACTGTCAGGATCATTTTATTTCACCACTGTTTCTTCTATCGCTGCGGGAGATGGCGATGTTTCATCGTCCGACTGTGTTGACAATATATAAGCTGCGCCGAGTGAAACGCTTAGGGCTAGAAAGCAGGCAATCGTTTCATTTTTTGTCATAGATTTCATAACATTTATCCCTTTTTATCGCTGTCGTGGCTCGGGCCTGAATTTTGGCCTATATTTTTAACCTGTATTTTTAGCCATCCCTTTGTGCCGCATTGCACGCATAGTCATGCCGCTTTTTAAGCATCATTTTGATGTCTATTCCTAAAGATGCCCGCTCGCGAAAAACCTTACAAAATTATTTTCCGGCCTGTAGGGTGGGTGTTGAGAGTAAAAAATTGGGGGATATCAATGAATAAGTATTTCGCACCCTTGATGCAGATACGTGTATGTAACTGTTTAATTGTTCCGATAGCTTTGGTTTTGTTGGCTTATGGGGATGCCAATGCTTTTGCGGACGATGCAGAACACGTTGAAGAGCCCAGAGCTTTTACGCGTTCGAAGACGTTGAAGGTACCTGCTGGCTTAACTAAAGATAATAACCCGCAAGCATATTATTTTTTTGATATTGGTATAGACCTGCTGAGCGACAAGCCGGTGTATCGCTGGTTTAATGATCGCCTTGCCACAAGGGAATATAATTCGCGCGAAAGATATAATTTATGTAGTGAACTATTAGAACCGTTTTATATCGGCAATGAAGGCTTTGTTTTGGAGGGAATAGAGACTGGCAATTTTAAAATACAAATGCCTTTTTCTGCTTCAACCAATGTGCCGATGGCATTATCTGCCGTAAGTCGCGAATATCCAGCGTTTCCATTAGACCGCGTTGCTGATTATACGCGCGTAGATAATTCTTTACCCGAGGAGTTGAAGAATTTTGACTGCGGAGAGCGCTGCCCCAATCTTGACCTTAAATATGATCGATTTGCATCCACGTATAAATTACCGGATGCACCTGATGTAGCAAAGAATGCATGGATTATCTATAGCGAGCATAGTTGTTCCGAAAGGACTGGCTCCAGAATTTGTTTAGAGAGAATTGATGCATCAGGAGTATGGAGCATGATTGATGCCCAACATTCTGACTTTAGTGCATTTTACGGGGTTGATGGCGTCACTAACAAGGCTAGTGCAGTTAGCGGTTTTGGAAACAAAATTAGACATTCCAGTCTGAAAGAAATTTCAAATCAGACTATGCGCTCCAAGTACGCACATGGTTCAAGCATTTTGGTCAGAAATAACGATCAGCTTTATATTTATGGTTTCTGGACTTATCCAAATAACAATCAGTTCGTAAACCGCAAAGTGATCGTCCGCAGCGCAAATGGTCAAACTCGAAAGTTAACATACAAAGTTGATACTATTACCAAATTATTCATCCATAAAGTAGATAGGAGCAATGCGCGGATTGATACCCTATGTGATTTTGATTTTTATTTAACTAATTAATATGTTATAATATATCAATATTATAAAGAGGGGTATAGTATGGCGCGTTTATCTATCCGAATGATTGATACACTCATGGCATGCAGGCCACTGTGCGCAGGCAAAGCCTTACCCCGAGTTTCAAGATTTATCTCGCTTTCAATATTTGCCCCGATTCCAATACCTATCTCGCTCTCAAGGTTTATCCCGCTTTCGATTTTCATTCCGGTTTCAAGATTTATTCCGGTCTCCCTTATGGTTTTCCTGTTAGCTTCCCCGTTGGTTTCAGCAAATTCAAGCGCTGTGCATTTAAGGGATGCAGGCATCGATCAGGAAAATGCGCTCAGCGAAAAGGCCGCACGCGATTGTGCGCTGTATCAGGGGGCTATTCCAGTGATCAGGTCCAAATTTGAAGGTATCAAGGAAATCCGGTTCCACAGCAAAATCACCCCGCTGCGGGATGGGGTTAAAGGGGGTAGCCTAACCCTGAAGGATTGCGGGTTTGGCGCCAATGAGCCGGGCATAAAGGTGATGGCCGAATTACAGACACCACAGAGCTTTAATCTCAATTTCACCCCGATTTGGTATTCGAAGCCTGGCCGTAACTACAGTGCCTCTGCGAACATTTATGTCTATTGGTTTGTCGCGGGTTTTCATGGATACCGGATCGATATTAAAGACATAGACACCAACCCCGTTTATACCATCAGCGATGTGATTTATTTGCTTGATGATCCTGTTATGTGTCGTAAGCTTCCAATTCCTGAACGCTGTCGCGACAAGAAAGACCCGATGGATTTATATTTATGTACGGTAGCGCACTATCATTACCACCAGCCCTCAGATAATGTTTGCTTATTGAGGCATCACCAGTGACGAAATCACAGCCTGAGTTTAACGCAAAATCAAAACCGAAAATACAGGATGAATGGCTCCTGATGCCCTTTAGGGATATGGACAAGGTGATGAAATATGCGATTGCCTGCAACCTTGAGGCCGACATGCGGCGCGAGCGCGGTAATATCATTTTTCTTGAAGGATTGCTGGTGTTCCTGGCGGTCGGGTGGTCGATGACGGGTGGGATCGGTAAAGGTGCGGTGACCCTTGTTTTGGGTTTGGTACCCCTTGGGTATCACCTATGGCAGCGGCGGCTGCGCACGCGCTGGCTTAGGGAAAACGAACAGGCGCTTAATTGGTACCGCGTGCATGCAGAACAAGACCTGCGCCCCACACCGCTATACCGATGGATGCTTGGGAAATACTGGCCGGGGCTGGTTTTCATGGCCCTTATCCTCGCGCTCTTGTTCACACTCAATCACTATGGACTAGTGAAGGGGGCATAGTTCGCAATTCTCTAGGTGCTTTTATCCATATTCACCATTCTGCAAGGTTTGTCTGCTATCCATAAATGCGTGTAAAATATAGTGATCCGAAATTGGGGGAATAGGATGTTTGAAACATTGTTTCTAAGCGCACGTGCGAAAGAGATTATTGCAGATTTGAAGGCAAAAGATGATTTCAGGCCGGAGGGGTTAAGGATACTGCGGAAACGTTATTGTCTGATAGTGATCGTATTGTTGGCAGTAATCGCAGTATCTTCGTCAATGTCCATTTTAACTGGGCATAAATTTTGGATTTGGATTAACTTAATCAGTCTTGGCCTTTTTATCCTATATCACCTAATCGGTAAAATCGAAGTGATTTTCTTGACCTCCGTTGGAACTTTGGCGGAAGGAACAATTGTATGGGTACGTCATCGGCCAATTGATGCTGCTGGATGGGTTGTGTCAGTTGATTGGCAAGGCCCGGACGGTAATATTTGTAATCGCAGGTTAAAACATCTTCATAAACCAATGGTTCCTGACAACATCAAAGCAGGTGATAAAGTTACAATAGTTTATCAAAGTGATTATCCAAAGCGGTATGGAATTGTTTTTCCACCGTACTCTAAGTTTATTATCAGTAAATCCAGATATGAAATGTTAAAAGATAGACCATTTTCTTGTAGCGCCTGAGTATGGGCAATGTGAATGCGCAGTGCTATGGTAGGGGATGAAAATGCCCGAAATCACTCCGGTTTTGATCCTTGAGTATTATGGTGCCATGAACCTAATCGCCTTTTGTATTTATGGGTTTGATAAATTTCTGGCGGTGCGGGGGCTGCAGCGAATATCCGAGCGAAGTTTGCTCATATTGCCCTTGCTAGGTGGGATTTTCGGTGCGTTCTTTGCAATGAAACTGTTCCGTCATAAAACCGCCAAACGGTCTTTTAATCGTGGGTTTACGATCGTCAGCATCCTGCATATCGTTGTGATATTGCTGGTATATTATCGGCATGATATTGGTATCTTTGTACCAGTTTTTTGAGGCTCGATTAGAGGTTTCATGCCTTGCCGATATCGCCGAACGCGCCATCATATGCTCTTTAACACATGATATGATTTATCATTGTCTAAAATACTAATTTGTTATAATATAACGAAATACGATATAGGCTTTTCATATTCTCGGTTTTTGCGGCTACGATTGCTGCGCTTTCATATTTTGGGGTGTGGGGCAGGGCGTTTGATGATGCCTCGACGCTTCGGCTTGAACGCCATGACCCCGAACCCCTTTCGGATGCAGAGCAACGGTTGGCGCAAAAGGGCGGGTTTTATGATCCTTTTATGGAATTGCAATGGTCTGATGTCAGGCGTGAATGCGCGGTCTATCAGGCCGCGCTTGGTAAATTGCGATTAGCCATCAATACGCTGGACCCCATCAAACTGCTGTCGACCACCGTACAGAATGAACGCGCACATGGTGCTAATCTGTATCTTGCGCGGCATCGGGGCGATAGCGCGAAATCGTTTTCGCTCCATTTATGCAATTTCCCCGGGTGGTATAATTATGAGTTGATCGATGCGTTCAATGGGCAGCACAAGGGTGTTATGTTTTCTGATATTGATTTTCAGGCATCGGGGACATATGCCCATTTTGAAATCAAGCATGAAACTGGTCATTTGACCATGGATGCAAGGATGGTCAACGTGGATAATCGATGGGAAGTGGGCGAAATTTCATATCGGCCCATACCAGTGTGTTTTTGTGGTGGGCCCTGGTTTGACAGAAAACCCATCCTCCAACCCCTTAGCGAAATCCGCGCAGCGTTTCGGCCGTAACCTCAGGTAAATTCGGTAAGGCGGCGCATCCACCCAAGCAGGAATTTTTTCTGTGATGGTGTTTCATTAACCCAATTGATATAGTGATTAAGGCGCTCGTTTACGATGGCGGGTAGAATAAGGTCGCCAGCTTGTGTGTAAGCATCATCCAAGGTCGCGCGGGTGTTGGGGCCAAAACCTCCGTCGACGGCCAAATCCTTATCGAAATGCTTATTAAGCGCACGCTGAAGGAATTTAACGGCACTGCCCGGGCCGTGGTTAACCGCGCTATCGAACATCAGGGTTTGAAGGCTCGGGGGCAATTGGTCAAGCCTTGGGCCAACAAGGTAGTTTTTGCGGTAAATTTCGCGCGCTTCATTTTCGCTCAGGTTCCTGACATCATCAACGCTCACATCCGCGCCGCGATAGTGCTTGAGCGCGGCGATCGTAATCCCGAAATTGGTGGCACCACCACGGTCATCAGGATCGTTCACAAACCCACCTTCGCGGCGGAGGATATCATCCAGCATTTCGTCAACGGTTGTCATGATGTATCTCCTTGTGGGATATCCTAACACTCCTATCCCATAAGGAATGTGATGTGGGTCACGGCAGCAAAATTATCACCATGCTATTGTCATCCCCCTTAAAAAAGGGGAAAGATGATGGCAGATTCAGACCAGCAAAATGGCACACCAGATGATGCAGTTGATATTGTCCTTGAGAAACTTATCCAGGAACGGGCCAAGAAAGGTATTGTCGAAAGGATAACCGCTATTACGGCTTTCGTCGCTGCGATTGGTGCATTTGCCACAGCAATTGTTTCAATTGCTACAGCGCTTGAAACGCGCAGCAGTCAGGATGATCTTGCTGCCACTCAAGCCCGATTGGACGCCCAGCAAATAAAATTGGATACAAACGATTACAAGATAAATGAAAATGCACGAATTGTGAGACTATACAGAGCTCAAGGGCGCGGATGTTCGACTATTCCGTTTGATGAGATCGCTCGGTGGAATAGATACAGCATGTGCATGGGGGTCGCTGAAGATTTTGATCAGTTTAAAACGATTGATGATCAAACCCGTTTAATGTGCTTAGAACAGCATAGTTACTGTGATGCAAAGCCTACAGATAGTGATCAATCGCAAAATTAACTCGTCTATGTCATTACCCGAAATCGCCGACTCATGGGGATTTTGGCCCCTGTTGACAGCGTTAGCGTTTTATCGCCGTTTCCTGTGGGGGTTGCGGCGGTAATGCGGGCCGTGTTCACGATATAGGATCGGTGGACCTGCTGAAAGCTATCCGGCAGGCGGTTGCTGATCGCCTTCAGGCTAGATCTGATCAGATAATCATCATCGCCGATGTGGAGCGACAGGTAATTGCCCGCCGCCTCGATATAGTCAATGTCATCGGGGTTCAGGTAAATTTCGCCGTCCCGTGTTTTGACGGTCAGTTTCGGAAACTCTTGTGCTGGTTGTTCCGATTTCGCGGTACCGCGCGATTGATAGTGTTCCAATATAATCCTGAATGCGTATGCGTACACGAGGATCGTTAAATACCCGCGCCAGTCCTTTGAGTATTCATAAACGAGTTCGCTTAAAACACCCCAGGGCCAGCTGCCGAAATTATAATCACCGCCGATGGCGAAATAGGTGATTTCCCGAATGAACACCATCCCACCGACGTGGATTAGGGAAAAGGCAACACTGCCGGCGAAATGCATGGCAAGGTAGCGGATAGGCGTCACGCTGCCGAGCGGGAATAGCTGATCCAGCCGCAAGACAAGCGGGATCAATGCAAGCGTCAGCATTGCGCTTGAGGCTTCCCATAAATAGGGTTCCCACGCTTGAAAGTCGGTAACGCCGTTGCGGGCAAATTCAGTGTTTTGGGCGCCAGCGTCAAAGATTACGTTCGTTGTCAGAAACGCAGTCCACAGGATTGCCCCGATCCAAAACCGATCCCGCCATACATTCAAGGCCATGATGCCCCCATTATCCCCAAATTGTGTGTTGCTTGCATTTGCCGTTCATCCCCTCAGTCGTGCCCTTTATCCCGTTGGCTAAAATCCCGTCGCCGTTTGTACCACGGGGTGTGCCGTTTGTCCCAAGTTGCTGTTTTTAAGCGGATTTTTCAACCTAATTTCACGAAGTAATCAGAGATAAGGCGAATTGAAAGCCACATGAGTTAGCCCAGATGAGTTAGCGAGGATGTACCGTAAAAATGACCACACATACTGATAAAGCCAATGACCCCAAGGGCCCCGATGACCCCATTGATCCAGGCAGCCTTAAAGCGAGCTACGCTGGCCCTGCCAGCACTATGCCAGCGCGGCGGTATGATATCGATGCATTGCGCGTTGGGGTGTTTGGCCTGTTGATCCTCTATCATGTTGGTATGTTTTATGTCAGCTGGGGGTGGCATGTGAAAAGCAGCCATGCCCCGCTATTGTGGCTGGAAAACCTGATGCTGTTATCGAACCCATGGCGGTTACCGCTGTTGTTCCTGATCTCTGGCCTGTCGGTTCGCCTTGCGTGGGATAAATATCGGTTTTTGCGGCTTTACGCCAAGCGGATTGTGCGGCTTTGGGTACCGCTATTGTTTGCGATTTATTTCATCTGCGCGCCACAGCGTTATTTCGAGGCTGTTGAGGGCGGGTTTATTTCCATGTCTTTCACGGAATTTTGGCCCAGATATATCGCAGGCGCAGACGATATGGGCGTGAATGTGCCGGATTATACCCACATGTGGTTTATTGATTTCCTGCTGGTCTTCACGGTTATCCTTACGCCTGTTTTCGCTGGCCTAAAACGCCTGCAAACGTTTGATCTTGGGGCGCGCTCAGCGAAATATATCCTGATTATTCCCATGATCTTTTTCACCCTATTGGCGGGGGCGCTGCGCGAAGACGAGGTCAGCCATTATGTGTTCGGGGCGCAGTTTAATACGCCCTATTATGCGGCGATGTATATACTGGGATTTCTGATCGGCGGAAAGGATGGGTTCTGGGCAGCGATTGACCGCTATAAGCGTGTGGGGCTTGGTTTCGGGCTTGGGCTATGGGCCTTTATGATTATCTGCCGGAACACGATCGGGTATGACTGGATACCGGATGGTCGCCTGTTCTGGGGGGCGTATCATGCCTGTGTATGGGGCTGGATTATTGGCATACTGGGGTTTGCCCGCAAATATCTGAACAAGCCAAATCCCTATATTCACTATTTCAACGGTGCGGTGTTCCCCTATTATATTGTGCATCAAACGATCATTATTGTTGCCGGGTTTTACCTGACGCGGATGAATATCCCGCTGGATGTGGAAGCAAGCATGCTGATTTTCATAACCGTTCTGGGTTGTATGCTAAGTTACGAATGTATCCGCCGTATCATGCCGCTTCGCCCCTTATTTGGTCTTTCGCTATTCACACAGTCATCGGCGCGGAAATAGAGACTTTCTGACGTTCCATGCGGTTATCAAAAAAGTTTAATGATAAAGTCATAAAGATGGTCAGATATTGGATTAAAGGTTCAAAACTGTTGAATATAGGGCTTTGATATCAGAAAAAGAGTGTTATGGTTGTATTCTGATAAAGCTTGAGAGAGCATGAGAGTGGCCGGGCTTATTAGTTTGCTACGCTTTTATAATGAATGCGGCTTCGGGGGGAGTGGTAATGAATTTTTTAAAACGCATTTTTGCGCAGGATACGGAAGCGCATGCTGATGCGCCGTCGAAAGACGGGTTTTTGTTATCGCAGGAACGGGTGGATGCCCTGCGGGCTGCGATGAACGCTGCCAATATCTGCGATCCGATCAATCTGGAAGTGCTGGGTGATCTTTCGATGGAAGAGCGAGAGGAATTTGCCTTTCGCACTGGCACGCTCGCGCTTTATGTGGGGTCTGAGGAAGTCGGCGAATTGCAGGCGTCTGAGGAACAGGCCGCCCTAAAGGCCATGCCCAAAGGGTACGGTCTTGATCAACTGAATGGCATTAATGTTGGCTGTGGTGGCCGCATTGTCGATGAGCAGATCACCCCCATTGATATTATGCGCTGCCCGATGGGCGCAAGCGGCGAGCACGCAGAACATACCCCGCGTGCCCTGTTGGCGCTGCCGGATGCATTGCCGTTTCGTGAAAACAGCCTCGATTTCATCATTGCGCTTCATATGCTGGAGCATGTGGGGAACCCGCACGAGGTGATCCGCTATTTCCTATCCCTATTAAAACCGGGCGGCGGTATCGGTATTGTGGTGCCCGATTGGCGCTATACGTGGGATGCGCGCCATGATGTGGCGGAATTCGGCCATAAATGGAACTGTACACCCGCGCTCGTGCAGTCGCTTTATGACGAGCACTGGGCAGACCTGTGTGACCTTGAGGCGCTTGATACCTACCGCCATAAAATGTCGTTTGATTTTGTCCTCCGGAAGCATGGGGATTTCACGCCCTTCGATGTTACCAAGGCCCCGCGCCAGAAAAGTGGCAAGGAACTATCAGACGAGGGCGCGTTCCTCCACGGGGAATAGAACCCTGTTGTGGGAATAAAACCGTCGTGCGTTGATAAGGCAAAATTCCCACAGGGATGAGCGAAACAATATTCTTATGCCACAGCGGTCAGAAGTTTTTTGGCCGCAGGACATAAAGATCCTGATTGTTTTGGTTTTTACCCTGATGGAAAAATAGAATATCCCATTTGTCGCACAGGTTTTTCATAACCCAGTCGGGTCGGAAATAGCTGTTGCCCCAGGCAACATCCAACAGGCTTTGGTCTTTCTCGCTCCTTTTTACCGTTTCTTCAAACACAAAATCCGCACCCAGCAAGCCTTCAAACAAGGCCCGAACCCGTTTTGGTGATTTTCGTTTATGGACCAGATTATGCAAAATTGAATTCAGGCCATGGGTGGTAAAAAACAGCCAGCCACCGGGCTTGATAATGCGGTGCATTTCGTCAAACCATTCAAGCGCGGAAAAATCAGCAAAATGGGACCAGATTGAAATCGCGGTGACACCGTCGAACATATTATCGGAAAAGCGAAGCGGTGGGTTCGCGGCACTGACGGAAAACTGTGCGCCCTTAATATTATCCGATGCCCAGTCTATGGCGCTTTCAATCGGGTCAACGCCGTAAAACTGGCTTTTGGGGTGCACGGCCTTCAGAATACGGATCAGGGAACCTGAGGAACAGCCAAAATCCAGATAATTTTCGCCTTCCTTGTGATTGATCCCTGATTTTCTGAGCGCTTCCGTGACCATTTCAGAACTGTAAATATCCCCAACCCACAGGGGGTCACCCTTTTGCATGCGGTGAATATTATCGGGCGGCACAATGTTCGAAAGGCCAGTGGCGGCGCGAACCTCGGCGCTTTGATGCACCGCGGTCTTCACATCCTTCCACATGTCGGTCATAGAGCCATCGGTGCTGGAGCAGGTTTTCATCGCATCCGGCAGCATGGCATGAAAATGTTTGCGCAGAATATTTGCCTGATCCCAATTGGTTTCCACATAATTGGCGAGGAAGGCATCGAAATAGCGCTGGAAAACATCCCAGTCTGCATCTTTTGGGATAATGTTGGGCCAATGTCCGCCCTTTAAAACGCGGACATGGGGGTCATAGGGGGCGATTTCCTGATCGTGGATACCCGGTAGACTATCGGCATTGTGGGTGGCGGATGCGCCGCTGGCTTCTGTTGCACCGCCTTGTTGCGCAGGTGGTGATTTTGATACTTGTTTCTTCTTACTGGAACTTTTCCATTTTCCCCAAAAAAAGGTCATTTTGTCTACTCTCTTATCAATACTGCTCATCAACTTTGGCTGATCAATATTGGTCGATCAGCATACACACATAAATAAGGGGGTAGGTTGCGGTATCCCGCTCTATCAATTCGTGATTGGCTGATGCTACTCAATTCAGCCGTTCACACCCCCAATCGGTTTCATGACCAATAGAACAAAACGGGTGTTCTGTGTCATGCTTACCTCGAATTGATAGTCATAAAAGAATGATGATGAAAAGCAATCTATAATCGCAGAATATTTGATTGGGCGTGTATCACTCGGGCGCGATTATATTGAAGATTGTGAAATATTCCCCATATCCTGTGTATGAACGAAAGTGGGGGATATGATTAAACGGTACAAGGCATCAGAGGAAATCCTGAATTTACGAATTGGGATAGAGGTGTTTTTCGAGGCACTTGGCTGGATTGTTGATATCATCACAGGGATTGCCGAACTCAGCATTTTCAAAAACCGAAAATGGCGCGCTGCGTTGATAACAATTATCTTAATCGTGCCAGCGGTTGCATTTTTGTATTTCCTGTTTTCGAAGCTATAGAGTATCGGTATTTGGGGCTGTGTAATCAGATGGGGGACGCATGAAATCATATGTCAGGATAAAGGCCTTTGTCGGGTTGATACCTCTAGCGATTGGTATTCTTCAGCTATTTGACTATGTACCATTCTCTAGCTGCGCTTCTGTCAAGATACATATGGAATTATACTAATCTATTGTAATATAATATATTTTTAAAGCCATATTGTTGACCATCGAACATAGGAAATCAGCATCATAGATATACATCTATGATGTTTTATCGTTTTAGATAAGTTGTAGTTCCAGCGTCAGGATCACTAATCTCTTCGTAGCCATCTCAGGATAAATAGCATTCCCGGAGCTACATTTTGTCGTTCAATCAGAACAAGCTGGCGGGGCCAATAAGGTTTACGGTTTCTCGATAACAAGTTATTGGAACCACCTGGACAATACGCCACTCACCATGCTCGCCGTCCTGCGCAGGACACTCTGGCTGAAATCATCAGAGTATTTCCTAATCTCAACTATCTAAGTTGCCTCAGTTAAGAGTGTCGCGTTCTAGGTTTTTCTCAAAAGCTTCCAACACCTGCTTAGTAAAACCGTTTACGTTCTGCCACCCACTAACGTTCGTAAAAACGGCGATAGAAACATCGGTTTCAGGTAATAAAATTACCAATGTGGTCGTTCCTTCCTGAAAGCCTCCATGGCCTAAAGAACCGGGAAACGCCCCCATGAAGTCAACTCCATGGCCGTAACCAGCGTTGATTTCTTCCCCGTCATTGTTGCGAGGCAAACTAGACATAAGTTCAATCGTCGATGCATTGACTAATGCACCTTGATCAAAAGCTTGAGAAAATTTCACAATATCTGTGGCAGTCGAGAGATGTCCACCTGCTGGTAGGTTTTCACTAACATCTCTTTCGGGAGCAAACACTGGTTTACCTGTACTATCAAACTGATAGTACGTGGCTCGCGCTTCAAGTGCTTTAGCACTGTCGTCTACCGTTGTAGAGGACATACCGGCAGGCTCAAAAATGAATTCACGCATTATCGTGTTATAGGGTTTATCTGCTGCGCCACGAAGAACACATCCTAATACCCGGTATCCAAAGGATGTATATTGATGTCTCGTTCCCGGTTCAAAACGTAGCGGATCATCTTTGAATGGCCCCAATGGAGCGATTACATCAGTATATCGAGTAGTATAGCTATCCTCAATACGTTTTGCCCAAGCTTCGACTTTCTCATATTCTTCATCTGTCGCCGCTCGGTGCCGAGCACCATTTAAGAAGGCATAATGACGTATTCCTGACGTATGGGATAAGAGTTGCCTTGTCGTTATCGGCCATGGTTTTTCTGGAAATTGAGGGCAGTATGTTTGGATCGGTGAATCTAAATCAACTGCACCTTCTTCAACTAACCTCATCGTTGCCGTACCTGTTAACCACTTAGAGATCGACGCAGTTCTATATAATGTATTTGTTGTTGCTAACTTTTTTGCCGCTAGGTCACTGTGACCATAAGCTTTCTCAAAAACAACATCCCCTTTATATCCGATGGCGATTTGTAAGGACGGTAAACTGTTTCGTTTAATTGTGCCTTCAGCCAATAAATCTATATCGCTTTGAAGATTTTCCGTTTTATCTTGCGCCGCAGAAAGTGGTACAATGCCCGCTGCCAGAAAACCAAATATTAGAAGAACTTTTAACATATATTTACTACCCCTTTGAACAATCGCCCTATTTTATAGATACCCTTTATAACGCTAAATTCTATGTAATTAATATTCGTAAAACTATTTATCTAAATAGTTAGGACATTACTTTCTCTAAAGCTGGCGTTACATCAATATCTGCAAGCTTTCTCACAACAGCATCCCGCCAGCGGCCTCGTGATTGATGAAATCCTGAATGGCAGAGACAACGCGGCCCTTGGGTGTTCCCTTGTTTTCATGCTGATTGGTGCTGTTTGCCATAATCTGTTCCCCTCTACCGGCTATGGTTGATCCCCCCTAATGTACGCATTCTGGCCCTGAAACTGTTCGGGTTTATCTTACTCTATCATATTTTACGGTAGGGCGCGCATTTGGTTTCATTACAATCAGTGGGCTACCTTAACCCTTGCAGAAAAAGGAAACCCCGAAGCTTCAGAGAGTGGGGAGGAGGAGCTTCGGGGCGGGAAGAGTAACTTGGAAAAAGTATCTCAGAAAATATAAATAATTTTAGAGGGTAAGGCATTGGGATTTGCCTTACAGCCGTGTATCTATGGGCCTTCTATGACAGTGATATGACGGAATTTAGTCAGTTTTAATATTTTTGATCTTTTATGCTATGAAGGAATATTAGCAGACATCGTATGAGGGTTGGGGACCTTGATCATTCAGTATAAAACAGCGAAAAAACTGGCGGGTATCAGTATATTGATTGCCGCTGTGCCAGTGATGCTATTCGTGTTATTTGGCTCGATTGTTCCTACCATAAATGATGTATCTGAAGTTTCTTTTGGTGAAGCTGTAATCAGTTTCGGGGCAGACCTTTTTTCTTTTATCATTGGAGTGGGGTTTTTCTTTGTCGTACCTATGATGCCAGCGTTTTTTGCATATTTTGTTCCTGTTCCATATCTTGCTCCAAACCCTCTTTATGCGGTGGGGCCTGCGCTTTCATACGTTGCATGGTTTAGCTATATGCTAATTTATTTGCGTGAAGATGCATTCGCGCCAGTAATACTTGTTTTTTATGGTTTGCCTTCTGCGCTTTTGGTGTGCTTGTTGACATATGTTGTTTTCAAAATATTGGGGGTCAAGGTTACGGAAAAACCTGCAAAGAAGGATGCCGTGATCACGAATTCGTAATCAGTATCAAAAAGGTAAAAAAAAGCTTGCACCCAGGGGGGCAATGTTGCACCATACATATAGCCATAGTGACCGAATATGCCCGCTGCGAGCTGTATAGCTCCAGCGGGTTTTTCTGTTTATGCCCTTTTGATATCGCTTCAGTATCCAGACAATATGACACTTACATTTCAGAACCCTGAAGGTTTTAAGACAAAATCGTCACCTGCGGCGGCAAAGCGTGATGGGGCTTGTATGGAATCCACAGACAATCAATCTCTAGGCAATCAACCACCAGCCAATGATTCAAGTGCAGCGTCAAATGCTGGCGGATTGCGCGGCGCAACAGATAAATCCAAGCCCTCTCATAGACCCAAACTCAGCCATAAACGCAAGAAAGCCAGCTTCATTAAGGCACTCGAATGCGGTGAAACGGTTTCAAGCGCGGCGGCATTGCTGGGGGTCGAGCGATCCGATCTGTATGCATGGCGGCTTGAGGACGCGGCGTTTGATGCGGCATGGGCACGCGCCTGGTCTTCTGGTGCGGATATGCTAGAGGAAGAAGCGATCAGGCGGGCGGTTACGGGCGTCGAAAAGCCCGTATTTCGGGGCGGGGAAGTGGTCGGCCATGTGCGCGATTATTCAGACAGCATGCTGATGTTTTTACTAAAGGCGCGCAAGCCCGAATTATTTGGTACGTCTTCCGCTAAGTCCACGGATAAACCAGACAATAAACAAGGCAACAGGCAGGACCCCGCAAGTGAGTTTGAAAGCGAGATTATGGCGGCAAAACAGTCGCTTGACCGCAAGCTGCTTTCGGCTAATGCCTCAGGCCCAAAAGCAAAACTTTCTAAACAACCTTAGCCCGCTTGAAACACTGGCGCTTCATTATGATTGGGATTTCTGGGCGCGGGAAAACCAACAGGAACCAAAGGGCGACTGGACACATTGGTTAATCCTAGCGGGGCGGGGGTTTGGTAAAACCCGCACAGGGGCCGAATGGGTGCGGATGCTCGTTGAAACAAGCGCGGCAAAACGAATTGCGCTTATTGCCCCCACGATCGGTGACGCGCGCCGCACGATGGTGGAGGGGGAAAGCGGCCTCATTGCCGTATCACCGCCGTGGAACCGACCGAAATTTGAACCGTCCAAATCGCAGCTTATCTGGCCCTCTGGTGCGATTGCAACGCTTTATAGCGCGAGCGAGCCAGAACGCCTGCGCGGGCCGCAGCATGATGCCGCGTGGTGCGATGAATTATGCGCTTGGGCGAACGCGCGGGCGGCCTTTGATAATTTGATGTTTGGGCTGCGGCTTGGTGCGCGCCCGCGCACCTGTATCACCACAACACCGAGGCCAATCGCCTTACTAAAGGATTTAATGGCGGCAAAGAACACCCATGTTACCAAAGGTACGACCTATGACAATCTGGATAACCTCGCGCCCACGTTCGCAGACGACATCATCAAAAAATATGAAGGTACGCGGATCGGTAGGCAGGAATTAAACGCAGATTTGCTGGAGGATGTACCCGGCGCACTTTGGACCCGCAGGCAATTGGATGCCTGCCGTATCACCGAGGGCGCGGATGAATTACCTGATTTTACCCGCATTGTGGTGGCGGTGGACCCGCCCGTTTCTGTTGGTGAAAAGGCCGATGAATGCGGGATTGTGGCGGTGGGCCTTGGGGGTGACGGCTGTGCCTATGTGCTGCGTGACGCCAGCATACAGGGGGAAACCCCGCTTGGCTGGGCCGAACGTGCAGTGAACCTGTATCAGGCTGTGTCCGCAGACTGTGTGGTCGCAGAGGTTAATCAGGGTGGGGCGCTGGTGGAAACCATCATGCGCCAGATTGATCCCCTGATCCCGATCAAGTCCGTGCACGCGCGGCGCGGCAAATACCTGCGCGCCGAACCTGTTGCCGCGCTTTATGAGCAAGGGCGGGTTTTTCATGTTGGTTCATTCATGAAATTGGAGGATCAGATGTGCAGTTTTACCAATAATGGGCATTCAGGAAATATTATAACCAAACGTTCGGTAGAAAACAGAAACCTCAAAAGCCCGGACCGACTGGATGCGCTTGTGTGGGCGATAACCGATTTGATGCTGGCACCGCGTCAGCACCTTAGAATGAGGAAACTTTGATGGGAATTTTTGATAGAATTTTCGGGAATAAAGACCGTATGGGCCAAGCTGGTGCAACGCCGAACCGCGCCCAACAGGACCATGTGTCCAAAAGGTCGGGTAAGAGTGCTTCCAATTCCTCCCCTTTTATGGAAGCGAAAGCGAGCAGCAAACGCCCGCTCACCAACCGACCGCTTTATTCCCGGATTGGGCCGGGTCAGGCCGTAACCACCCCGCGCCGGTATGATAGCCTCGCAGAAGAGGGCTACCGGCAGAATGTGATTGCGTTCCGCGCGATCAATCTGGTGGCAAAGGGCGTTGCAAGCATCCCCTTAACCCTCATGCGAGGGGACGAGCGCGTGGATGAGCATCCGCTCCTTACCCTTCTGGCCCGGCCCAACCCCCGCATTAAGGGGGTGAATTTTATGGCGAACCTTGTTGGCTTTCATCAAATCGCCGGCAACGCCTATATGCTGGCCGTAGGGCCGGACGGCAGACCCCCGAAGGAGCTTTGGTTACTTCGCCCCGACACCATGAATGTGCTGGAGGGTAAAAACGGTATCCCGTCAGGCTTCAGGCAGGCGCTTGCCGGGCGCACGCAGGATTTCAGCCCGGACCATGTGCTGCACTGGAAAACCTTTAATCCACTGTCGGATTGGTACGGTATGGCGCCCCTTGATAGCGCGGCGCTTGCGGTTGATGCGCATAATGAGGGATCGCGCTGGAACCTTGCGCTTATTCAAAATGGCGGGACGCCCTCTGGTGTCCTCTACCAAGAAGACGGGGAAACGCCGCTTACGGACACGCAATTTGAAAACCTGAAAGCACAGGTGGAGGAACATTACACAGGCGCGATGAACGCGGGTCGCCCGCTTTTGTTGGAAGGTGGCCTAAAGTGGCAGGATATGGGCATGTCGCCGAAGGATATGGATTGGGGCAGCGCCAAAAACATGAATGCGCGCGAAATTGCGGTTGCGTTCGGGGTGCCGCCGCAGATGCTCGGTATTCCCGACAGTCAGACCTATTCCAATTACGCAGAGGCGCGCCAAAGCGTGTGGGAAGAAACGATCATTCCGCTTGCAGAAGAAATCGTGTGTGAACTGAACGGTTGGCTCGTGCCGCAGTTTGAGGGCCATGATAGACTTGAGGCGCAGAAGTATGACGGGCAAAAATATAAGGGGCAAAACTATGGAGATCAGAATTCAGCGCTGAAACTGAAGCTCGATCTGGATGAAATCCCCGCCCTCGCGCACAAACGCGCCGCAAAGTTTGACCGCATCAACTCGGCCGATTTCCTGAGCGTGAACGAAAAACGCAAAGCCCTCGGCCTACCGCCGATCGAGGGTGGTGATGGTGTTGCAGGCTAGGATACACTGTCATTCCGTGACGTGATCACGGAATCCAGAATGCTTTTCTGCATATAGTGCAGGCGCAATATGAACCCAGACATCAGGTATCTGCATCAAGTATCAGGATCAAATATTGGGGGCTTCAATGAGTTTGGTCAGGCATCATCTTTTCTGATGTGTCATGGAAAGTTCACAGATGCGCGAACAATAGCACTTCACAACCCACGGATTATATGTTAACCAATTGTTAACTTTTAGATCAGGCCTATGATTTAAATCGGCGTCAGGCAGCGCCTTGTATTTTGTAACTCGCCAGTTGGGGGAAATCATGAAGAAATTTTTTGCACTTATGCTCGCGCTTTCCTGCGTCACAGCCAATGTATCAGCGCAGGCCTCAACCTTTGTTTTTGAAGGTGACGCTACTTTCAGAAATGTTGATGTGGCTAATTCGTTTGGTGTTACAAATGGCCTAACAACCAACTTTCAGGTACGCTTCGATCTAGACACAAATCAACCAAATACAGAAATCATAAACCTTAGTGGGGGCGATACAGCTTCTAATTACCCAATTAGCAATAATAGCTATGTTTTAGGGAACCGGACTTGGCAAGTACCCTCAAATTTACCTTTCTTCCGAGTTGAAGATGGAAGTTCAGATTCAATTGATGTGTTATCGTTGACGGTTCTTGATGCTGGTATAGATGTTGGAGATGGTATCGTAATTGACTTTTTGACAGTTTTTATTGGTGACACATCTTTAATTTCAAATACTTCTGCGGCTAGTGTCCGGAATTTTGTTGGAATTAATGACAATGGTGTTGGTATCCTGACCTTTTTTCTTGATTTTCCGAATTCGAGATCACAGTCAAGTGTCCGTTTTAGTAATGTTCGACTTTCTGAATTGGCTATCTCCGCAGTTCCCGAACCCGCGACATGGTTGATGATGGTGTTTGGCTTTGCGGGTGTTGGCTTGGCGCTAAAGCGCCGCCGCAGGCTCATTGCGACCACATAGCCGCATAAAATACGATTACTGAGGCTTCGTTTTCGCAGAATGCTCTCAGGCAAAAGAAGGCCCCTTCCACACTGGTTTCCAGTTTGGCGGGGGCTTTTTTTGTTGTGGACTGTTTTCTAACCATACTCTGGGTCATTCCGTGACTTGATCACGGAATCCAGTGAACTTTTCGCCCTATTGCAAAGATGCAGAATGGGTCCCGATATTAGGTATTCGCATCAAGTATCGGGGTGATATTGCGCGTGCTTTAAAATCTAAACCTTCATAACCCCCAATTTTAAATCCCCATTCATAACCCAAACAAAGGAATGCTTTTCATGGCTGAAACGCAATCATTTTCCCGTGGCGTGGTGCCATGTTTTGTAAAGAAATCCGATAATTTAACGGAAGAACCTAATAGCCCTCAGCAAGAACATAGGGGGCATGACCGCCTGAACCTGAAATTAGAGGTGAAGGCCGGCGGCGAACCCGGCATGTTTGAAGGTTACGGTGCCGTGTTCGGTAACCGCGATAACGATAATGATATCGTCCTAAAGGGCGCGTTCGCGGACAGCCTGCGTGCCCGCACGCCCGCCATGCTTTGGCAACACAACATGCGTGAACCGATCGGGCGCTTTCTTGATGTGCGCGAGGACGAAAAGGGCCTTTATGTGCGCGGGAAACTGTCAATGAAGGGCAGGGGCGCAGAAGCCTATGAACTATTGTCTATGGGGGCGCTCGATGGGTTATCGATCGGGTTTGTTACCAAGGAGGCAACCCGCGACGCCGCGACCGGCACCCGCACCATCCACAAGGCGGATTTGATGGAAATATCCCTCGTTACGTTCCCTGCAAACGAAATGGCGCGAGTGGAAAGCGTGAAGGCGGATGCTGCCACACACGGCGATGCTGCTATGAGCGGCGATGCGATCATGGATGAGCGCGCGTTCGAGCGCTTTTTGCGCGCCTCCGGCTTTTCGCGAAACCGCGCCAAAACCATCACCGCCAAAGGATTTAAAGCCGACATGAATGCACATAAGAAAGGAAACATGATGCCATATGATGAGCAGGACATTGCTGATATTGTGAATGATTTAGAATTCAAAAGGGATTATCTTTTAGATTATAGTTCTGATGTGTTTGAACGAAAGCAGAGATTGCCCAAGGGGCCGCATGCTGCACTGATTGAAGAAACAATAAGAAACATCATATCTGCATACCGTTCCATTAGACCGACACCTCAACCAATTCATATGTTAAGAGGAGAGACTAGCCAGTTTCGACTTGCATTAAATTTTGACAAAACAGGAAAGGTCAAAATCATTCCGGGTGGAAAGGGTATCCATATGTTTGAGTGTGAGGTTGTATATTGGAAGTGGACAAAGAACGGACCGAAACGAAGTAAACTGAAATTGTTTCAACGACGAAGTGCAGCACGATTAACTGAAGTATATCATGCTGGAAAAGTTAAAGATTTAAGAGAATGGCTTGGTTCTTTCCGCACGGTTTCTCAGGTTGAAAGTGCGATCTCACGAGTTAATCAAGTGATCAATACACTGGCACCACGTGGCACCATTACATACAAGGGGCCTCATTTAAGGGACCCTATTCCCGATATGGAACATAGTGAGATTGATTTCAGGATTTTGGGGCTTTAAGTATATACTATCTTACCTTACGAAGTAATAATTTTCCCAATTTTCGATCAGCTTTTTGAAGGTTGTGGTGTCACTGATATCGCTGATCAAGCCATCGCATGCCTTATATTGTAGGGCGTCAGGTTTGTCCCAAGGCTCCCGTTTTACATAAGGACGCTTGTACAGATTTTCCAAAGTGCTTTTGATATCCAGACCATTTCCAAAGCTCATGCGGTCGAACGTTAGCGTTACGTGCGGTGGATTATAATCTGCGACAAGTATAGGCCCAGGCGCGGGGGTTATAACTTCTGTGCCGGGGCTGTCTGGTTCTTCGGGGGCGCCGTATGGTTTTGCGGGGAAAACAATATCTCCGCGCTCGTTCACCAGCAATAAGGATTGCGGTCGATAAGCCATCGCATTATAGGCATCATAATAAGATTTAAGGTTGTCGATCATATCGTCGCGCAGCGTATAATGAACCCTGAGGGTGCCATAAAATTCTGTTTCGGTATCATTGCTGCTGCCTTCATACCAAAGGCAATAATCCTTTATATCAGAATAAAATATATTGAGCCTGGGCATAGCCTCCATAATATGAAGGAACGGGATTTCACTTTTGCCATCTGCATAGGGGTTATAGTCATATGCACTATATGTGTCATCCAAACCGGCAAGGTAGGGGGCACCCATTTCCCAAACTTGATTGGACATTACCTCGGATATTTCCTGTGAAGATGCACCGCTTGTTTCTGGTTTGGCTGAGGTGTTGGTCATGACAAGATAAAGCGTTAGGGCAACACCAGCTGTGACGATACTTCCGGTTAAAATACCTCTACTGAATGATGACATGATGCCTCCCCCTTTTTTTCTAAAAATGCTCCATAAACACGATCTTTGCAATTAAAAATATATTTTTACTGCCTTCATTCCTGGTATGTTTTCATGAAATGCGCCATGCGTTTATACCCATAATGGGCCGTCAGTTCCTTAGGGGTTAGAAGGTTGGTTTCAGGGCAAATTTCCGGCATTTTATTACCTGTTAATGTTGCCACCATCGTGAGCGCGGGCCAGAATATCGGCCGATTGATATAAAGCGTCAGGTCTGGATCTTTTGGTGATTGCGGTGCGCCAAAATTATCGGTATTGCCCTCAAAGTGATTAAGCCCTTCCTCGTTTGCCCATAAGTGCCCGAGCGTGTACTGATCAGCCATCAGGTTGATTTGCTGCCCGCTATTGGCCCTGAAATGACCACGCAATTGCTCTTTCGCCCTATCGGTAAACTGGACATAAAGGGATATTTCCTCCTCCAGGCGCGGGGAAGGGGTTTGGATATCAAAGATACAGACGGATTTTACCATGTCCTTTGTGATGGCCAGTTCCCCGACTGGATTGGTAAAGCGGGGGGCAAGTGACGAATGACGATGGGGTGTTGATTGCCCAAAGCCTGATATTTCCCCCTGAATTCGGCTGACATACAGAAGGCCATCATCGATATATTCTTCTTTGCCTGTTATTCTGGAGGAAGGTTCATGGAACAAGGTGAACCCCGTGAAGGCGAATAATACCCCGAGCACCAAAAATATAAACCTGTCTGTCCATGATGGCTTTTGCTCTGTTTCAAAGGATCGCATACTTTCCTCCCATCCCGTTTTGGCTTTATCAAATTTTTGGCTTTATCGAACCAAGGCCGTTCAGTATGCCTTGGTATTGTTGCCTTCATTTTTTGATCGTTTAGCTGGTATCGTTTAACTGGTATAGCGGTAACTTATAGACAAAAAGTGAACAAATAAAGAACAAATTGCGTTTTAGGCCTTGATTTATGCACCCATACTGTTATTATTCACCTTAATCGGGAATTTGATGGGGGATTTGGGCATGACGCTTTTTTCACAATATTTTAAGAAGCAAGTAGGGCAAATAGGGTCTGGCTTGCGCGCTGGTTTGGTATTGAAACACAGCGCTCTAAAACGCGGTGTTTTGCTTGTGGGCTTATTGGCTTTTGGATCGTTTGCAGCGAGTGCCGAGCATGTGAAGGTTATTCATCAGGGTGGTGAAGAAACAATCCGGGGTATTGACCTCAAAACAATGAAAGTCTGTGAGTTAAAACAGCGGATTGCCAGTTTGCTCGGTTTGAAAATTCGTGAATTTGACCTGATCGGCGGGAGTAGTAAATTGTCTCCCGGTAAAACGCTGAAGGAAGACCGTGTGTTTAACGGCAAGCGCCTGAAGGTGAAGCCTGCGAAATCTTCTTATCAATGCCGATAAACTAAACCCATCCAATTCTGTTTCTGAAAGCGCCTTTTGGGCGCTTTTTTGTTGGGTGGTTTTTTCTTTGGGATATTTGAACGCTGCGGTTCAGCAGTCCTAAGCCCATTGTTCGACCTCGCTGGCGCTCGCCTTTCACCTTTAAATGCTAATGTCATCCAAGTGCCCATCCAGCCAAATTTTTAAGCTTCAAATCATTCAATTCAACTTTAGTTTCAAACAAGGGAGGAAGCGATGCCGCTTCACGCCGTCTCAAGTGATGTGACAACTGCAACAATAGAAACAAATGCGGGCTCGCCCATGGCCTCGCTTGCGGCGCTGGTGGTACCAGCTGGTACAGGCATTTCTATCACAGGAACGGTCATAGGGGCCGCGCACACGACAGGTGATATTTTTGTTGCGTCCTTCGCAGCGCTTCTTGTGAACCTGGGGGATGGTGCAGAAATTCGCGGCATGAGTATTGCCCCCCTGCATAATGCGGGAACAGACGCAGATAACTGGCAGTTTTCTTTCGGTGTTACAGCGGGGCTGCCCAACGTCAGCCTTGATGTGCTGGGTGATGATAAGACGGTTGATTGGTGCGCGTCTTATGAAAGCGTTCAGGTAACGGACGAGTTTACTGTCACGCCCGATCATACACCGGATGCGATTGTGTTTGTGGGTGCGGTCGATGCGCTAAAGAACGCCGAAGTGACGTCAAACACGATTACGGTTACAGGGATTGATGACGGGGCAAGCTTCCTGATTGCTGGCGGTATTGCCGTGATTGACGGGGTGGATGCGGGTGATAGTGGCACGATCAATAACGGCCAAACTTTGGCACTTCGGGCTACATCCAGCCCGGATAACGATTTTACAACAAGCGTAAGCTGGGCCGTCGGAACTGAAAGCGGTGTCTGGACGATCACGACCCGTACGGTCAATGATATTATCTTTGGCGCGGATACACGCGCGGGCCACGGCGGGGTTGCCGTGAACGGCAACACAATTACTGCGGGTGACGCCAGCAACGAATTTACGATTACAGACGGTTACCTTGTCCCTGCGGGGGATGGGCTAAACGCCAGCAATTATACGTTAACGCTCAACAGTGGTGATGTTTTGAATATCATGGTTGAGGCCGATACCTATTCTGTGAAAGCGGATCAGCTTGAAATAGAGGCGGCGCTTGATCATATCGCGGCAAACGTAAACGGCGGCAAAACTGTTCGGGCACGTGCGGGCACCCTTTTGAACCCCACAGCAAATATGCTGCGCAATTATGCCTTTACGTCCGAAGTGGTTGTGACAGGTGAACAAGGGTTTAAAGTCAGCCTATCTGGGCAATCAGGGACCTTAAATATATTCAATAGTGCCTACATCACCCTAAAAGGCTTTGAAGTTGTCGGCGATGGAACACCAAAATCCGTTATGGTTAGTATACAAGGACCACGAACGATTAATTCCGGTTGTGATGGTCTGAAAATCCATGGTGTTGCCCGCGATCCCCTTGCGGATTATTCCTTGGAAGACAGTTATGAGAATAACTCTGCTATACGGACGGTGAACTCAGGGGGCTATCCACACAGCGTTTTTATCCGTGATTGTGAAGTTTATGATGTTCGCTCGGGTATCAGCGCGACCGCTAATCATAGTGTGGAAATCACCGATAATGAAATTTACAGAACCTATACTGACCCCATCAATGTTCAGGTTCAACCCCTTACCACTGGATTGTTGCAAGGGACGACAAACGTTTCCCGCAATGTGGTTTACGACTGCGTCGGCAGACCCTCGGATGAGGATAACCCTCATGTTGATTGTGTCCAATTTTTGAATTTCAATGACATTGGCCACTGGCAGAATGTAACTGTTAACCAGAATATCTTTTTCCAGACAGCGAACGCGCGCGGAAATGCCCTGCAGGGGATCGCAAATTTTAGCGGGTCCGCAAGCGCGCAGATGGAGGATATGGTCTGCCACGGCAATATTATGCTGGTGGATAGCGCGCACGGCATCACAATTACCAACCTCAGGGGCGGTAGTTTTGTCGGTAATACCTGTGTTCGCTATGATAAGGATAACCCGTCAACAACAATCGGTCTTCATCTGGGCGGCGAAAGCATATCCGGTACTTCGGCCATCGTTGCAAACAATATCGCGGAAGTGATTACACTCGGTCATGGATATTTTCATACATCCAACAACCTTGAAATTGGTCTCGGCGGTGCCGTGCATGATTATAATGCAGTATTCGACGGGAACGGCGTTGGTGGCTTTGATGCTGTCGCAGATTTCCCTTCTGTGATTTCCCAGTATGCGATGAAACCGAATGGCCCTGCGGACTTTGACGGTAGCGGCGATGCATCTGTTGGGGACGCTGGTGCACTGGGTACAGGCTTTGCAGCCTTTGGCGTGCTAAGGAATTCAGGGACAGGTTGGTCGCTTGATAGTGCCTATGTACCACTTGAGCAAATACCCACCGTGGTAACAAACCTTGTGGAACTACGATCGGCCTTTGATGCCGCAACAGGGGGTGACATTATCGAGCTTGCGGGCGGTGATTACGGCGATTGGTCCGAAGGCGCGCAAACATTTACGTCCCCCGTTTTGGTGCGAGCGCGAGACGGTGAGACCCCAATTTTTGCCCGGATGAATTTCAATACGATCAACGGCGTTGTGTTTGACGGGATTGCAGTTACAGACGCGCTCAGGGACGGCGATCCGATCACCGAAGAAATGGCAACCTTTCAAAATTGCCAGAATCTGTATTTTCATGACTGTGAATTTTACGGCGAAATCGCAGCCGCCTATGATATGCGCTATGATGCGATGGCCATTATCGACTGTAACGACATTACAATCGACGGCTGTTATTATCACCACTGCAATGGTGCAATCGGATATTCACGCGGCAGCAACATAAACCTGACCCATTTGCGGTTTGATAATGTGCGTCATGACTGCATTTTAATCGGCGGTGTTAGTAATGTTGTTGTTGAAGCGATCAATTTTGGTCAGATGATAACGGACCCAACCAATTTAGGTATCCATGCTGGCGTCTTGCAGTTTAATGATGCAGGCTCTGACCTGCCAAACTCGAACGTTATCATTCGCAATATTAAAAGCCTTCAGGATTTGGAGGAAAACTTCCCGGTCGGGGGCATTTTCATCAATGCGGGCACGGGCAGTCCAAATACAGATTTCCTGATTGAGAATGTTCTCATTCACACCCGGGACGCGGACAGTATTACGCTTCATGAAGGGCGAGACTGCGTAATCAGAAACTGTACGGTGATCGCGTCAACCGCTGATGATGCACCAACGAATACGGGTATTTTGATCGATGATAGCTGTGACGGTGTGACGATTAGGGAGTGTTTGGCCCATGCCATAACTGTGCAGACTGGCGCACAGAATATTACCCTGCAAAATAACATTATCGCTGACCAGGAATTGCGGGATCAGGATGATTTTGAAGGCAGGTTATTATTTGCACCAAACAACGGCGACCTTGCAACCGCGAAGGATTTTCTCCCGAGGCCCGATAGTATCCTAATCCCGAATAGTAGTACAAAAATCGGTTGGGGGCATTCGGAGCTTGTGACGGGCCTGCGTGCCCTCATGGCCGTTAACCAGAATGCGGGCGCTGATGCCCTTAGGGTAGATATTGATTGTCAATATACCGCGGACGTGGATGGTTTTGTCGGCGAAGGCGATGCCACATTCACCGTCGATTGGGGGGACGGAAGCACACCGGAAAATCTTTTCCAAGGATCGCATACCTATGCGGATAGCGGTGAATTCACGGTTACGCTTACTGTTGATAAGGGCGGTGTTATTGACACGCACACGCATATACTGACGGTGGTGTCACCACAATTAATCAACAATACGGACCTTTATGTAAGCGATAGCAGCCGGCATAGTCTCAGTGGCTCTGATATCACGGCCATTTCCTTTGATGGAACACCAGGGCAGGGCATTGACCTTGGTAATGCCCCAGAGCGTTATGCGTTAAATGGCCTCTTTATCCGGGTTGATTTGAGACCAGAGCGGGGCGCACTTACCGCAAGCGGCGATATTGAAACCGGAACAGCTTATATTCTTTGGGCTGCAAACCGCTATCAATTGAGTGTCTCTGCAGACAGGTTTGCCTTTGGTGTTCATGATGGAACAAGTTTTAAAACACTAAGTCTCGTGAGGAACGAGCTTGCGGCTGATGGGGTCAATCTTTTTGATGGTGCTTACCATACTGTGGAAGCGAAATGGGACGGTGATATTGGCGAAATTACACTCACAGTAGACGATATACACACGCGCACACTGGTAACGGATATTGGCCGTATGCCTGGCTACGGCGGTGCTGATAACGTTTATATTGGCCGACCAGAGAGCGATGCGAGCGACCGCGCCTATAAAGGCGATATCAGGTCGATTGAAATGTATTCCGCCCCCTTGAGGCCATTAGGATATGCTGCAGGTGAAATAATGCCTAAGACGGGTAGTGATACAGGCTTCCAGGAACAGTTGACAAACTGGTCTGTCGTTGATGATGGCGGTGATGGTATTGGGCAGAATTTGTCAAGGGCACCAGTCCTGCGAAGAAACAATGTTGATGTTACTAATGGTGAGTATGTACTGGCTTTTTTTTCTGCGGATATTCTTGCGTTACCACTTGCGTTTACGGATAGAGGGAGATTCTTTGGTTCAGCGTTTGACTTTTATTTTGATTTCTTAGGGAATGGATATTTTCATGCCGTAGTTGAAGATGTTAATGGTAATCGTATTTTCAATGAAACGCCGACGACAGCTGAGACTGGTTTCTCGATAGAGCTTGGACGAATGAATATGTTGATGGCGCTTAATGCGAATGGTCCTGGCAATATTCTTGTTCAGCATGGTTCAACGAGCATATTTCAGTTGTCATCAAATGGCTTAGGCAACCCTGTTAAGCTTGATTATAGAAATTGGGACATAGGAGGAATATCTTCCAACAGTCGCCCTGTAAATATGAATTTTGCCCGTTGTGCTTTGTGGAAACCCGATACTAATCCTTCCAGTTTGCCGCTGCAAAATATACGTGAAGATTTTTTCAATATTGAAACAGGTAAGCTAGTTGACCCTATAATTAGCATCGCGAATTATGGCATACCAATTTTTGATTTTTACGGTCCGGCATCTGTAATTAATCAAGGCTTGGACCAAAGCGGGAATGAGAATCATTTTGTCATGAATGGCTCAGTGACTGATGTATAATTACAATCTAATTTTAGTAGACATTATACGCTTAATTTTTTTAATAGTTTGCCGCCTTTAACCTCAATATGAGTGTATGTTACCCAGCTTATGAATATTACTACGGCTAGCATTAACAAATAAGATAAATCCCCAAGCCATTCATTGGTGCCAAGGTATCTTTTCCCATCTTTATAAGTAATAATTTCGAAGCCATAATTTTCTGCTAGCATTGCTAAGTTGAAAATACGTAATTGCAAAAACGTATGTACCATATAAACAGAGAATGATATTTTTCCTAAAAATTGTAATGGTTTAGTAGAGAGATATTGACTTATAATTCCTTTTTCGTGTGCAAAAACGTACACAGCAATGGCGAACAAAAATGGAGCTAACATATAACTGTACGGGCTCGGAATAAATTCCGTCATTGCAACAATTAAAACAACAATTGCTATTTCCATCAGACTGTTGGCTTCGAGTTTATATTTTTGAAAGATTTGATAGACGATTACTCCGCCGGAGAAGCCTGCGATACAACGTAATATATACCAGAAACGGCTACCAGCCTCCACAGTATCATATAGTAGACAAGGGGTTAGGATAAGAAAAACTATGAAAACAGCTCTGTGTCGAGCGAAAATAGCCAGTAACAGATATGTATAAAATTCTGTACTAATGGACCAAGACGGACCATTCCATGTTAAATGGTCATATACTCCCATTCCCTGGAGCAAGAAAATGTTTGCTAAGAACGCATCGAGAGAATAGCGCCCTTCGAAAGCCTGGCGTCCTATGCCGCTGAACTCATTCACAAAATTCATAAACGCTAGCTCAGTGAAAAAGAAGACCAATAAAATGAAAATATGCAGAGGATAGAGGCGCACAAAACGTAGCCACATAAACTTTGGAGTGGACATGCCGTCCAGTAACTTTTGTTGATAGTTGCCGGCCATCACAAAACCACTAAGCACAAAAAAGAAGTCTACAAACAATGATGCATGCCTGATGATGCTAAGATCATAAAAGTGACTGTTTGCGGAGAAATGAAAAAGAACGACAAGAATGGCACATATACCACGCCAACCATCAAGAGCTTTTATATGGTCCATAAGTCGCTTTCCCAACCGCGTGTACAACAAAGAAATTTAATACATAAAAAATATTACAGATCATAGAGTTAAATTTATTAATAAGTTGATAATCGTATCAACCTCCTTCTCAACCGGTGAGAGGCCGGTTTTCTTACGTCCAGTATTTGAAACGTCCAGTGTGATGCTGGGTGTTTTTGTATGTGTGTTTCTGTACGCACTTTTGGGCTTCTTTTCATGCGGCAGTGCAATGGTCATGCACCCAAGTGCCGCTTTTCTCATATTATGAAAGACAAGGAAATTTTCATGGAAATCAAAGATTTAAAGCATGCAATCGACGCCTATAGCGATGCTGCTGAAACTGGCCTCTCAGCGCTTGAGAGTCGTATTGACGATGTAGAAACCCAGCTTTTGCGCCCTGAAATGGGTGGCGCTGTAAAGGCATCTGGCCTTGAACTGGAGCATAAGGAAGCGTTCATCCGCGACTTTATGGTACGCGGCGACGATGAGAACCTCAAGGCGCTGGAGGCTAAGGCGCTATCGACCACACGTGACGGTACAGCCGGTTTTGCAGTCCCTGAAATGATCGATAACGAGATCGAGAAGCAGGTTCGCCGCCATTCGCCCATGCGCTCGATCTGTAAGGTCAAAATGGTTGAAACCAGCGAATATACCCGCCTTGTGAACACCGCCGATACGCAGACCAATTGGGTCGGCGAGGAGGATGCGCGCACTGCGACCTCTGGCCCTAATCTTCAGGAAATTAAAATCATCCCGGGTGAGATTTATGCAAATGCTGCGGTCACACAGCGTGCCTTAGACGACATGCAATTTGATGTGGAGGCATGGCTCACGGAAGATGTAGCGGACGAGTTTGCCCGCATGGAAGGTCAGGCGATTATTTCAGGCGATGGCACCAACAAACCAAAAGGCATTTTGACCTATCCAACAAATACAGACGAGGACAGCGCGCGAGCGTTTGGTACGATCCAGCACCTGGCATCGGGTGCAGCGGGCGGTCTACCAGCGGGTGATCCAGACGCCGCGGAATTGCTGGTTGATCTTGTGCATCTTTTAAACTCCCGTTACCGGATGGGGGCTGTGTTCCTGATGAATTCAAAAACCCTATCGGTTGTTCGTAAGCTTCAGGATGCTGATGGTAATTTCCTTTTCCGTGCGGGTATGACACCGGGGGAAAAGGGCATGCTTCTCGGTTATCCTGTAATTGAAGCTGAAGATATGGATGATATCGCGGCCGGTAATGCGCCGATCGCCTTCGGTAATTTTGAACGCGCTTACACAATCGTTGAGCGCATGGGCACAAAGGTGCTGCGTGATCCGTATTCGCAGAAACCAAACGTACAGTTCTATGCGACCAAGCGGGTTGGCGGTGCGCTCGTGAACGATGCGGCGGTCAAACTTCTGAAAATCGAAGCGTAATCGATAGGCCTTAAAATTATGAGCGTCGCGCCCGTTCTATCGGGGGCGGCGTTTTTTATTCCTTTCTCCATTTAAACCCCAATTCCATTTAAATTCCAGACCATCCAGCGAAAGACGAGGGCGATATGGCCTTATCAGCACAGGGACCGCGTGCGATCATTACCCTTGTGGGTGAAAAAGCAAAACTGAACGCGTATCAAACTTTTTCCCCCACGTTTTTGCCGCAATCCGAATATGCAAGATTGCATCTGTTAAGGCGTGGGATACTGGTGTCGAAGCCAGCCGTGGATACCAGTTTTTCTGGTCAGGGTGTTGGTGCCCTCGCACGCACTATTGGCTTTGCGGCGTCCATCAGAATGGCCAGCCGTCAGGTTTTTGCGGGTACGCGCGGCCTTTATCATCTGATAGGGCGATCAGCGCGGCTTGAAGTCGGGTTCGGTTTTGCCGCGGTTGGTACACTGACTGCGGCTAAGGTTTCAGGCGGGGTTGCGTCGCTGCAAACGGCAACTACCCAGCGTCTTATGGGGGTGCGTGCCAGCCTGACTTTGCTGGGTAGGGCCTCCAACTTTATCATCGCCTCTAGTACCCGAATTGTGGGTATTCGGGCGCAGATCAGGCTTGTTGGTCGTATCGCGTCTGTAACGATCGGCGCGGGGGTGCAGCTGACGGGATTACGCACAACGCTTTCGCTTGTTGGTGCCAATGCTGCCTTGCAGTATTCATCCAATTTTATGGATCAGGGTTTATCAGCAGGGCTCAGGGTTACAGGGCGCCGTGCGATACTCAGACTATCAGGGTTCGGTAGCTTGTCGCTTGATCGGCAGGTGATCCCCTTCAGGCATACTCGCATGGTTAAGCCAGAGGTTATGCGCGCGATTAAGCCAGATCGCCGCCGTCGCAGTCTTCGTGCATAAGCGCACAAAATATATTCCCTTTCTTATCTTTTTCACTTTTCTCAGGAGACACTTCATGTCTGTTGGACCCTTTCAGGTTTTTGACGAAACGATTGAAGCCATGGGCAAAGGCACCCTCGGCGACCTAACGGCAACATCGCTTACAGCGGTTCTTTTGGATGCGTCCTATAGTGCTGATCTTTCAAATCACGCGGCCTTCGCGGACATCAGCGGCAATCAAATTACGGGTGGTACCTACGCGCCGCTTAATATTACTGGTGCCGTCTATAATGATATCACGGGCGGATTTAATTTCGATACGGCTGATATCAGTTGGGGGCTGAATGCCACCATCCCGGATTGCCGATATCTTGCGATTGTGGTCGGCGATAGCACATCCCTCGCGCCCAGTAACCTGGTGATTGGCTTTCAGGATTTAATCACTGAGGGCGGCAGCGTATCTGCAACCAACGGCGAATTTACCGTACAGGCACCCGCAGGTGGCTGGTTCGAGGTAACACGCAGCTAAACCCTATTCCCTTTAATCCCTAATTTTGAAGGGAGAAAAAATCATGACGGTTTTTGCAAAAGACCCATCGTCAGAGGTTGATTTCAGCGTTGATTGGTCCGATTGGCTTGTGGACGGTGAGGCAATCACCAGCACCGCATGGGCGGTTGCACCAGTGGAGGAAAACGGCCTTATCCTCGGCGTGAATGTGGATAACGGCAATGCGCGCGGGGTTTACACATCGGGCGGCGTTCGGGGCCATCGCTACCGCCTTTCCTGCCTCATTGGCACCAGCGATAACCGCACGGCCGAGCGCAGCCTCAGCATACGTGTGATGGAGCTATAGGATGGCATATTCAAAATACTATACTGATGGCGGCTATGATGGTCGGGGCTATCGTTACTCGGGTGCTGCGACGCTCAATTGGCAAAACGCACCTGACGGCGTGAATGGCCCCAAGGGCGATCCGATTTTGCTCGCGGAGGTGAAGGATCACCTGCGCCTAAGCCACGAGGACGAGGATGCTTACATCGGTAGTTTGATCGCGGTCGCGGTGCAGAAAATAGAGCAGCATTTTGGCCTCGCGCTCATGGAGCGGCATGTGGACATTACGATTAATGGCACATTGCGGGATCATATTTTCAGATTACCCGTGCGGCCCGTAAGCGAGGTGATTTCGGTAACCAGCATTGACGGTGATGGTGCAGAAGTGCCCGGTGAAACTTTGGGTGAAACGATAATTCCAGCAAGCGCTTATTCGCTCCAGCCGGGGTTGGGCGCACGGTTAATTTTCAAAAACTCCAACCTTACCTACGGTGTTGGACATGGTTTTATTCCGGTACCGCGCCAGCAATCGCTTCGTATTCGTGCTCGCGCGGGTTTTGGCCTTAGTCATAATCTGGTGCCTGCGGATATTCGCCATGCGCTTTTGATACTGACGGCCTATTTTTATAATTACCGCGGTGACGATAGTGATAACCCTTTGGCAGATGCGATGGCAAAATCGGGTGCGATGGCCCTGATGGCGCCGTACCGCGATTACCGGTTGTAGGGGGCGGGTGTGAGAGAGCGAGCATTCGGCAAAAGGCGGGAGCGCATAACCCTGCTGTCGGCCACACGCACGGTCGGTGACGGCGGCAGGGCGGAAATAGAATACGGTGAAATCGCAACGATCTGGGCATCGGCAGAAAGCGTGGAACGCGCGATCAATGATTTCGCGGATAAGGCCGAAATGGCGGCGGTGATCACCTTCACCGGCCATTATGCAGAGCGTTATTTTAAGGCAAGGCGGCTTATGTGGCGCGGGCGCACGTTCCGTATCACAGCCATCACCGAACCCGATCTGATGCGCCGTGATCTGGAATTTTCAGCAGAAGAAATATTCAGGTGATGGTGTTGACTAGCGCTTAGGGACCATTCCCGGCTTGATCGGGGATCCATGTTTCAATCAGAACAAACTTGATGGAATTTATTGATGCTGCTGGATACCGGGGTCAAGCCCCGGTATGGCAGTATTCAAAGAAAGTCTAGGCTGCAGCCTTCTGACCGCGTTCGCGGCGACGAAGCGCGAAGCCCGTTAGTGCGAAACCAACAATCATCATCAGCCATGTGGCTGGTTCTGGTACTGCTGTGACCACAGAACTGAGTTGAATATTTCCAAATTCTAAGATATCGCCGCCAATAATAGACCCGCTGCTGTCGCGAGTAAGATATATAATACCTCCTGAACCAAATGGTGAACCGTCCAAAGAGTTTATATTTCCGGCATTAAAGACATTGGCACCAATGCCGGAAAATACATCAATTGCAGAACCAGAGAAACTAAAATTGCTTGCTCGAATTGTACTGAATTCTGATAGAGCTATGTTCGTTGACCCACCAAAAGCTAACTGGTCACCAGCTAGGGGAGGAGCAGATACAGTCCCATCAATAATGGTAACCCGACCACTATTCACGGTATAGTTTACTGAACCAACAGAGATTGCCAAACTGATGAAGTTGTAATTGGAAATATCTCTCGCTGGATCTGATGATACATCAAATGCGTCAGCCAGCGATTGATTGTTATCGAAAATTAATTCCGCCGTAAATGCCTCGAAGGTACTGGATGCCCCAAACAATGCCATTTCTTCATTGGTGTCAAAGAACGCGTCACCAGTGAAGGTAAAGGTCGTTGTCTGTCCGTGAACTGAGCCCAGTGAAAAAACGCTTAAAAGCGCTGCAAAAATTAGTTTCTTCATGAATTACCCCCAATCTTATGCGTTTAAAGTTGTAATGTTTGACTACGTTCGTGGCGACGAAGCGCGAAGCCCGTTAGCGCGAAACCAACAATCATCATCAGCCATGTGGCTGGTTCTGGAACGGCACTGGTGAGAGAAATATTGTCAATGTTCAGGCTTGTACCATCGGGCGTCAGTTCAAACACCAAGGTATCAATAAGATCAGATGTTCCAGTAGTGATAGTAGAGAAAGAAAACCCCGACGCTGGTTGGGGTACAAAACCTGCGATATTAAAGATATTAACACCGTCTAAAAGGCCCATTATTGAAAAAAACGCAGAACCATTATTTGCGGCCAGGTCGAATGAATTGAAAGTAAACGTATTACCAGTTACGGTTACCGTGCCAGTGTTACCATTACGTATAAATAGGCTCGGCACTGGGTTTCCAAATGCTTGAGCCTCTAAAAATGCACCAGTCGCAGTTATTGAAAAACCGTCTTCGTTATAAGGTCCACTGAAAGGTGTGCCATTGCTTCCGGTAAGTCCATCAAAGGTTATAACTTCTGCTTTCGAATGAATAGATAGTGTCAACAGAAGTATAATTGTTGTAGTCAATATTCTCATTATTGTGCCCCCTGATAAGCCATTCGGTTAATTTATTAACAAATCGTTAACACAGTTTCACGGACCTGTGAAGTGTATATTACACGTCAACTATAAATTCTGATCTGCCCGAAAACCCATAAAACCCTTTAATTCCAAACACAGGATACCCTTATGACAGCTTTATCTGTGGTTCCGCTTCAGGTGGCCGTTTATGATGCGCTTATGGCCGATAGCGATCTTTCGGCGCGTATTACCGGCATTTATGATGAGCCGCCTGCGGGCGCGCGCATGCCCTATATCGCCTTTGGCGACACGTCGATCACGGTCGCTGACACTAAAACACTGGAGGGCAGCACTGTTGATTTTGATGTGAGTGTCTGGTCAGGGGATATGGGCCAGATGGAGGCGAAGGAAATCATGGCGCTTGTCGATAGTATCCTTCATACCGCTGACCTCCATATTCAGGGCCAGGACCTTGTGTACCTGCGCCTTCAAAACGCGGGGGTGGTGCGCCAGTTCCGGGCTACAGGCAGTCTCTATCGCGGGCGGCTTTCCTACCGTGCCCGATTATTCAACAAAACGGATACCGTGGCCGGGTAACCGTTCTGAACAACCGTTCGGTATTTTCTGTATTTCTTAAACCTTCCCAATTCTTCCCAATCCCTCTAACATTTCCGGAGATTTACAATGACAGCACAAGCTGGCAGAGAGCTTTTATTGAAACTTGAAAACAGCGGCAGTTTTGTTGCCGTTGGCGGGTTTAAAAGCAATAGTTTTTCCATCAATGACCAAACCATCGAAATTACGAACAAGGCCTCTGGCGGGTTTCGTGAAATTCTGGCGGGCGCGGGTATCCGCACTGTTTCCGCGAGCGGAAGCGGCGTTTTTGTCGATGACGCAATGTTTGCCGAGGTGAACCAGATGGTCCTGAGTAGCACCCATGGTACCTGGCAGATCATTGTGCCTGATTTCGGCATCTATGAAGGTCGTTTTGCGGTCACCAGCCTGGATATGAGCGGCGAATATAACGGCGAGGTTAGCTATGATATCTCGCTTGATAGCGCTGGTCCGATCACCTTCACTGCTGAATAAGTTGGGGCACGGTATAATGGCAAAGAAAATTGCTGGCGAGGGCCGGCTGAAGGTTGGGGCGCGGTCTATGCGCCTGCGCCTTGATATCGGCACCATGATGGACCTTGAGGATCATTTTGAAATGGGTTTAGTGCCGTTTTTGAATGAGCGCCTCCCCGAATTTCGCCTCGGTGATGTGGCGGTTCTTTATATGGCGATGACGTCCAAAGGGGATGAAACCCCTGATTTTGGGAGTGCGGAATTGCGCCGCGCAGCCGCAGCAGATGTGATCAAGGCCGGATTGAACGAGGCCGCGACCGCGATCGCAGCCTGCCTTACAAACACCCTGATGCCTCAAGAGGGCGCGAAACAAAAAACATCAGAAAGCGTATCAGAGGGCACATCAGGAACGATATCGGGACCGACATCTGAGGGAAAGTAAGCGGGGGCGCCCACGCCCGCGGTATTGACCCTGATGGTAATGCGATCAACTGGGCTTGGCTTTTGGAAGCGGGGGCAATGCTCGGCTGGCCACCTGATACGCTTTACGGGGCCACGGTTCCCGAACTTATGCTTGCCCTTCAAGGCTGGAAGCGGGCGAATGGGTATGCCGTTGATAATGCACCCACTGTTATGACCCGCGAGCGCCTCAATGAAATTTTGGAAAGATACACATAGCTATGACCCCATTTTCATCCATCCCTGCGTTTGGAAATCCATTTGCAGGCACATCGTCGCTTGTACCACCCGTATTTTCAAACGGGTTTGGTGTCTCTGGTGTTTCATTCAGCAGTCTAGGCATTCAGGTCCAGAATATCGCGCAGGCGATCATGGATGTGGGCGCCCAAATGGGCGGAGCCGCGACCACGCTTGCCGTGAAAACGGCGGGGCAGGTGGCCCAGAACCTTTCTGGCACCAAGGGGGGTAATCCCGCGGCTGCAAATGCCGGAAATGCGGGTGCGGGCGGTAATACGCCCCCGAAATCCAAAGGGTTTCTGTTGCCGCCAGAATTTGATCTGAAGGCGGGGATAGAAGGCGTGTTCACCAAAGCGGCCAGCGATTTTGGCAGCCTGTTTTCCAATTTTGATGGTAGTTTTAAAAACCTGTTCAAGGATTTCAAAGGGTTTTTCAAGGGCTTTGGGAATCGTATTCTGGGCGGCATTGGCGGTGTGTTCAAACAGGCCGCTGGCGGTATTTTGAAAAACCTTGTCGGGGCAGGGCTTGGCTTCCTTGGCATTCCTATTCCGGGTTTTGCGGGCGGCGGGCGCGTGCAGGCGGGTGTTCCGGCGCTTGTCGGCGAACGCGGGCCAGAACTGATTGTACCGCAGCGCACAGGCACCGTGATGAATGCAGCCTCCAGCCGGAAAGCGATGGCCGGACAGCCTGTAACCCTTAATCAAACCGTGAATTTTGACCTTCAGCCTGCGCCCACAATCAGCGCGATGATTGACGCGAAAAAGCCCGAAATTGTTCATGCGGCCACCATGGGTGCCTTGCAGGCGATCCAGCGCGGTGGAATTTAGGGTATGGAATTTAACGCGCCCAAAAGCCAGTCACTACATATTCCAGTCATCAAATAATTCAGCAAAAGCATGCCTTTAGAGAGATCATAAATGATACCTATCGAACCACCTGCTGGTCCGGCCCCGGTCGCCAGCGAGTTTTATATTGAACGCAACCAGATCAAGACCGAAAGTTTTTCCAAACTGTCGCAAATCCAAAGCAATCCGGGGGACCGCTGGATCGGGAAAATCACCTTGCCCGTTTTAAGCGCGGATCAGGCCGCGGACTGGCTTGGTTTTTTTGATGCGCTTGATGGTTTCATCGGGTCCTTTTGGTTATCGCATCCTGATTACACCGAGCTTCGTGGTAGCGCGCGCGGCAGCACGTCAGGCCGCGTGTTCGGCGATATGCAGCGCGGCAGCATCCTTTCAACCGATGGCTGGGCACCCAACCTGTCGGGCGCGTTCAGGCGCGGTGATATCATTCAGGTAGGGGATAAGCTAAAGCGTGTTGTTGAGGACGCGGACACCGACAGTGTTGGCCGGATATCCCTTAAAATCGCACCCAAAATCTATACACCCATTCCAGACAATACAGCGATTGCCACCAGCAACCCGCGCGGTATCTTCCGGCTGGCTGAGGGGTTTGTGGCTCCAAGCGCGGATGAGATGCGCCGCCACACGATCAGCTTCGCTGTTGAGGAGCTTTTACTATGACCCGTCCTGATGTAAGCAATGATATGCAAACCGCGCTGAAGGGTGCTGAACTGACGGCATTGCCGATTGTGCATCTGGATTTTGCTGGCGACCCTGTTTATGCGTGGGGCGGTGTTGGTGACTTGAGCTGGAACGGTGAAACCTGGCTAGGTGTTGGTAATTTGGGGGAAATCGGCACGATCCAATCGGACATTAAGGGCAGTATCCCCTCGCTTGAATTATCCCTCAATCATATTGACCGTGAAATATTGGCATCTGCGCGGGGGCAAAGTTTTATGGGGCGCAGGGGCCGTGTTTGGATTGGTGTTTTTAATGATGATCAAACGCTTATCAGCGATCCCGCCCTTTTTTATGCTGGCGAGATTTCAAACCTTACGATCAGTGACGGCACTGATCCCTCGATCAATGTGGTTATCGATAGCCGCCTTTCGCTTTTGAAACGCGTGCGCCCAACCTACCGAACGCAGGAAGACCACCTGCGGCAGCTTGATAAAGCGGGAATTACAGTGAACGACCGCTTCTTTGAATTTGTGCCGTCGCTTCTTAATAAAACGATCTATTGGGGCCTTCGGGAACCAAGCCCGGGGCGTGGCCGCGTTGGTGGCTCTAGCGGCGGTTTCGCTGGTGGTTTTTCAGGCGGCTTTGGCGGCCTCGCGGGGCCATCCCTAAGCGCAGAAAGATAAGATTATGACGCTAAGGAAAGCCGATTGGCAGGCCAATTTATTGGCGGCTGTGCGCGACAAAAAGCACACAGTGTTTGAGTATGGCAGCCATGATTGCTGCACGGCGGCTGCGGATGTGATCAAGGCCGCTTTTGATATTGACCTGATGATCGGACTTCGCGGGCGATACCGCAGCGCAGCAGGGGCCATGCGCGTGATCAGAAATGAGGGTTTTGATGACCTGCGAGGCCTAGTTACCGCAAGGGTTCAGGCGCACGGCGGTAAACCTATCGCGCCCGCGTTTGCGACGATGGGCAACCTCGTGATGACCGATACGGCACTTCATGACCAAACGCGGGGTGAAGCCGTCGGGGTATGCGCTGGCCGAAAATTTCTGTTTCCTGGCGAGGTTGGATGGATAACTTTAGGACGCGGGGATCTTATAACCGCGTTTCGGTTATCTTAGTCAAAGTCGCCATTGGTTGCCGTAGCGCATTTTGATACATCAATATGAACAGACGTCTCAGAATTTTTTCATAATCACCGAGTATCCAATTGGTGCGGCTTCTTGAAGGCCGCTGATAGTGCCTTGCCTGTTGAATAGATATATCGTTTAGTATAATGCAAAATACGCGTTATGATTTTATGAATATTGTGGAGGGGGAAATGACGTACGAATTAACCGAAGCTGAAAAGCGTGAACGGGAACGCGAATTAGGCTGGTATTGGGTCGGTGTTGAGGATCATTTCACGGCTCGGGCTGCCGCGCGCAGGGGATCGTGGGTCGCTTTTTATGTTGTCGTCAGCTATATCGTGACGACTGCATTCTTATTTTTTGCAGATGCAGATATTGCCCAGGTTGGTTACGTTAACGAGACTGAAAAATTATACGGGCTGATTGGCAATATCGTTTTCATGGTGATGTTTCTGGGCCTTGGTTTGGCAATACGGTGGGGCAAGTTCTTCGCTGTTCCGATCGTTTTTTTCTTATATTGTGTTGAATTATACTTTATTTTTCAAGGGGCACTTTCCGCGGGTCTTTTTGTAAAATTATTGTTTTTATTATACGGGGTTAACGCGATGATTGGTTGGTGGAAGTTAAAGAAATATCCTGATATGGAAAAGGTTGAACAGGTGTTTGACTGATTTCAAATTCCACCTAATACAATGCTTAAGTCGCCCTTAGAGGCGGCTTTTTTTGTGCTTGAATTTAGCGCACTTTGCCGTTGGTTTCTTACCAGTCGCTAATCAAGCCATTCTTTTTCTTCTTTTCTAAATTTCTCAGGAAAATTCATGGGTAAAATTGTTAAAACCACGCTGTTTTTTGCAGCGGCGGCCGCGATTGTTGTGGCAACAGGCGGTGCTGGCGCCGGGCTTTTAGGTGCGTCTTTGACAACTGCGGGTACGCTCGGTGTTGGCTTGACGACGGGGGCCGCAATCTTTGGCGGGCTTGTTGGTGCGGGGCTTGGTATCCTCTCCTCGATCGCGGCGCCAAGTGCGCGCGAAGTGGGGGAGCAGGCTGGCCTGAAGCTGCCTATCACAAACGCGGTCGCAAGCCGGCAGATCATTTACGGCGAAATGCGGGTTGGTGGCTCCGAAGTGTTTATTGAAGAATATAACACGTTTGAAAGCGACCGTGGCCGCGACGATGATATCCCCAATGATGCCCTGATTTACGTGCGTGCGGTCGCTGATCACCCGATTGATGGGTTCGTTAGCTACCATATGGGCGACCGTGAAATCCGGTTTGATACCAGCAAATCCCAGAATCTCGAGAACGGTGGTAACGCGATTGGGGATCTGCGGGATTGCCTATATTTGAGCGAGCATGATGGAACACAAACCCTTGCTGACCGAAAATTAACCAGTGTTCCCACCCTTGGCTGGGGTGCGGGGCACGTTGGGCGCGGTATCGCCTATTTTACCGTGCGTGCCCAGTTTGATCAGGATAAATACCCTTATGGCCCGAGCGAAATTCGGAACCTGCGCGTACAGGTGCGCGGGAAGCGGATTTATGACCCCCGCCTTGATAGCACACGGATTGAAATTGGCGGCGACGGGCCGCAGCGCCTTGGTGACACGGCGACATGGGCATATTCCCAAAACCCCGCGCTCGTTATTTATGATTTTCTGCGGGATGATACGCTTGGGAACGCGGTTCCCGATGATGAAATTGATATTAGCTCGATTGTGGACGCCGCCAACATCGCTGACGAACGGGTGCCGGTGAAATCGGGCGGTACGATCCCCCGCTATACCTTTAACGGTGTGATCGACGGTAACCGGGATAAATATGCAAATATTTCTTCCATGCTATCCGCGATGAGCGGGCGCATTATGTGGCTTGGCGGTAAGGTGCATATTTTCGCGGCCTATCCCGATATGGAAACCGAGCGTTTTCAGTTTGATGAAGATAATGTGTTTGCGGCACAGCTTCTGCCGTTGCCGCCGATTGAACGGCGTTATAACGAGGTACGCGGTACATTCCTAAGCCCCGAAGACGGCTTTGAACCGCAGGATTTTCCCCCTGTTGTTGATGCGGCCGCGCAAGCAGAGGAAGGGGCGGTTGTTTTCAACCTTAATCTACCTTTTACCCATGACCACAGGGAGGCGCAGCGGCTAGCGCAAATTGCTCTCAGGCAGGCGCGTCAGCCCATGCTTCGGCTGGAGGCGCAGCCCATTGGGGCCGCGTTTGCGCCGATGGATGTTGTCGCCGTATCCTGGAGAAATCTGGGCGTCGGTTTTTCCGGTGGACCTTCTAGCGAGGTCCCAACCCCCGAAGATTTCAGGATTACCGAACAGTCAATCTCTGGCGGGCAGGGCGGGCAGCCCATGCGCGTGCAATTGGGCCTGACGCGCGAGGACGCAAGCATTTATGCGTGGGACGCTGCGGTTGACGAAAAGGACCGCAATATCCCGGTGACCCTCAGGCAACCAACGGGGCTTGAAATGGTTGAACCACAAGGGGTTACCGCAAGTCCGACCACTATTCGCCGTCAGGATAATAGCGAGGTCGCAGCCCTTAGCGTTAGTTGGGAAACGCCTTTGTCGCTCGTCAGTGAAACCTATGTGGATGTGAGGCCAGCAGATAGTGCGGTTGATGCGGCCTGGATCCCGATCAGCACGGTCAATCGTTTCGAGAGCGATATCATCATTACTTTGCCGGAAAATACAGTGGTTGAGGTGCGGGTTCGCCACAAGCTTTTGAACGGGATGATCAGCACGCCCGTGATCGTCACTGCCACCACGGATGATGTTGGCGGTGACGGCGGTGGTATCACATGGGCGACGCTCGGCGGCGAGGGAAAACCAAGCGACTTTGCCGATGTAACGGCTGATAATCAGGTTGTGTTTGGCAGGCTGTGGGATTTCAATAATAACGCCCTTGGCTGGACCGCGATCGGTGGAACGCTTGATAACTCTTTCGGGTTGATGACCATCACCGCGACAAGCGCAGACCATCAACTTATTAGCCCATCAGGCCTTGGTATTCGAGGCAGCGAATTTGGTGCAATCGTCCTAAGGGTTGCCCGCAAAGTTGGTGGGTCGGTGGATTTTGAGGAAACACGGGCCTTCTATCAAACAGCGGGGCCAAACGGCCATGATTTTGACGCAGGCTTTTTCCGCCGTGCACCGCGCAGGTTCGAACAAGGAGTGTTCACCACCTTTGTTTTCGATATGGAAAACCTGACGCAAGGGGGCAGCGACTGGCAGGACAGCATCATTGACCGGATCAGGATTGATCTTTCGGAAACTGATAATGATGCCTTTGATATTGATTATATCGGGATTGCGCGCATTGGTGTTGGGGATGTGGTGGATGGGAACGGGGTGAACCTTATTCCAAATGCCTATCCAACCATCACAGATGCAAGCGATACTGATGATGAAAGCCAGTTGGTCGTAGAGCCGATTGCAAACCTTGGCTTGGAAGCGGGAGACATTATCTCTGCGTCGATGCAAATCCGCGCGCCGGATGCGCGCGCTGGCACGCTTGTAATGCGCTTTTTCGGGTCGGGTGATACCAAGGTTGGCGAGGATTTCACAAGCATTCCGGTTTCTAATCAGGCTGTGTTTGAAACCGTTCGGATCAACGGTATCGAAATTCCGGCGGGCGCAGAGCGGGTGCGGCTTTTGATGCAGCGAAGCGATGGTGTATCTGGTGTGGTTGTCGGCAGGCGACCAGCCCTTAATATCGGGTCACGGGCCTTTGCGCCAACACCTGTTCGCCCTGATATCGAGGAAGGGGCAACACGCACGCTTGGCCGCGGTGAATATCAGGCGGGTATTGAATACAAGAAGGGTGACGTTGTTACCTATGAGGGGAGCAGTTATCTGTTTATCGGCGATACGGCAGCCACCGGCAGCACGCCACCAAACGCCAACTGGCAAACGCTTTCGGAACGCGGGCAATCGATCACGGTTGAGTATGCGCCGTTTCCAAACGGGCCGTGGGATAGCACATTTGGTGCTGAAGACCTGTTTATGCGCCAACGCATCGGGGACGGTGCCTTTAGCGCGGCTATCCGCATTGTCGGCGAAGAGGGGGGCGCGACCGACTATCGTTTCCGCCGTGACTTGAATACACCATCCCGGCCAAGTGATGCTATACCAAGCGGATGGTTTGACCAGCCGCCAAGCGGTGTTTTCCCCCTATGGATGATCCAGGCGCGGAAAAGGCCCGATGGTAGTTTCGCGGACGGGGCAACATGGTCAACACCTGTCCGCCTGACGGGTGAAGACGGTGCTGATGGCACAAATGGCCCAACCTATGCAGGATTGATAAACAATAGGGGCGGGACGGGTATTGATCGTAATACCATATATTTCTGTGGTTACACGGACGGCGCTATTGATATTGATAAACCGGCACGGATTGCGCGCCCTGACGCTCAGGGGCAATTTTTCGAATTTGGGGGCGTACGCGGGCAAACAAGTGCAGCACTAAGTGAATCGTCATTGTTGGCCAACACTACGGGTAGTAATGGAACTTGGTATGTTGTTGTTGAAACCAATGGAACTCGTCCCTTTGTTAATCGGGTAACCACCAATTTTGCAAGAACCCATGCGGCTATAGCGAAACGAGTGAATGGTGAATGGGTGTATGATAAATTTGCAGATGCAGATACCCCGATCACGGTAACACCCTCAATGGTTATTATCGGTCAGGTTGATCGTTTTCGGGATTCCGAAGGTGGTGAAGGGTTTCTGGAATTCATACCATTCTACAGCTCGCTTGCGGCCGCACCATCAATTGGGGCTCCGAATACAGAACACATACCGGCGACATCACTGGGCGGCACCTATACGCTTGAGCCGATTGCACCGGCCCGCGGTGTTGACGCAGGCAGCTCAGCAACAATTCATGTCGATCCGTCAACGCTTTATCTAGGTGGGCGAGAGATTGCTTATTTGAGTGGAAATATTCCGGGGTTAGCCTTCAGCACTTATTATCATGTTTATGCAATCGATCCGCATCTGAACGGCCGTAACGTCCAGTATCTTGCAATAACCGATCGCACGATGTTGCCGGAAGGGCATATCTATTTTGGCCTTGTGCGCACGCCCGCAAATGGCGGTTCGACCACAGGGGGAACCCCGGGTGGCTTTGGTGGTGGCGGCGGTGCCTATGACCCCACCTTCATCTATCCGTAATTTAACCTTTATAGTTTTCAGGAATCATCATGAATATTATTGAGATCGCGGGGCTTGATCCCGCTTACCGCGTGTATGAAAAGGACGGGGCTTTTTTTAAGGTCCATGTTTCCGAATTTGGAAGCGCAGCCGTTGGCAGCCTTGCCTTTCTGTTGAAAACCGAAGTGTGCGATAATTTGGGCGCATCGATTTATGATACCGCACTTGGTGAGATGGTTCTTTCTGTTGCGCTGACGGAAACCGATCTCGTTTCAGTGAATGATGAAACGTCGACGCCAACCAGTTTGACTATGGGGGACTTGGCGCGCTTTGATAATCGCCTTTATGGCGGCAACGATGATGGCACGGTGATCGATCATGGCCCCATTGATATGGCCGCGAACGCAGCGGTCGCAGAGGTGATGAGCGAGTGGGATAAGGCCGCGCGCAGTGAGGTTGCAAAAGCCGCGCGTGTTTGGGCAAGATTATCCGAGAAAGCGAATATTCTCGCGCTAATCGGGGTGTGATGGGCCTGATTTTCTGAAGTATTATAGAGCGAGATTATAAGGCTTGAAATGATAATCGCCGTAAAGTTTGGCGTTATGCTTTGCTTTACGGCGATTGATGGCTTTGTATTTTTTATTTTCGATTTTTCGCGCTTTAAAAAGCGGGTTACCGAGCGCTTTCGCGACCGGATTTCGGGCTTTGGGTGCAGTACCAGTGATCTTGATCTTTGATCCCTTCACCCGCCCCTTCCGTTGAGGCATGATATGTCCTTTCTTTATGATTTGTGGTGCTAGTGTATCATGTAGGCTGATTAGCGTAAATTGTTATATATACCGTGAAATTACATGGAATGTTTTTGGAAAATGGATTTATAGACCAATTGGATCATCCGCATATTTAAATGCCCTAGATGTCTTTATGGCTGCGATTAGTTCTTTTACTTCCGGTGGTGTGATCTTCTCTTGCTCTGGGAAGAAGAAACAACATTCGATGGTTTGAGTGATTTCTATAATCTTTGGTATAATCAGGCGTAAGTCCTGACGCAGGTCTAATCGTATGCAAATATATTTTGCTTTGCCTTGCTCAATACCTACCTGAATATCATGCTCATTATCATTACCCCAAACTAATAAATTCTTATGCCGTGATCTGGTTTCGGGCAATATTTGACTGAGTAAATCGCGAAAGCCTTCTCTGAGTTGATAATCATTCCAAGCATACTCGACGTCATGATACCCCTCTGCGGTGTAGAGGGAGGCAGGATTAAATTTATTGTCTTTCGCCCAGGACTTTGGAAGCAACTGTATTGTAAATTGCCACACAGCCATCAGCCCTAACTCCTATTATTGCTCAGCCAAACACATATCCACTTCAACGGGTTTGGAGCCCAGTAGGCTCGTTTGCCAGCAATCGCCATAAACCGAACAGTAGCATACCTTAATATCGACCTTACCGCTTAGCGTATCGACAAGACGCCTGCTGGCGGCGTCCCAGTCAACGGAGAACAGCGTGATTTCTTCATCCGGGCTAATGACGGTTTCGTCAATATTGCTCGCAAGATACCGCTCATAACTGAAGGCATCTTCGGGCCCAAGGATATCAAGGATCAATTGATCGAGATCCGTCACCTTCTGGCCTTGATAGGTTAAGACCCCCATTTCAATGAGGGCCGGGCCAATGCCCTTGTTCTCAACAAAATAGCTGAAGCCATTGGCATTATAGCGCTGCTTGACCGCGATATAGGGCCATGCCTCTACTTTTGCGACATCGCGGGCAGTACTGACCTCGATGACAGAAACATAGGTCGCAACAATCGACAGGATAACCGCGAGCAATGACCCCATATCCGAGAGGGTGATTTTTCGTTCATTCTGTGTAGAGGCGCCGGATAAATTGCCGGATAATTTGCCAGATAACTTATCAGATACTATGCCAGTGTCTGCGTCGGATACCGTTTCAGGGCCTTGATCAGGTGATAGATCAGACGTCTGTTCAGGTGTCTGCTTAGGTGTCTGTTCAGGTGCTTCAGGCTGTTTTGGTGGTGTCTCCATTTTGGGTGCTCCCTCAAAATTCATTTTGGACAAACCATAGCCTGATCATAGGCAAATAAATTTTCTTATTTCAATATCTTAAATTTCAGGAGGCATTTATGTCTAACTCTCCGTCCCTTTGGGCGCGGGCGCGTATGCGCGTGCGCTCTGTCTTCAGCATAGCTTTTCTCAAACGCGCTTGGCGGCGCGTGAAGGCGTTTTTATTTCATCAGGTTTGGTGCGGATATATTTTCCGTGCCCTGATCTGGATTGATCAGGGGGTGAATGTGATCGTTGGCCCCGCTCTTAATTTTATGCTGCTATTGGAAGCGAAAATCAGGCACACCAATCGTTCGCTGATTGCGAAATTCGGTTTTCCTGACGAGACGCTATCGAGCGTGTTTGGGAAAAACAAAAACCTTAGTCTTTGGTGCGGCTGGATTGCCTGGGGCCTGGACAAAATCGACCGCGGCCACACGGACCTTGCAATGGAGCGGGATGAAGGCTTGTTCTTTGGCCAAAGAATTGACCCAAAAATTGATCCCAAAACCGGAAATGGTATCGATCGTAACACCGGCAAAACTATCCGAAAATCATAATCCCCAGTCTTTATAATCCCCAGTCGTCATAATCTCTAGTCGTTAAGAGTGTTTCCAATGCCCAATGGTTCCAACCACCCAATTTCCCACAATAATACTCCAAATCATAACACTGGTCAAAATACCAATGGCCAGAATGCCAATGGCCCCAGCCCAAATGGCCCGAATGGGAGCTGGACGGTGAATAAGCAGATTGACCTTCTGAAAGTGCTTGCGCTCTTTATCGCGGCGGTTGGGGCTTATTTTACGCTCAAGAGCGATACGGAGGCGCTGCGTGATGGCCTCGCCCGCGCTGAGGGGCGCATCAACAAACTTGAGGTGGCGCAAAAAGACGAAGGTGCGGAAATGGCCCGCCTCGCGGTCTTGGAAGCGCAGCAACGCATGAGCGAACAAAGCCTTGGTGAGATCAAACAAACCCTGAAGGCAATCGATAAAAAGGTCGATGATATGCGCAAGGAAATCCGCGCGAATTAAGGCGCTAAGCAAAACGGGTAAATTAAAGAACGAATTAAGGAGGCATATCTCCAGAAATTCAGCCTTTCACTTCTATAATTGGGAAAAATTATATGTTGAAAATCCAACAATCGGTTGGCATTGGCAGCCAGAACAGGCCGCATGATGTTGCGGTAATTCAGTTGGCGCTTCGACTACACCGAACTGCGGGGCAAGGGGCTTATTACTCAGGGGCAATTGATGGAAACTACAGTGACTTGTTACATCAAGCTATTGTTCGGTTTCAATTTGACAATGGGTTAGTTACATTAAAATCGAAAGCGGGCGTTATAGACAAAGCTAGTCAGACAGCTACGAAATTATATCGGAAATTTCCTGCCGCCTGGAAGAATATTACACCAATTGCTGTTGCTGATGGCTCTGTGGTTTTCTATGATTTTAACCAACAAAAGCTCGAGGCTGATTTAGCAAAAGAGATAGCAAGGATCAGAGCAGCGGCATATTTGTTGCCACGTTACGAAAAGGCCCTGACAGCTTTAATGACGAGCGTTTTAAAGGAAGCCAAGGTATTACTTAAACTAGACTTTAAGTCCCGAAAAATCATTCATCCTGGCAGTTTTCGATTATCATTGAAATCAGAGCCTAACCGTATCCTCAAATTACTGGGGGGAAATTTGAGTGTTCCAACTATACAACGTCAATTTTCACTGTTGGACTTTCAAAAGAAAGTTATAAGCAGCAAGGTTTCGGTAAATGACGTATGGGTTCAGGATGGCAAAATTGACAAGGTTCTGAGGCTGAAATCCCGTATCAGTAATTACATGGCAGGGCCACTATATGTTACTGGTGTGAAAAACGGCTTATTGGAATTGAATGCAGAAGGAGGCAATGTTGATCTCGATTTCACTCTGCATCGTAGGGTTCTACTGAAGAAACAGTCAAGTGACCCACTTCTGCGTAATTATGAAACTGCGTATGTATACGGAACGGTGATAAAGCTTTACCGTGAGCATGCGGACTATACAGATGATTTGTCTAAAGTCTGGTTCAAAGAGTTTCTGTTTAATAAATCTAATTACGATGAAATATATCAATATTTAAAACGCAAAAATAACATATTTGCCCTGAATTTATCCCCTCTCGCGGGTGAAATTGCCCGCGCAATGACAACAGAAACCTATGCATTGCTTGCAGACCAGTTAGGCGCAATAAATTCACTTATTAGTAAAGGTAAATTGAGCGCTGATATATATGATGCTTTCCAACGTGCCACAAAAAATGGTGACGAATTAGCAGCATTTTTACTGGAAGATGTAGAGAGTGGTTCCTCAAAAATATTACTGAAACTTACCCAAAACACTGTTGCGATTATAACGTTAGGGGCGAAGGTTCAAGTTGATATCTCCAAGGGTATTCCTGCGGATGAGGCAATTATTAAAAATATAGCAGAATTCTTTTTAGGAAAAGTTCCGGGAATTGTTTCATCAGCAATTGTTGTGAAACGCTTGAATTTGCGCCTTAATAAACGCTTCACGAGCGGACAACAGGTGATTATTACGGCTCTTGCCAGTTTTTTCATCGATATGGCGATTACCTATATTATTGAAGAGTTTTCGAAGAAGATGCGCATTGAAGTCGGGTCAATAACGCGTGCATTTTACCGTGAACATATCAAGCCAGCTTTGAAAGATGAAACATCATAAATTCGCTTATAGAATGCATGTTGACTACCTTTGGTGCGCTATGAGAGAGTGATGTAAGTTTTTTATGCTAAAACTCTGGGGGATATATGCCGAAAAAAATCATTTTATGTTTGGTAGTTTCGATTATGGCTGGTTGTGGTGAAAGCCCTGAAATGACCTGTTCAATTTTGAATGAAATGGTTCTGGAAGTTGAAAATGATTTAGCCAAACAGGAAATAAGCGGCCCCTTTAATGTAGATCTGGTTCTCCGTGAACCGGAAGACACGCCCCGCAGGTTTCAGACGGTCTACAAAAGCCCTGATGAATTAACATCTGAACCGGATTGGCAAGAAAAAGACTATTTGAGGACTTATTTTACTTATACGAAGCCTAATTATACAGGCTGGTTGCAATGTCGTCGTTTGGCCCTACTTCATGATCGAAGTGGGGAGCATCAGGAATTCCTGGAATGTACTTTGGAGAAGGCAAAAAGCCGGGAGGACGCGGATGAGAAGTTTCTGCGTATTTCAACTGTACTTGATCAATGTGCTGACCAGCTTGCCATGACGAGCAGCATAGACGCCGATGAAATGCACTCTGTATATGGCCCTGGCTTTGTAAAAGGCGAGTATAAATTAATCGGCAAACAGCATACATCCGATACGATGAAAACAAGTTCACTGATCTGGCTGAAATATTCGCCCTTGAATAAGGATAAGCTGGTTTTTCACATTAATGCCGTCAAAAAGGTTGAAAACATGAGCGAGCAGGGCGGGATTTATAAATAGTTTAAGGAATAGTATATTCCGTAAATTGACAAGGTTTCTGATTTTCAATTCTCGAAAGATGAATTACAGCGCATTAAATCTACCTTCTAGTTCAGTTCAGGTTCAGTTCAGAGATGTAATCTGGCACCCTAAGAACAGCATAATTAAACAATCGTTCTGCATATGAACGAACCCTCGATATGGTTTCTTCTGTTTCGTCAGGTGTTAAAGGTGACTCGCTTTCAATAGATTCCGTCAGCAAAAAGAATAATTCATCCCTAATTTCTATGCCAACATCACTAATATCATCACTTACTAAATCTAGTGTTTGATAGTGTGCCGTGTTGAAATCTAAAATTGTCCCATAGCGACGTGCTTCGGAAATGTAGGTGATATGCTGATTGTGAAAATCAGCGAATGTATCGATCGTATAAAATTCAGGGATGTTCTTATTCAATTGCTCAGAGAATAAACCTGAAAGTGACTGTGTTGTGGTAACTGCTACTTCATTAAGCTTGAGTTTGAGTAACAAAGTGGCCCGTTGTTTGGGAGTAAGAGGCTGATGGGCTAGGTAATGCAGTAAATCCGTCAAACTTTTTGTGACCTCATTATATTGGCTGAGGATTGTTCGTTGCCTGACCATATTCTCATCAATGTTTAGAGGTTGATCGATTGGTAGTCGTTCAGTTTGGTATTTCTTTAAAGCTGTCGCCACATGACTAACAGGATAACCTTTGATACCAGACAATGTTGTTTCAATATTGGTGATCGTTTCCTTTAACTTTGCGTTTGCGTTTTTGCGTGTGGTCAACAAGTCATCTTCAGTTATATGCTTGTATTCATCAGAACCTGATCCCAATTTATAGCGTAATAATTGTTCCTCTGATAAGCTGGTAACAAGTTTTTCAATCGTTTTAAATGTTTCGTTTATTTCACTGAAATCGGCTTGCGTTTCTGTTGAACCGGAAAATAAACCTGAATCCGTTTTTAACGTGTAGAAAAGATTAAAAGATACAATCGTTATGATTGCTATCAATAACAGTCGCTAGACTTTCATAAAGTTCCCCAATTTATATATGCACACTTATACGTTGATCGGTCATAGGTGTCTAGCAGGTCAAATTACATAAGTGATTGGCCGTAAACTCCCAACAATTAAATCATAAGGATATTCATCATGAATTTCCCTCGTTTTACGCGCTTTGCTCGGCGCTCAACGGGCGCTGATCTGTGGGCGGATGCGCGTGTGCTTAGCCCGCATTTTACCCTTTCTGAATTCACGCGTTCTGACACGGCCAACAAGCATGGCATCAATAATCACCCCACTGAATTGCATGAGCTGGAGAATATGAAGGCGCTTGCAGGTAGCGTGCTGGAGCCGGCGCGGCAGATTATCGGGCGGCCCCTTTTTATCACCTCTGGCTACCGATCGTCTGCGCTTAACCGTATTATCGGCGGCGCGCGCCATAGCCAGCACATGCTGGGTGAGGCCGCGGACTTTATCGTGAAGGGCGCGGATATGCATGAAATCGCGGAAACGCTGACGGCGCTTGATAGCATTCCGTTTGATCAATTGATCTTTGAAAACCGCTATAATGAAGGCAGGCGTAATGGCAGCCAAAAGAGAGGTCAGGGGGGCTATAAGTGGACCCCTAATTGGACTCCCGAATGGACTCAGTGGGTCCATATTTCCCATCGCCGCATGGGTGAAAATAGGGGTGAGGTGCTGACGACCGCGAAACAGGGCAATAAACGCCGAATAGTGCGCGGCATTGTGGCACCAGAAATGGTCCTTTCGTCAGCATAATTTCCGCAAAACAAGCCAGTATAACCAATCAGGAGACACTCATGGGTATTCCCGTACTTGATACGATTTTGGATGTGATCAAAACGCCGCTTGAACGCTTGATCCCAGACAAAAACAAGAAGGCAGAGTTCGAGCACGCGCTTCAGATTGAGGTTCTGAAGGCCGGCCTCGGCCAGATGGAAATTAATAAGGTTGAGGCCGCGCACAAAAGCATTTTTGTTGCCGGGTGGCGTCCGTTCATTGGCTGGGTTTGCGGCTTTGCACTCGCGTGGCATTTTATCCTTTATGATATTGCGGTTTGGGTGCAGCTATCGTTTTTCCCCGCCTCCCCACAGCCACCGGCCCTCAATGGTACTGAAACATTGATCACTGTTCTTTTGTCCATGCTTGGCCTTGGTGGGTTGCGTACGGTTGAGAAAATCAAGGGCGTCGCCCGCGAGGGGATAGTGGGGAAGAGTGAATGATCAAAGACGATTTTTGTATTTCACTTTTACCTTACTATTTCGATCATCTCTCCACCTTTCACAGAGGCGCGATTGATGCTAAAATTTATGGTAGGCTGCATTGCATGCACAAAGTAAGTGTTTTGGATCGATATAAATGAGTATAATATTAAAAAAATCATACTACTATTTGTGGACTGAAATATTGGATTATAAGAATATTTATTGGCCGCGAACAAAAGGGATTATATTGATCTTTTCAGTAGTGACAGCCATAAGGCTATTTCATGAATATTCAGAAGCTGAAGGCCTAATAAATGCGGTATCAAATTCGCAAGATTTATTAGGCACGTTCCTATTATTGTTTACGGTTTTGATGGCGCCTTTTTTAATCTTAAGGGTTTGGGGCAAGTATCTATATGTCAGTAAAAGATGCAAAAAAGGTGAGGATATTTGGAACAAGCAACGCAACCCATGGCAATTGTATTTAGATTACGATGCGCAAAGGTAAGATTTTCATCCTTTGAGAAGTGAAACATTGATCACTGTTCTGTTGTCCATGCTTGGCCTCGGTGGGTTGCGCACGGTCGAGAAAATCAAGGGCGTCGCCCGCGAGGGGATCGTTGGGGCAGATAAGAAATCAGGAAATAAATGACGGCAATGAATATTGATTGAGAGTGGCCTATTAAATATCAGGCAAATATCAGGCAAATGTCAGGCCGGCCTGTTTTGTAATATCCTTGACCTGGCAGAATGGACGAGTTCCCCATAACCTGATTTTTCAAGCAATTCCATATGGTGCTTATCTTTGTTCGACGACCGGATAAGTTTATATTCAATCACATGACTAAGATGCACAAAAGGCAATCCCTCGATCATTTCTGCGCTATCGATCAGGGTATCAATATCGGGGTTCCCAATCCCCCATTCTGTTCCAAATGTAATATCGCCGTTGCAGGTGGAAACGATTGTGACGTTATAATCCGGTAAAAATTCTGTTGTCCCGATCTTTTGAACCCTATCCCAAGCGCTTCCGCGGCATATAATATCAAGATCGTTCGAGCCTTCGATCAGGCCTCGCACAATAAGGGGACCACTGCCAAAAATTGCAAAGTCGTCATCAGGCAGGCCATAGCCTTTTACAATGTCAAAATATTTACGCATTTCAGCCCATGTGGAATGTGTATCATACAGGTATTTCAGTGCCATAGACCGATTGTAACGTCAACGGCAGTATAGTGAGGCAGTATAATCAAGGCCTTGCTATTGACCTGCTCTGTATTTCCTTTTCACCACTATCCATAACGAGCATCATGACTTCGGTATTTTTTTCCAACACATACAGGGCCTGCAGGAAATAGCCGGCGATTGGTTTTTCGCTTATGTGTGTGGTCTTTAAATTCAGCGATGTGAAACATGCCTGCCAGCCATCATGATCGCGGTTATTATGCGGATGGCCGAAAAATTCCATATTGGTGATGCTATCCATGATTTTGGTAAGCACGCGCTGCATGGGGCTTTTATAAATATCCTCAATGATAATCACGCGCTTTGCGACCCTTGCGGCCTCACGCACGACCTGATCAGGATCATGGGCGTGATGCAGCGTTGTGAGGATAAGCGCCGTGTCAAATTTCCCTTCCTGAAATGGCATTCTTGTGCCGTCATAAACAATGGGTGCTAACGCTTCGCTAAAGGCTGAGTTCTGAACATCGAGCGCCGTTACATTATGCCCGCGTTCCCTGAGTAGTTCGACCACGCTTCCGGGGCCGCTCCCGACCTCCAATAACGTCTCCCCCACCTTTATGTGCGGCGCGATCCAGTTGATTTTGCGCGCTGCATCCAGCCTCCACACGCGGTAAACCAGTTTGCTGATGATTGGAATTTTCCAGAAAATCTGCATCGCCAGGCCTGCATTCCTTACTCATAACGTTTCAAAAGATTGATCGGACTATGCCGGGATATGCAATACCGGAATATGTAAGTGTTATTCCATCAACCTGTTCGCCTGTTTGTGCCTGATTTCCCTTGCAAACTGCCATACACAAGACAACACAATCACGCGAAAAGGCAGTGAATGCCTTGGTTTCTCGGTGAATCCGTGAAATCGTTAACACCTCCTTAAGGAATTATAGCAATAGTTGCATAGTGATTATCTAGCTTTGGGGCGAACCATGCCAGTGAACAGAGTGAATGTGTCGAGGAAATATATGGCTGTGATTGCAGTCAGTTTGTTTCTTGCGACAGCAATTTGCTTCGTATGTGGATTGTGGGCTGGATATTTAAGCCCGGTTGAACTGATATCCTTGCCATCGCTTAGTCTGGGTACCCTCTTTATTTTCCTCGCTTATGCTTCAAAATTGAAAATCAAGGATCGCTATCTTGGTATGGCTTTTATCTTTCTGGCGGGGGCCTATCTTTTGGCAGGTCAGTTTGATTTTACTTTCAACGAGCATCATAATTTTGTCTTTTATATCATATGGATACCCGGCTATTATCTGATGCTGGTGTTCGCTGATTTCCGGCGTGAACGGCGCAGATGGGGGCTTAGGTTTCTTATCCTTTCGATCATAAGCCTTATGCTTGGTGCGCTTTTCAGCGATCGATCATTTGATACATACAGTCTTATCCTGTTGTTGAATCTGTTTTTGGGTCAGGTTGTGATTGTCGCGACCTTTAGTTTGCTAAGCAGCTTGATCAGAAGCAAGACCGCAGAGGCCGCTCAGCTTGAAACATTGAAGCGCTCAGAGCAGAAATTAAAAGCGGCTGCTGATATCGCAATCCGAGCAAAGCATGAAGCCGATCAGGCCAATTCCGCCAAATCCAAATTCATCGCTAATATGAGCCACGAGCTTAGAACCCCCTTAAACGCGATTATCGGATTTTCTGACCTGCTCAAAAATCCAGATATGGAGGCGGCCAACAAAAGTAAATTTATTGAATATGGCACTGATATTCATGCAAGCGGAACCCACCTTCTGGGGCTTATCAATGAATTGCTGGATGTTGCGCGTGCAGAATCCGGCAAGCTTCGCATCAATGAAGAAAATCTTGATATGCGTAATATTATCGAGGCGGCAATCGATGAATGCGGCGCCCAGGCAAATGCCCACAAAGTGACCATGGATATCGTCGAAGTCAGCGAAGGTCTGTCGATGATTGGTGACTTTAGGATGATGGGGCAGGTCTTTAGCAATCTGTTTGCAACCGCTTTGAAGTCCGCGCGTCCGGGCGGCAATATTCGGGTGTGGTTTGAGCGAAAGGGCGGAGCGGCAGATCAGCCATGTTTCATCGTTGAAGATAACGGTGAGGGGATGGAGGCCGATGTTCTGGGGCGCGTTAAACAACCGTTTGCCTATGAAAATGACCCCTATTCCCATGACAATGAAGGTATTGGTGTTGGGTTATATCTTGTCGATATCTTTATGAAATTGCATGAAGGCTCGTTTGATATTTACAGCAAAAAGGGCGAGGGTACGCGCGTTGTGTTAACGCTGCCTAATGCAAGAATAGTCTGAAGCGCCCAGATCATGAAGGTGAAGGTATCGCGGAATTTTAAAGGGCAGTAAATTCAGATATTTCCTGATACCAGCAAAATCACCTCAACGCGTATTCTTCACAATTGATCTTCAACTTTCCACAAAAAAAAGAGGCTCTGAAAATGCAGAGCCCCCCCCTATTAGGAGTAAGTCACCAGGAATCGTATATCTGTAGTTTCAAGCTTTGCCATTTCTGACAAAATTTAAAATTCAGAGATTGCCAGAGAGAATTCCGGCAAGTACGTAATAAAATGATTTTCTAAAAATCATCTGGTACTTAAGTTTGCCCCCAACCATTTAGTTACTAGCCATAGCGACCAATGCCCGAGAGCAGGGCGATACTATGTTGGTTTTTTTCCAATTTCTGTGACGGCGATCACGCTTTCTGAATTCAGTGTGAATTTATTTTGAAAACACATCTTAGGGTTTTTCAAAGAAAACCTATGATTATGCTTATTGAAACGCTCAAAGTGTTGTTGATTTTAATATTTAGAGCAAACGATGTACCTGCCATATTTCTGACGATTTATTGCAGATATATGCCTGAAATTCCCGGAATTAAGCGGGTTAGTTAGAATCGTATTCGTCAAAATGGAACTGATTTTGACCCTGATTTGCACAATGTCAGGCTGAAATATACCAGGCAAACATCAGGTTATCGCAGGGCTCTTAGGAGAGTATCGTTTCAGCAAATAGATAAAATTGTAATGAACCTTTATATGCCTATTAATTTTCTTTTCCTATAACGGGCACACAAGAAAAGGACTTTAACCTTTTGACACATTCAGGGTTGGTGAAACGGTTGCTGCGTAACCATAGGCCGAAATCAGAAACGGATTTGGTGGATACAGGGCAATTGAACACAGTATTAAAATAGTAAAATGGAATTTCAGGCATGTCATTTTTAAATTTAAACTCTATCACTGGCTCAGGCGGCGCTGATCAGCTTGCGGGTAGTGGCAACGCGGTTGTGTTTGGGCGCGGCGGTAATGATACAATTACCAGCAATGGTGCGGGCATACGGGTTCTTGCCGGCGGCTCCGGCAATGATACGTACCTCATTACAGGTGGTATCAATATTGTTATCGAAACGGGCGGCGCGGCTGATCGTTTGGAAGCAACAGGAATTGATATCAATGACCCTTCTACCTCAATAACGGTTATTGATCGTACCCATTTGTTTATCAATGATGGAAACACGCAAATCATCCTCTATAACTGGCTGACAACGGGGGGTCAGATTGAAACCTTTGAGTTTGCAGGCGGCAGCTTATCAGTAACAGATTTAATCGATGATTTTGCAAGCCTACCTGGCTTTGATGGTGACCTGACTTGGGATGAGGTGGCGACAAGCCTTGCCATCCCTGCGGAAGCGCTCGCCAGCTTTACTGGGGCAGCCACAGCCACGGGGCAAGGTCTTGAGGATAGCATCGCCTTTATCGAGCAAAATATTGCACGCCTTGAAACAAACACGACCAATGCGTTCACCGGAACATCCGGGAACGATACGTTCATTTCACAGGGTAATTTTGCCGCGGATACCTTAAATGGTAATGACGGCGCGGATAGTCTCGTGGGTGACGACGGTTTTTCGACACTACGCGGCGGTGACGGCGATGATTTCCTCGCGAGCTCGGATGGCAACGATTTTATCTCGGGTGGCCTCGGTGATGATATTGCCTTGGGCGGCGACGGCGCGGATCAAATCTTTGCAGGGCCGGGTGATATTGGCAATGATCGATTTTTTGGTGAGGCTGGAAGCGACGTTATCGGCGGTGGTGCCGGAAACGACTTGCTTGTTGGTGGTACATCAAACCTGATTTCGAGTGCGTTTGCGTCCGCTGACCTTGCGGTTGATGCTTCTGACACACTTTTTGGCGGTGACGGAAATGACACGCTCATTGGCGGTAATGTTAATGATGCGAACGCTAACGGTGCATTTGAAACAGGCGAAGAAATTACAACAGGTCTGAGCGGCAACACGCTTTATGCTGGCACTGGCGATGATCTGGTATTTGGTGCTGCTGGAAATGACGAAATCGGCGGCGGCGTTGGTGATGATACGCTTGTTGGCGGCGCAGGTAACGACGTGTTCTTCGGCGGCGCTGGTGACGGCGCTGATACGGGTACAAACGATTTGATCAACGGCGGTGACGGCAATGATACTGTTTTCTCGTCTGGCGGCAATGACAGCGTTGATGGCGGCGACGGTGATGACGAATTATTCTCAGGTGGCGGCGTTGACACAGTTCTTGGCGGTGCTGGTGATGACACGATTTTTGGCGGTGGTGGTAACGACCAGTTCACGGGTGGAAGTGGCGCGGATACGTTTGCTTTCTTTGGTGGCAACGGTGATGACACCATCACGGACTTTAGTTTGGCCCAGGATATACTCGACCTGAACGGTACAACAACTGATTTCACCAATCTTTCCAGCGTTCAAGCGGCGGCTTCAAACGCCGTTCAGGGCGGACAGGCTGGACTATTGATTGATACGGGCGGCGGCGACAGTGTTTTCCTTGAAGGACTGACAGTGAATGACCTTCCTGCGCTGAATATCATATTCTAGCTAATGCTATTGGCGTGCTGACACAATTCAGCGCGCCGTTTGGTTATAAATTTGTCTCCAAGATCAGTTAAATATTTTACCAGTGAATTATTTTGTTTCCCCGATTTTCTTTTGGATTATCGTTCAAAAGCTTCGCTGGCCTATCTTTAGCTTCGTTGACCTTTCTGTTTATTTGCCTTTTTCCTGCCGCAATGGTGCGAAAGAGTGGAATAAACGAAAGTATAAAAAAATTTGAATAAAAAATGGACATACATTTTACGTTCATGTGGGGTGGGTATATTAGTTATGTGATGGGGCGGACTTATCAGGCGGATAAAGAGTAATGATTACGTGGGAAGTCAGTTTAAACAGCACAGCGGCAGAAAATAACGTTCCTCAAAGCACCATTGATGCAATTGAGAATTTAATTATTCAGGCAGGTAATTTCTGGTCACAGTATTTTGACCCACCAGGTGACGTAACTATCACAATTGAACTAAGCTTCTTCTCTGAAGATTCAAATACACTCGCAACAGGTGGCGGCAGTTTCGTACGCGTTGGTAATGCGTCATCAGGGAATCCGCTTTTTCAGGCTGCAGCCGCAAATGAGATAGCGACCGGATTTGATCGCACGTCAGGCGAAGACGGTCGCATTGGTATCAATGTTGATAATCTGAGCAGTCTGTTTTTAGACCCAAACCCTACCGTTGATGGCCGCGTTCCTTTCAATCAAATTGACGCCTTTACCGTTATTGTGCACGAGCTTGGTCACGTTCTCGGTTTTCTTGGGTTTGTGGAAGAAGCGCAAGATGCCAATAATGTTTTCCAGACTTTCTCTACCTTTGATGAATTCGTAACGTTTGACGGCGATATTCCGTTCTTTAATGGCCCGAACGCAGTCGCAAATTTTGGCGGACCAGTTCCTTTAACGGAAGGTAACAACAGTCACCTCGGTAATCCAAATGGTCCAGGGGATGAACTTACGGGCCGTGACGGTGATGTGCTTGCCGCCAGTATTTCCCGCGGCAATCGTCTGTCGATCAGTTCCTTGAATATCGCAATATTACAAGACGTTGGTATCCCTATTCGAACGGCATCCTCTTCCGCTGACGAGCTTTTTGGTTTTGACCGTGAAAATGATGAACTCGAAGGATTGAACGGCGATGATAGCCTTTCGGGCCTCGGTGGTAGTGATACGCTCATCGGCGGCGGCGGTGATGATACGCTCTCTGGTGGAACAGGCGCTGATATTTTCGTCCTTGATGGCAATGACGGCAATGACGTGATCACGGATTATGATGCCGCGGACGTTATTGATTTGCGCGGCACGAATGCAGGGTTGCAGGATCTGAATAGCGTACTTGCCGCGGCCCAAAGCACAGTCGTAGACGGCGCTTCTGGCGTCTTGATCAACACAGGCGCTGGCTCCAGCGTGTTTATTGTTGGGGCTGTGCTTAGTCAGCTTAACGCCTCTGATTTCATCTTTGCGTCCGCGAGTGCATCTGGCGGAACCCCAGAAGAAGCGGGGGATATTGCAGGCACAGCCGGGTCTGAAACCCTGCGCGGTGGTACGGGTAATGATCTGATCAATGCCCTCGGTGGTAATGATTTTGTCACTGGTGGTGACGGTAATGATACAGTCCTCGCCGGATTTGGAGCGGATCAGGTGTTTGCGGGCGCAGGTGACGGCGGTGATGATATTTTCATTGGCGGTGCTGGAAATGATACAATCGGTGGCGGTGCGGGTAATGACCTTATCGTCGGTGGTGGCTTTAGCGATGGCAATTCCCAACAAATCGCCCCAGCGGTCGTAGGAAATTCGCTTTCTGATGATGGTCAGGATACGCTTTTCGGCGGTGCTGGTAATGACACGCTTATTGGTGGTGCCTTCAATGACCTGATTGATAACGGCGTTTTTGATACGGGCGAAGCAGTGGTGAATAGCCTGGAGGCCAATACGATTTACGCAGGCACCGGTAATGATCTGATTTTTGGTGCAGCAGGCGGTGATGAACTCGGCGGCGGGGCCGGTGATGATACCATTAACGCGGGTGCAGGCGATGATGTGTTGTTTGGTGGTCGCGGTGATGTGGATGATACAGGCCTTAATGATGTTATTGACGCCGGTAGTGGAAATGATCAGGTCTTTGCATCGGGTGGTAACGACAGCGTAATCGGCGGTAGCGGGAACGACTCCCTCTTTTCCGGAAGCGGCTCGGATACGGTCGACGGCGGGATTGGTAACGATTCAATCTTTGGTGGTGCTGGTGATGATTTCTTCACTGGCGGTTCGGGTAATGATCTGTTTGCCTTCTTCGCAGGGAACGAAAACGATACCATTACTGATTTTAACCTTGCGCAGGATACGCTTGATTTGAATGGTACGATAACCGATTTCACTGACCTCGCGAGCGTACAAGCAGCGGCCAGCAATGCGACGCAGGGCGGCGTTGCGGGGCTGTTGATTGATACTGGCGGTACAGACAGCGTATTCTTACAGGGGCTAACGACTGCTGATCTTCCAAGCATAGATATCGTCTTTTAAATAATCCGGTTTTAAGTAATCTGATTATTGAGGGACTTGCCATACCCTTGTCATATACCATACTGTAAAGTCAGCACAGAGCGTGCTGGCTTTCCGAGTGTAGGGGGAAAATATGATTACGTGGCAGGTTATAAGAAACTCAACCGTTGCAACAAGTGGTGTTTCCACCGAGTTGCTCAATCTTATCGAAAGCCTGATCATTCAGGCTGGGGAATTTTGGGCACGCTATCTCGACCCTGTAACGGATGTCACGTTGACGATAGATTTCGGATTTATCGATGAAGAAGGTGGCACGCTCGCGGAAGCAGGGAGTTCCTTTGGCCGTATTGGCACCACAGACGACGGTGAACCCCTGTTTCAGATTGCCACAATCACCGAACTTGCGACCGGGGTGGACCCATTTTCAACGGCTGATATTACGCTTAGTTTTAACCTCGCCAATCTGGATGATATTTATTTTGACCCGGACATTACAACGGTTGATGATCTCCCTTCCAATTTAAACGATGGATTTTCAATCCTACTGCATGAAATTGGCCATGGTCTGGGGTTCCTGGGTTTCATCGATACGCCTGCCGATCTTGATGATCCGGATAATGTGATTTCGGTTTATGACCAACTGGTCCGGTTTGATGGCAACATACCGTTTTTTACTGGCGCGAATGCGCGTGCGTCTTTTGGCGGTGATGTGCCTTTAACGCCTGATGATCCAAGCCATTTGGGAAACCCAAATGACCCGAATGATCCGCTGACAGGACCGGGCGGTGATATCCTTCAGCCCTTTGCTGTTCGCGGGGTTCGTGAAAGCATTAGTTCACTTAATATCGCTGTTTTGCAGGATGTTGGTATTCCCGTCAGAACGGCCTCTTCAAGCGCAAATGAACTTTTTGGTTTTGAATTGGAAAACGATACAATTGATGGCCTTGAAGGTAATGACACCCTCGACGGATTAGGCGGTAACGATACCCTTAGGGGCGGTGAAGGCGATGATCAGATACTCGGCAATGGCGGTAATGACTTTATTTCAAGCGGCCTTGGCGACGATCTGGCAACAGGCGGTGATGGCGATGATCAGATCTTTGCGGGTGTCGGTGATGTTGGCGCGGATACGGTAATCGGCGGTGCCGGGAACGATACGCTTGGCGGCGGCGGCGGCAACGACCTTGTGATCGGCGGCGGTAGTAACGTTATTGACGGTATCGATGCTGGCGCGATTACGCTTGCTGGTGCCAATACGCTCTTTGGTGGTTCAGGTGATGATACACTTTTGGGTGGTGGCTTTGATGATGCGAACGGCAATGGCCAATATGACGTTGGCGAAGAGGTAATTTCGGTCGCGGGGGTAAATACTATTTTTGCTGGCACTGGTAATGACCGGATAGCGGGCGCTGCTGGTAATGATATCCTAGGGGGTGGCACAGGTGATGATACGCTTCGGGGCGGCGACGGTAATGATACCTTCTTCGGCGGGCAGGGCGATGCGTCTGACACGGGCCGCAACGATGTGATCTCGGCTGGTAACGGTAATGATACCGTTTTCTCTGGCGCAGGGAACGATGATATCGATGGCGGTTTCGGCGATGATGAGCTCTTTAACGGCGCTGGCAACGATACGGTTCGGGGGAATTTGGGTGACGATACGATATTTGGCGGCGCCGATGATGACCGACTAAGCGGTAACGGCGGCGCTGACACCTTCGCCTTCTTTGACGGGAACGGCAATGACACCATCATTGATTTCAGCGTGGCAGAGGATACGCTTGACCTGAATGGTACGGAAATCGATTTCACCGACCTCGCGAGCGTGGAGGCGGCGGCATCCAACACCACACAGGGTGGTGTTGCTGGGTTACTCATAGACACAGGCACAGGCGACAGTATCTTCCTCGAGGGCCTAACGACCGCGGACCTCGCCAGCATCAATATCATTTTCTAAGTCTGATCACGGTTTCTTAACGATTGCGCTTTAGAACTGAATGCACGTTTATAGTGTAGTTGTGGCTTATGCCATGGCGAGAGCATCCAGGATTGGGGAAATCATGGCGACAATCGTAAGTACATCATCGGACGAAACATTAACCGGAACAGCAGCCAGCGATACATTCATTTTCGCGGATGATCATGGATTTGATATAATTAACGAATTTGATCCGTCGAGTGATGTGATTGACCTTTCTGCTCTGACAACAGGGTTCAACAGCTTTGCCGATATTCTTGAGGCAGCGTCTGATATTTCGCCTATTGGTGTTATCATTGATACAGGTGTGAATAGTAATATCACGATAGGAGGTGTTTCCATTGCTGACCTGTCTGCCTCTAACTTTATATTCTCGACGATTACGGGCCGTGTGATTGATGGCACGGATGGTAATGATACGCTGGAAGGTGACCTCGGTGACGACACGATTAGTGGTGGTGCGGGGAACGATACGCTGTTTGGTAACGGCGGCGATGATGTTTTTATAGGCGGTGCCGGTAATGATGTTTTTGTTGACCTTGGTCCTGTGACAGGTGGTACTGACGGTGACAATAGGTATGTTTTCGCGGATGATCATGGATTTGATATAATTAACGAATTTGATCCGTCGAGTGATGTGATTGACCTATCGGCTTTGACGACAGGGTTCAACAGCTTTGCCGATGTTCGGGAACTGGCTTTTCAGAATGGTAATGACGTCGAGATTTTTACAGGTGCTTCGGGTTCGTCAATTTTCTTAACTAATGTGAACCTCTCTGACCTTTCAGCATCTAACTTTATATTCTCAACGATTACAGGCCGCGTGATTGATGGCACGAGCGGTAATGATACGCTAGAAGGTGACCTCGGCGATGATACGATCAGTGGTGGTGCAGGGAACGATTCGATTGATGGCGTAGGCGGCGTGGATGTTATTAATGGCGGTGCTGGCGATGACACCATCAGCGGTTTTGGTAGTGGTTCACGGTTGGTGTTTGAGGACGGCCATGGACTTGATGTCGTTCAGAACTTTAACCCGTCTGAGGATATTATTGACCTTTCGGCCTTAACCACAGGCTTCAACAGTTTTGATGATGTTCTCGCTCTTTCTTCTGGGTTCGGTGGTGATGTTCGTATTACCACAAGTGCAGCCGGTAGTGAGATTTTCCTACAGAATGTGAACCTCGCCGACCTATCGGCCTCTAACTTTATATTCTCGGCGAATACAGGCCAAGTGATTGATGGCACGAGTGGTAATGATACGCTGGAAGGTGACCTCGGTGATGATACGATCAGCGGTGGTGCAGGGAACGATTCGATTGATGGCTTAGGCGGCGCCGATGTTATTAATGGCGGTGCTGGCGATGACACGATCTATGCGCTTGATGGTACGCGGGTGGTGTTTGAGGATGGTCATGGCATTGATGAGATTAGGAACTTTAATCGATTTGAGGATATCATTGACCTTTCGGCCTTAACGACTGGTTTTAACAGTTTTGATGATGTTCTGGAGTTGACTTCTCAGTTCGGTGCTAATGTCCATATTACTACAAGTGCTGCAGGTAGTGAGATTATCCTGCGGAATGTGAGAGTCTCTGAACTTTCTGCGTCCAATTTTATTTTCGCAAGCAGTAGTGGTCGTGTGATCGATGGCACGGACGGTAATGATACGCTAGAAGGTGACTTCGGTGATGATACGATCACGGGTGGGGCCGGTAATGATACGCTTATTGGCGGTGGTGGTGACGGCGTTGATGTGTTTGTCATCACACCCGGTAATGGTTTTGATGTCATTCAGGATTTTGACTCAAATGACATCATTGACCTATCGCAAACAACAACTGGCTTGATTGATTTTGATGCAGTTCTGGCCCGCGCTGCAGGTTCTATATTGGATACGGATGCCCTTAGCCATATTGACCTAAATGGATTTGACATTAGTCTTCTAACACCCGCTAATTTTATATTTGCAACAACGGATGAATTAATCTTCCGCGGCTCTGACGGCGATGATGATTTTATTGGCGAAAGTGACCTGCCAGAGGTGCTTTTGGGATTGGGCGGTAACGATACCATTAGCGAATTTAGCACAGGCGATACTGTGCGCGGCGGCGCTGGTGATGATCTAATTTCTAACGGTATATTGGGTAATAGCCTGATAGACGGTGGTTCAGGTAATGATACGCTTCAGGGTGTTGGTAACGATACTATCATCGGTGGTGCCGGTGACGACGATTTAAGCACTCTTGGCGCTGACAATGTTTTTGTATTTGCAGGCAATCACGGCAATGACACAATCACTATAACGATCGAAGAAGCCATCATTGATTTATCGGCAACAACTAACAATCTGATCGGGCTGGATGCAGTCATTGATGCCATTGAAAATCGCCCTGTGGATGATGCCACCCAAGCTGATCTGATTTTACGAACAAGCCCAAGTAGCACAATTACATTCTCGCAGTTTTCAATCGATGAGCTCAGGCAAATTCGTTTCATTTTTGAGGGGCAAAGCGAAGTTGGTGTAGAAAGTAACCCTGGCGCTACCAACACGCCTTCACCCATGAGCGAACCTGTTGCGGGAACGGATGCTGACGACACGCTTGATGGTGGCGGCGGGAACGATACTGTTGACGGCGGTGATGGTAACGATAGTCTATCGGGCGGTGACGGTGTCGATACGGTGCGCGGCGGTGCCGGCAACGACCGGATTGACGCGGGCACAGGCGATGATTTCGTCTCTGGCGGTACGGGCGATGATACGGTCGCGGCGGGTACCGGGAATGACGCTGTGTTCGCAGGCGCGGGCGATATGGGTGATGACGTATTTGTGGGCGGCGAGGGCCGTGATACGCTTGGCGGCGGTGCCGGCAATGACCTTCTCGTTGGTGACGGTGCATCCAGCACGAGCCTGAGCGGGCTCGGCGTGGGTGACACTGGCCTTGATGACCGGGATACAATCTTCGGCGGTGACGGCGATGACACGCTCCTTGGTGGTGGCTTTGATGATACTTCAGGTGATGGCACCTATGATGACGGTGAAGCCGTAACCACCGGAACCGAAGCCAATACGCTATACGCTGGCACGGGTGCTGATCTGGTGATCGGGGCGTCTGGCAATGACACCATCGGTGGCGGTTTGGGCGATGATACGCTCAATGGCGGTGACGGTGATGATACCTTCTATGGCGGGCGCGGTGACGGAACAGACACTGGCTTCAATGATGTGATCAATGGCGGCGACGGTAATGATACCATCTTCTCCTCCGGCGGGCGTGACCTTGTGAATGGCGGCGACGGCGATGACGAACTGTTTTCTGGCGGTGCAGTTGATACGGTTGACGGCGGTGCTGGCAATGACACCATCTACGGCGGCGGTGATGATGATCTGTTCACGGGTGGAACTGGCGCAGATACCTTCGCCTTCTTTGACGGCAACGGTAACGATACGATCACAGACTTTAATACCTCAGAGGACACGCTTGACCTGAATGGTACAGAAACCGACTTCACTGACCTCGCGAGCGTGCAGGCGGCGGCATCCAACGCCACACAGGGCGGCGTTGCTGGGTTGCTCATAGATACAGGCACAGGCGACAGTATCTTCCTCGAGGGGCTAACAACCGCAGACCTCGCGAGTATTAATATCATTTTCTAAATCTGATCATGGTTTCTTAACGATTGCGCTTTAGAACTGAATGCACGTTTATAGTGTAGTCGTGGCTTATGTCATGGCTAGAGTATCCAGGATTGGGGAAATCATGGCGACAATCGTAAGTACATCATCGGACGAAACATTAACCGGAACAGCAGCCAGCGATACATTCGTTTTTGCTGAAGGTCATGGGAATGATATTATTGAGGATTTTGATCCTGAAGATATTCTGGACTTGTCTGGTCTGACATCCGGTTTTACGGATTTTGATACACTGGAGCGTTTCTCCTTTCAGGATGGCAATGATGTATTACTGATTACAGGTGAATCTGGTGATGATATTGCGAGCAGCATTACCTTTCGAAACCAGACGGTTGATAACTTGCTTTTTTTGTTGCGAGAATTTGACAGTGTAATTTTCTCGACGGTGACGGGGCAGGTTATTACGGGTACAGGCGGTGATGATACTTTAGAGGGCGACCTCGGGGATGACACGATCACCGGCGGTGCTGGTGATGATTTCCTCGCTGACACCAGCGGTATTGATACCTATGTTTTCGCGGATGATCATGGGAATGATATTATTGAGGATTTTGATCCTGAAGATATTCTGGACTTGTCTGGTCTGACATCCGGTTTTACGGATTTTGATACACTGGAGCGTTTCTCCTTTCAGGATGGCAATGATGTATTACTGATTACAGGTGAATCTGGTGATGATATTGCGAGCAGCATTACCTTTCGAAACCAGACGGTTGATAACTTGCTTTTTTTGTTGCGAGAATTTGACAGTGTAATTTTCTCGACGGTGACGGGGCAGGTTATTACGGGTACAGGCGGTGATGATACTTTAGAGGGCGACCTCGGGGATGACACGATCACCGGCGGTGCTGGTGATGATTTCCTCGCTGACACCAGCGGTATTGATACCTATGTTTTCGCGGATGATCATGGGAATGATATTATTGAGGATTTTGATCCTGAAGATATTCTGGACTTGTCTGGTCTGACATCCGGTTTTACGGATTTTGATACACTGGAGCGTTTCTCCTTTCAGGATGGCAATGATGTATTACTGATTACAGGTGAATCTGGTGATGATATTGCGAGCAGCATTACCTTTCGAAACCAGACGGTTGATAACTTGCTTTTTTTGTTGCGAGAATTTGACAGTGTAATTTTCTCGACGGTGACGGGGCAGGTTATTACGGGTACAGGCGGTGATGATACTTTAGAGGGCGACCTCGGGGATGACACGATCACCGGCGGTGCTGGTGATGATTTCCTCGCTGACACCAGCGGTATTGATACCTATGTTTTCGCGGATGATCATGGGAATGATATTATTGAGGATTTTGATCCTGAAGATATTCTGGACTTGTCTGGTCTGACATCCGGTTTTACGGATTTTGATACACTGGAGCGTTTCTCCTTTCAGGATGGCAATGATGTATTACTGATTACAGGTGAATCTGGTGATGATATTGCGAGCAGCATTACCTTTCGAAACCAGACGGTTGATAACTTGCTTTTTTTGTTGCGAGAATTTGACAGTGTAATTTTCTCGACGGTGACGGGGCAGGTTATTACGGGTACAGGCGGTGATGATACTTTAGAGGGCGACCTCGGGGATGACACGATCACCGGCGGTGCTGGTGATGATTTCCTCGCTGACACCAGCGGTATTGATACCTATGTTTTCGCGGATGATCATGGGAATGATATTATTGAGGATTTTGATCCTGAAGATATTCTGGACTTGTCTGGTCTGACATCCGGTTTGTTTACTCTTGCCGATATTTTGGCCGTTTCCCGTGAGGAAAATGGCAATGTTATTATCGAAACCGGACCTGATAGTTCTATAACTCTTCAAACGTTGAGCCTGTCCAGTTTAGAAGTTTCAGATTTCATTTTTGAGGGGCAAAGCGAAGTTGGTGTAGAAAGTAACCCTGGCGCTACCAACACGCCTTCACCCATGAGCGAACCTGTTGCGGGAACGGATGCTGACGACACGCTTGATGGTGGCGGCGGGAACGATACTGTTGACGGCGGTGATGGTAACGATAGTCTATCGGGCGGTGACGGTGTCGATACGGTGCGCGGCGGTGCCGGTAATGACCGGATTGACGCGGGCACAGGCGATGATTTCGTCTCTGGCGGTACGGGCGATGATACGGTCGCGGCAGGTACCGGGAATGACGCTGTGTTCGCGGGCGCGGGCGATATGGGCGACGATGTGTTCGTGGGCGGCGAGGGCCGGGATACGCTCGGCGGCGGTGCGGGTAATGACCTTCTTGTTGGTGACGGCGCATCCAGCACAAGCCTGAGCGGGCTCGGTGTTGGTGACACTGGCCTTGATGACCGGGATACAATCTTCGGCGGTGACGGCGATGATACGCTCCTTGGTGGTGGCTTTAATGATACCTCAGGTGATGGCAGTTATGACGACGGTGAAGCCGTAACCACGGGAACCGAAGCCAATACGCTATACGCTGGTACGGGCGCTGATCTGGTGATCGGGGCGTCTGGTAATGACACCATCGGCGGCGGTTTGGGGGATGACACGCTCAATGGCGGTGACGGTGATGATACCTTCTATGGTGGCCGCGGTGACGGCACGGACACTGGCTTCAATGATGTGATCAATGGCGGCGACGGTAATGATACCATCTTCTCCTCCGGCGGGCGTGACCTTGTGAATGGCGGCGACGGTGATGACGAACTGTTTTCTGGCGGTGCGGTTGACACCGTTGACGGCGGTGCTGGCAATGACACCATTTATGGCGGCGGTGATGATGACCTGTTCACTGGTGGCTCTGGCGCAGATACCTTCGCCTTCTTTGACGGGAACGGCAACGACACGATCACTGATTTTGATACCGCAGAGGATACGATTGACTTGAATGGTACAGAAACGGATTTCACGGACCTCGCGAGCGTCGAAGCGGCGGCATCCAACACGACACAAGGTGGCGTAGCTGGGTTACTAATAGACACAGGTACAGGCGACAGTATTTTCCTCGAGGGCCTAACGACCACAGACCTCGCCAGTATCAATATAGTATTTTAAGAGGCAGGGTAGTAGGCACAAAAGATGCTGAGCAAGATACGCAATGTTGAAGAAGGCGATGATACTTTGACCATATCGCTTTCTTATACTGTGCTCGCAATTCCGATTTTTATTTGTGGGATTTGGTTGCTTGTATGGGGCGGTGCAGAGCTTTTGAACAGGGATGAAGCGTTCGAGATTACGAGATTAGTCAGCGAGGACAAAAACGATCCGGTTTGGGCCCTATTGATGGGGATCGCCTTGGTTATATTTGGCTGGTTTTGCCACTTTCGCAGTATTTTTGTTCTATCCAAAAAAACGGGTTTAATGGAATGGAGCAGAAAACGTATTTTCTGGCACGAGGGCGGCATAGTTCCCCTTAGTCAGATACAAAATGTGGAACTTGAAGAAAGGTATTCAAGGGGGAAAACCATGTATCGAATAACACTTTTCACAACCTATGAAACCTTGCCAATCACCCGCATCCACACCAATCTGTTTTCACGTTGGCAGGAAGAAACTGTAGAGGCAATTCGAAGGTTCCTTGGCTTGTAGCGCGTTGAAACTTCTGAACTAACTTAACTAAGGCATTGCGCGTTCCTGAATTCCCTGCAATGATTTTCCTGTTATATGGATGGGCAAAATATTAGGGGATATATCGTGGTAAAATTTCAATCGTACGCGGTGAAAACTAGCGATCTAAATCAAGCTTCGTGGCAAAGCAGAAAGCGGTTTGGCCGTGTGGGGGTTAGCGCGATTGCGCTCGCGGCATCACTCACTGTGCAGCCATTGACTGCGATAACACCGATTGCCCACGCGGTTGAGGACACACTGCCGTTTGACGGTAAAACGGCAGATAAGCTCGAATTTAGCGTGTCTGAAGGCACGTGGATGTCGCTTGACCTGACGCCCGATGGTAAGACGATTGTTTTCGAGCTTTTGGGAGATCTGTATACCATGCCTGCTGCGGGCGGTAAGGCCACGCGCATACTGGACGGGTTGGGCTATGCGGCGCAGCCCCGCGTGTCGCCGGACGGAAAATGGATTGCCTTTATTTCTGACCGTGATGGATCGAATAATCTCTGGGTTGCGCCCTTTGATGGGGGTACGCTCGGGAAGCCGCGCAAGCTCTCTGATGAAGCCTATACAAAGGTCATATCCCCCACTTGGATGCCGGATAGCCAATATGTGGTGATGAGCAAAATCACCCGCGATCAGGGCCTGACGATGCATCATATCGCCGGCGGTGACGGTCTTTCGCTTGCATTAAACAACGGCGGCGGCGCTGTTGAGGGGATGGGCGCAACCGTTAGCCCCGATGGTCGCTATATCTATTACGCGCGAAATGCCCGTGGCTTTGCGCGTTTCCCGGCGCTTCAGATTTACCGGTTTGACCTTGAAAGCGGCGAAGAAATTCAAATCACCCAGGGGGAAGGCGGCGGCCTTCGCCCGTTACTTTCACCCGATGGAACCCTTCTTGTGTACGCCACACGGCGGGACGGGGAAACCGGTCTACGGCTCAGGAACCTGAAAACGGGCGCGGATACACCGCTAGTTTGGCCTGTGCAGCGCGACAGCCAGGAAAATTTCGGTGCGGACCGTGATGTTTTGCCGGGGTATGCCTTTACGCGTGATGGCAGCGCGCTTTTGTATCACACTGGCGGGAAAATTCAGGAAATTGCCTTGGGTACGGGCGAGCAGCGCGAAATTCCGTTTACCGCTGATGTCTCGCTCGATATCGGGCCAGAACTTTCGTTTTCTTACCGCGTTGACGATAGTGATATGGTCGAGGCGCAGATCATCCATAATCCAACCACATCACCCGATGGGTCAAAGCTCGCGATGTCGGCGCTTACGAAAATCTATGTGATGGATAAAAAGGACGGCACGCCCACGCGCCTGACGAAAGGCGATGCCTGGGAATTTCAGCCCGTCTGGTCACCGGACGGCAAGTGGATTGCCTATGTGACCTGGTCGATGAATGAGGGCGGGCATATCTGGAAAATGCGCGCAAATGGCCGCGGCAAACCGCAGAAGCTAACGGTTGATCCCGCCTTTTATACGGACCTTGCCTTTTCAAAAGACGGTAAGCGGATTGTTGCCATGCGCGGCAACGAATGGCAGCGGCATCAAACCTTTTCGGAATTTGGTGGCCTCGCGACCCGCCTTGATCTTGTTTGGCTGGACGCGAAAGGAAGCGACACAAATGTGATCGTCGCTGCAAACGGCGCCCGCCGCCCACACATGGGGCCAGAGGATGACCGGATTTACCTTTATGATGGTGGGGCGCTGTTCTCGCTTCGTTATGACGGCAGCGACAAGCGCGATCACCTGATCGTTGAGGGACCGCGCGGTAACCGCAATTCCACCGAGGCACCAACGGCGGAGGATGTGCGCATGTCGCCAGACGGCAAGCATGCACTCGCCTTCATCAATAAACAGATTTATGTGATGCCGCTCACGAAAATTGGCGGCGATGTGCCGGTGATGGCGCACTATGGCGGCGGCCTGCCGAACAAGCGCCTGACGGATGTGGGGGCAGATTTCTTCGGCTGGTCAGATGCGGGCAATACAATCTATTGGGCGATTGGGTCCACCTATCTGGAACGGGGGATGGACAGCATCGATTTCGCCCCGGAGGACGGCGCAGAAGATGAAAATAATGCAGACGATAAAAAGGAATCAACTTCGGACTCTAAGGACTCTGATAACGACTCTGAAAATACCAACAATTTAACTAAAATTGTAAATGAAACGGGTCAGGAACAATTCGATTCAGAATCAGATTCGAAGGAGTCTGAAGAGCAATTTTGCTCCATAACCAGAATAGAAGGCGGCACCGTTACTTTAAGTGAAGAGTTTGATTGTGCAGAAAATCCTGAACTGATGGAACTGGCGAAACAGCAAGCAGACATGCTTAAAGCCGCGCAGCCCGAAAACCCCGCGCTTGATGCGGATGAAAGCGTAACCGCAACCAAAATCAGCGTCATGGTACCGCGCTCAAAACCCGTTGGGTCTATCGTGCTCAGGGGGGCGAACGTAATCCCGATGAAGGCGGGCACAACCGCATCGATGGACAGGGTCGTTGAAAATCAGGATATCCTTATCACCGATAACCGCATTGTGGCGGTGGGCGATAATGGCACCCTTGATGTGCCAGCGGGCGCAGAGGTCGTGGACGTATCCGGTAAATATATCATGCCCGGTTTCATCGATACCCACGCGCACTGGGAATTTAGAACACAGGATGTGCTGGAACCACAGAACTGGTCGCTCGCTGCGAACCTCGCTTACGGTGTCACGGCGGGGCTGGACGTACAAACCAGCCATAAGGATTATTTCGCCTACCGCGATATGGTTGACACTGGCCAATCCGTTGGGCAGCGCGCCTTTATGACCGGGCCGGGGATTTTCGGCAATAATGATTTCCAAAGCTATGATGCGGTTTATCATTACCTCAGCCGATATTCGCACCATTATGGCACCTATAATATCAAATCCTATATCGCGGGGAACCGCAAACAGCGCCAGTGGGTGGTGAAGGCCGCAAAGGCACAAAACCTGATGCCAACAACCGAAGGCGCGGGCGATATGAAGCTGGATATCACCCATGCGATCGACGGCATGCACGGCAACGAACATACCCTGACGATTGCGCCCATGTATGATGATGTGCTCACGCTTTATGCCGAAACCAAAACCGCCTATACGCCCACATTGCTGGTACAATATAACGGCATTTCGGCAGAGGAATATTTCTTCGCGAACGAGGATGCGTACGGCGACGAAAAACTACGCCGTTTTTACCCGCGCAACCGCTTGGCTGAGTTAACGCAGCGCCGCGGCATCTGGGCGCGGGATGAGGAATATAGCTTTGACCATATCGCGTCCGCCGCCGCCGATTTGCAGCGCAAGGGCGGCCTTGTGGGTGTGGGTGGCCACGGTGAATTGCAGGGCCTTGGCTATCACTGGGAAATGTGGGCCATGGGCCTTGGCGGCATGACGAACGTGGAGGTCCTGCGCGCCGCCACCATCGACGGTGCTAAAATCATCGGGATTGACCTTGATCTGGGGTCCATAGAGGCTGGGAAGCTCGCGGATTTGGTGGTCTTGGATAAAAACCCGCTGGAGAATATCAGGCACACCAACACCATCAAATATGTGATGAAAAACGGCGAGTTTTATGAGGGTGATACGCTCAATCAGATTTGGCCCACCAAACGCGACCTAAAGCCCTTCTGGTGGTGGGACGGCGACCTCCGCGCCAAGAATAGTTTGAAGGAGTAGGGGAGAGCGATAATGAAACATGGTCATTCCCGCGCAAGCGGGAGGCCATAACGTTATTTGCTTTAGAATGATTTGCCAATTAAGCCCGGAATGACTTAGACTGATTTGGATGGGGGTAAGATGACAGTGTCGTTTCGCAGTGTTACGAAATTAATAGCGCGAACCAGCTTTGTTTTGATCGCTGGTTTGTTCGCAGTTCTGTTTTTTTATGCCCTGATTAACCCGTTGGGTTACTTGAATACTGTGGCAGGTAAGGTTCCCTTTTACTCATCGCATAAGCATGTCATTCGATTGGTGGACTATTATTTTGAAAAAGGGATTTTCTATAACTGTCATACTATAAAATACATTGGGTATAAGGCATGGGGGCCGATGATCCCGCTACGCGATGATACAGGCCAGAGCCGATTAACAGGCAATATTGATAATAACAAAGTCATCTATTTATGGGGTACAGACTTTGTTACCGAGAATGTCAAAGAATATTATTTAGCAATGGCTGACCATAACAATTTAGTGCGAAGTAGGTGTGGCCATATCGGAAAGCGATAGGCCTTTGAATAGATTTAATCTCTTTCTATATACCAATCATCAGCAAAGCATTCAAAACAGGTATCACGGAAGTAAAAGAGATAGTGATGACTTCCTCCCTGAAAACCTGTATCTATCCATTCCACTTCGCTTGTTTCCAGTAAAGGGTCACCTGTATTCTGGTAAAACTCACCCCATTTGGGGGCAATTTTGCTGAAACGGCATTGCCCCAAATACCAGCCTTCATCATTAATATGACTAAACCCATACCGAGCACAATTGATGAAACGGAGTTTTGCAGTGTTACCAAGAACGGTGTTTTTGGAAATGTATGGGTTTAAAATAAAGCTTAGTTGAACACTTTTATCGACTATGGAAGTGTTAGGCTCTGGTGAATTGGGATCAGCATTCCAGCCATCATTAAGTTGTATAAATGTAGCGCTCATATGATCTTGCCATCCTATATGCCGAGATTGTATTAATAATTAAATAGTATGCAATCATATTAGTGACTTGGGGGTGCTGTGTATTTATCTTTCATCATAGGGCAGATTATTTATTACACACGTGTGTTTGAAGAAAAACAGGCGCGGGTTATCTTGGGCCGGGATTATGAACAGAAAAGCCCTTGGCTCAGCGCGCTGAAAGCTGTTTTGTATTTTTTGAGCCTATTCGCTTTTTTGATTTATATGCTGTCGGTGATTAATTTGGGCTGGTTTTCCCTTGTATTGCTACTTATTGCAATGGAATGTTCGGGCCTTATTTTTAAAAGTGTAAATAAACATTTTCGGAACTGGTACGAATGACCTTATCCACACCAATCACCAACACCTATCAGCGCCTTGCCGTATCGCCCATCATCATTATGAGCGCACTCACATTCACAGCCGCGCAGGCACCATTACACGCATCGGCACAGGCATCCATAGAGGCATCAGCACAGGCAGAAGAACAGCCGGAGTTTTGCGGGCAAATTCCGCGGGTGGGGTGGGCGAACTATGAAAAGCTCGATGTCAGCGATGATTGGTTTCAGGTTTACCAGCTTCATGATGATCTTTATGCCATTTCAGAACCCTATCAGTGGCAGGAAGTGATCAGCTATCTGATCATTGGGGAAAGTCGCGCGCTGTTGTTCGATAGCGGGAACGGCATGGGTGATATCAAACGCGTTGTGGATGCGCTGACGCCGCTTTCGGTCACTGTGCTCGCAAGCCATAGTCATATCGATCATGTGGGCGGGCATTATCAGTTTGAAACGGTGCTCGCGCCCGAAACCGCCTTCACCAATGACCGGGCGAAGGGGCGGGGGAATGCCTTTGTGGCTGAGGAAGCAAGCACGGCGGCGCTGTGCCGACCATTACCGAACGGTGTAACGGAGGATAATCACCGTACCCGCGCCTTCACGCCAACCGCGCGCGTAGAGGAAGGAAGCAAAATTGACCTCGGCGGTACGGTGCTGACGGTGATGATGATCCCGGGGCATACGCCCGATAGCCTGATGCTGTTGGACACGGCGAAGGGCCGCCTGTTTACGGGTGATAGCTATTATAAAGGGCCGATCTGGCTTTATGCGAGCGAGACCGATTTGCCTGCCTATGCGCGCTCCATTGGCCGCATGGCGGACCTTGCGCCGACGCTCACCAGCATTCACGGCGCGCACAATGAACCCTACAGCGACCCCGCAGAGCTTTTGAAGGTGCGGAATGCCTTCACCGCGATTATGGCGGGTACACGCAAACCCGATGAGGTTTTGGGCACGCAGGCGATTTATCAGTTTGGAACCTTCGACCTCTTGATGCAAAAGGACCATGATCACAAGTAAGATAGGGACCGGACTTCATTGTAAATTATGGAATGTTTGTTCCCGCTGAAGCTTGTGCGGGCATGGACATCTATTGCCTGTTTGCTGCGATCTGGAGCTTAAAACGGTTGGTGATCTTGCCGGGGCTGATCAGTCTGAAACCTGAAAATACACTCACAATATATCAATAGATATAAACGAAAGATTATTTCAAATAGATTAAAATACGACTTTCAAGTTGATTATTGCCTTAAATACTCCCTATGTTTGTTTTTGTGTCACAAAAGTTAAACAAAATACAAAAAACTAAACTTTGGTTGTGTGGCGCGCGCTGGTTGTCATTCACATGATGGTCGGTTGTTTAAAGTCAAATATTTTAGGGTAGGAACATGAACATGACAAAATCAGGTATAAGAAATTTCCTGGCATGTGCGGGCATATCGTCGTTGGCGTTGGTCGCAACAGGCGCTGTCGCTCAGGATGAGGGAGCATCCGACGATACACTGTCGCAACTACGGGCGAATGTAATCAGCAATGCTGGCGAACTGGCCTCGCTTGATAGGGGAAACTCTTCACAAGCCATAAGGTCTTTTCTAAGAAGCCGCGGCTTTGGTGTGACAACCGCTGGCTCTGCCACCTTGGTGAAAGAACATTTTGATAAGCAAGGCCGTCGTTTTGCTGCCTATGAGCAGCGGATCAATGGATTGCGGGTTCATGGTGCCTATGCCCGATTGGCGTTTGATCGGAATAATGCCCCCATTCATGCGATGGAACGTTTCGCAACGATTTCAGCAAATGTGAGCGCTGCGGGCATCAGTGAAGAAACCGCTTTGAACGCTGCAATCACAGAGCATTTTAACGGGCAGGTTAATAGCCCAGGCCGTTCCGGTAGCAGCGCTGGTAATTCAAATGCAAAAGTATTTTTCGAGAAAGGCACGTTCTTTTATACGGAACCATCTGTTGAGCGGGTGATCATCGCGCGCGGTGCTAAAGGCCAGGGCGGCCTCGCGGAAGGTTTCCTTGTGGAGACCTGGAGCCAAAGCGACAATATGCTTTATGAAACCGTGGTTGATGGACGAGGCCGGGTGATTTCGTCGGAACTAAGAACCGCAACGCAGGATACCTATAGTATTTTCCCTGATCATCCCGGCAATAGTTCCCAAACTGTAGTAAGCGGCCCCGGTGCAGGTAACGCCCAATCACCGTCCGGTTGGCTGGCCGGCAATCAAAGCACCCAGCTTATTCAGGGTAATAACGTGCGGGCGTATCTGGATGTTGATGCCAATAATGCACCTGATGGTGGGGGTGTACCCGTTGGGAATAGCTCCTTTACAACGTCCGCTAACCTTGCGCAGGACCCAACAACGACCGATAATCGCAATGTCGCGGTTCAGAACCTGTTCTACTATAATAATGTCATTCATGACCGTCTTTATATCCATGGCTTTACCGAAGCAGCGGGTAACTTTCAGGAGAATAACTTCGGAAATGGCGGTGCAGGCTCCGACAGCGTCAATGCCGAAGCACAAGACGGTGGTGGCTTCAATAATGCCAATTTTGCAACGCCGTCCGATGGCTCTAATCCGAGAATGCAAATGTTTTTGTGGGATTTGACATCGCCGTTCCGTGATGGTGATCTGGACTCCGATATCATCTGGCATGAATACGGGCATGGCCTGACCTGGCGGATGATTGGTTCCATGTCGGGTGATATTTCCGGCGCAATCGGCGAGGGTATGGCCGATACGCTTGCGATTATCATCAATAACGATGATGCGGTCGGTGAATATTCTGCGAACCGTTCTGCGGGAATTCGGTCCTCCCGTTATGGAAGCCATCAGGATACTATTGGTGACTTTGACAGTAATCGCGGCGTCCACCGAAATGGTGAAATTTACGGCGCTACCATGTGGGATTTACGGACACTTTATCTCTCTAACGGCTTTACGGATAATGATCTGCTGGATGATCTGGTTGGTGGGATGAATTTTACTCCGTCAGGTCCGGATTATTTTGATATGCGAAATGGTATTCTTGCGCAGGCACCAGCCGATCGTACATGCCTGGTCTGGGAGGCTTTCGCGGGGCGCGGAATGGGTGATGGTGGCTCTATGGGAGGGCGTAGACGCATTTCCGTGACACAGTCTTTCAGCCTTCCTGCAGAGTGTGATGATACGCCGCCTCCGCCGCCACCTGTCGAAGTTGATGCGGCGCTGGCCAATCTTTCAGGTTCGGCTAGTTCTCAAGGTCGCAATCGTTGGAGTGCTAGTGTAACGGCATCGGTTATCGATAACGCAACAGGCAGCGCAGCATCCAATGTGACCGTTTCCGGTACATGGAGCACTGGTGACAGCGGTTCTTGCACAACAGATACGTCAGGTAGCTGTTCAGCAACATTATCAGGGCTGCGAACCAATCGGGTTTCCAGTGTTACCTTTACGGTGAATTCGATTGCAGGTGATGCAAATGCAAATGGTGTCGGAACTTCGGTAACCATTAATCGGCCTTAGACCTTTATCTCAGGCAAAATGATAAACAGGGCGCAAATTGCGCTCTGTTTTTTCTCTAGCGTTTAGTGCACTCATTTGAGCTACAGCGTCAAATATCCATAGGCGAAATCGGCGATTTGGTCGCAAAATTCCTCGTCGGATAAGTCGAGTTCCCAATCGGGGCTATCGTCCCTAAAAAGGCCGCGCTCGATATAGATATTGTTTAGGTAATAGGCCAGCATGCCAGCGGCTTTGCCGTGATCTTGTTGCGTTACCTCGTGCGCATAGAGCGTGATAATCGCCTTCATGCTTGCGAGCATCGCATCTTCCATGCCCTTGAACTCATGTTCCACCCGTTGTGCGTGCTTGCGCCCATAAATATGGATGGCGCGCATGATATGGGCCTGGCTGGTTAATTGCCACCAGTTTGAGCGTGCGATCATTTTTAACGCTTCGCGGAGCGGTACACCCTCAAGGTCAAGGCTTGCCTCGGGCGACGCGGCCCATTCATTCAGGCGCTTTAGGTAAAGTTCCAGAAGAACCGGGATGAACCCTTCCTTTTTATCGAACCGACGATAAATTGATGCGGGCGAAACACCGGCACGGGCCGCGATTTCATTCACCGAGATATCATCAAAATCCTTCTCATGCAAAAGCGCCTCTAACGCCGTTAAAAGCGCATCACGGGTTTGCTCTGATCGTCGCTGATGGGTTTTCCTTGCCCCTTGACTCTTCACCTTATAATCCTATATGTAAAAGTAAATTACATTTACATTTTATAATAAAATTCAATAAAGTCAATGAATTAATATGACTTTATATGCGTGATTTTGAAAGAAAACAGGAAGGACGGGACGATGATAATAGGGTTGATAACATTAGGGTTTCTTACGGTGGCAGCATCGTTGTTGGAGGGTGAAACTGCAAATGGAACTGTGCAGCCAAATATGGATATGACCAGTGGGGTTATCAGTGAAGTTACCAGTGACGTTAGCAGTAAAATGGAAATTGTCGGTGCGCCCCCTCTTGGTAGTAGCCCGACATCGATTGATCTTACGCTCATGCTGATTATTGGGGTTGGGTTACCTTTTGTCGGATGGGTTCTGCATAAAAGGGAAATGGCTCGGAAGGAAAAAGGCGTTAAAACCCCTTTGCTTGCCAGTTATCAGCATTCCCTTTTGTTTTTGTGGGTACCCACAATTCTGCTGATCGCTGCGTGGATATATCAGGGGCGCACGTTTGATCAGCTTGGTTTGGGGTTCGCTGGCACTTGGCAGAACTGGTTGGGGTTGGGCATCGTTGTTATTCTTTCTGCCTTTTACATGGGGCAAGCGTTTCGTGTGAAAACGAATGAACGCGCGGCTGAAAGCGTGCGAAAGGGGTTGGAAGGTGAAGCTGGCATTCAGGATATTGCACCGCAATCACACAAAGAATACCGTGTTTTTCAAATACTTTCGCTCAGCGCCGGCTTGACCGAAGAGATTATGTTCAGGGCCTTTCTGGTTTGGGGGCTGTCGCACTATATGCCGGTTATTCTGGCGGCGGCCCTATCGCTCGCTGCTTTCACATTGGCGCACTTATATCAGCAGACATTCAATGCAATCATTCGGGTGCTTTTGATGGGGGGCACCTTGACGCTGGTGTATCTTTTAAGCGGATCACTGTGGCCTGCGATTATCCTGCATGCTGGCGTGGATTTGGGTAGCGGCGCGATACTTTGGTACGCAAGGCAAAATACTGGACCTGATCAATCTGAATAACCTTAGAAACCTGGGCAGAAGTTTCCGGTTGATCGGGTGCGATGCCACCCCTATAAATTGCAGCGTATGCAATTGGGGTGTATGATGAGTGTTGATTTAGTCCGCTATTATCAGTTTTTGCTGATGCATTTTGACCGTTTCAGGCATGAGGGTGTGCAGGGTGATCTGCGAACGCTGATCCCGATCAAGGATATTCGCCGCCGCAAGCGGGTGAAAAGCGTACTTGAAAAAGCTCTTGGTTTCTCAGCAAACAGCGCTGTCCGTAAAGACAGAATGGGCAGTGCAGACAGCACGGCCAGTGAGGGTGGTGCAGAAAATGCAGGCGGCGCCAATAGTGGCCCCATTCTGGAATTTGGCGTGTATAACGGGCGTACCATTCGTTACATGGCGAATATGCTGCCGGACACTAAACTTTATGGCTTTGACAGTTTTGAGGGGTTCCCGGATGATGGCCGCAGCGACTGGCAGGCGGATTTTTCGGTCGAGCGCATGCCCGATGTGCCGGACAATGTTACCCTGATAAAAGGCTATTTTGACGAAAGCCTGCCCAAATTTCTGTATGAAACACCAGCGCTTCCATCGCCGCGCCTGTTGCATATTGATTGCGACCTATATTCGTCGACCAAGGTTGTGTTTGACCATGTGGGGCCTTTGCTGGACGCGGGGAATATCATCGTCTTTGACGAATTGCTGCATTATGGCAGTTTTCACAGTAATGAATTTCTGGCCTTTTTCGAATTTCTGGAGAAGAGGGGGCTGAGCTTTCGATGGCTCGTGAAGGTTGGCAAGCTAATGCCACTTGAAGACCTGCTCAATCAAAAGGCAAATCATATCTTGCCGTCTATGATTGACTTGCGGGTACTTGGCTATCACCAGAATGTTGCAATCGAGCTGACCCAAAGGCCCAAAAGTTATGCGGACGACCTTGCAAAATATCGCTCCAAAGCCGAGGACCTGGCAAAACTATATCCGCTCGAATAGTAGGCGACATAATTGGCTACGCGGTTATGCGGTAAGGGTGTTTACTGGTAGGTATAGAGAAAGCTGATAATGTTATTTACGGCGTCCGTACTGTGGTTTGGATAACGGTTTTTCCCTGAGTTTGTTTACCTCTGCGAGCGTCGTGTATTTGCGTATTTTTTTGCTTGGCCGCGGAGCGTTATAGTCGAGTTGAATTTCGCGTGGTTTGTTGTCATCATTGACGTTGATTGACGTATATTTTTCAAGTTCTACGGAAAGCTTTTCAGTGTCAACTTCCAGATGACTTAGCATAAGCTTATCGAGCTCAATATGCTGATTGCCGATAACTTTAAGATAACGATTTTTGCTAGATGTCAGATACCCTCCATCATCCTGATATGCGAATTCTATCTCTTTAATTTGGCTGGCCCATTGATAGTGAGTGTAACTCCAGGCTCCATTGATGGTTAGGCCGAAAGAAGAAACCTCAAGAGCGTCGGGTGCAAAGAAGAGATGACGAATTTTGCTACCAATATAATACGGAGCTATAATGAGAATGATTGGCGTGAGGACAGTTGCTCGGCCGAGTTCATGATCAGCATTATTGTATACATTATCGTAGATTAGGGTCAGCCAATAAATCGCTGCTACCAAGAGGCATGTGAAAATCACAATAATGAACCATGCCATGCTTTTACTGTAATAAACTTTCACACTTACCCCCTGATTTTATCCCGCAGTATATAATACCGATATGTGGCCTCTGCGGCCAGTTTGCCGAGTGTGCCATAGCTGTTTTTAAGGCCGTAATGATCGGTGAAATCCCGGTATGTCTCGTCACCGTCCGCAACCGCGCCCGCGATCATATCCCCGAACAGGTGCGTAAGCGCGACCCCGTGCCCACCAAACCCGTGGGTGAACCAAACACCGTCAGCGGGCCTTCCAATCACTGAATTGCCTATAACTGGCATTTTATGGCGGGCATAGCTCATGATGCCATGCCATGAATAGTCGATTTTTATGCCTTCTAACTGCGGGTACACGCGCATCAGGTCGCTATATAATTTATCCTTAATGTCCGGTGGGTTCATCGCGGTGGCGGATATGCGCCCACCCCACAGAATGCGTGTATCCGCAAGCGGGCGGTAATAATCAAAATCAAAGCGTGTGTCATAAACGGCGGCGCCTGTATTGATGGCAGTTTTCAACCTGTCACCAAGGGGTTCGGTTGCCATCACATAGGTCGCAACTGGCGTTTGGGTGCGATCATAAAGGGGGGATAGCCCCTTCATATATGCGCTGCCGGCCAAAATAACGGTTTTTGCGGTCACATTCCCCTTCGGTGTGTGGATGATATGCTTGCCGTCGCTGATCGGCTCTAACCTAACTGCGGGGCTATGCTCATAAATCTGTGCGCCCTTCGCGATGAGCGCATTTGCAAGGCCGCGGATATATTTGACAGGGTGAAAGTGGAAGGCCCCACGCTCGTGCAGCGCGCCGTAATAATGCGCTGATTTCAATAGCTCCCTGCATTCTCGCGCGTCATATTCACCAAGGTTTACACCGAAGGCCTCCGTCATCAGGGATTTATAATCATCGAGGATTTCAGGCCTGTCGAACCAGTTTGCAAGCAGAATACCGCTATTGTTTATGTCGCAGTCGATATTGAAATCCCGGATGTTATCCTTGACCATTTTCACTGCGGTTTCCGAATGCCGATAAAGCGTCTGTGCATGCGAAAAGCCAACCTTTTTAATCAGGGTTTCCTCGTCCAGATTAAAGCCCGAGAAAACAAAGCCTCCGTTCCGCCCAGAGCAGCCATGGCCGACCTCTTGCGCTTCAATGACCACCACACTCTCTATGCTGCGATCAATAAGCCCCTTGGCAGCCGACAATCCGGCAAAGCCCGCCCCGATCACACAGACATCAGCCGTTATGGAATTTTCCAGCGTGGGCAAGGGCGCTTCTGTTGGCGCACTTGCGCGGTAATAGGTTTCAATTTTGGAGCGATTGGTGATGGTGCGTCTCTCTGGTTTTAGGGTCTGTTTTCTTAATCGGGGAAAGCGACTGCATTTTTGATTAAGATTCTATAGTAACAGCATATTTCGAATCCCTAGCATAGTTTTCTTGATATTGGCCCGCGAAAATGGGACGAAACCACGGGTATCCCCCTGTAAACCTTTAACGGGTATTTTTTGGTGGTATTTCACAGCCAAATTTGTTAACACTTTATTAATCACGTTTTCGTGAGTTTATCGTGATAGAAGATGCGCATGTGTTTTTCGGTAATGGGCATCAGCGGGCATGTTGGCGCGCAGTGGTAGGCTATTTTTATGCCGGCACAACGATTGGGGGAAAATATGGATACGATTCTTAACAATAGTTCAACGTCTGGTGAAATTTCGAACGGCCAGACCATTTTTGGGACTATAGACACAGCGGGTGATCGTGATGCCTATCGCATCGAGCTTGAAGCGGGTGTTACCTACACAATATCATTAACCGGTTTATCGCTTTCAGATCCGTTTATACGCGGTATCCACGATGAAAATTTCAATCTTATATCTGGTACATCGAATGATGATGGTGGTGAAGGGCTGAATTCACTGGTTACCTTTACACCGGCAACGTCTGGAACATTCTTCATCGTTGCAGGTGCGTTTGGTTCAAGCACAGGCGACTTCGCTCTGACTGTCGAGAGCAGTCTGGATGAAACTGAGGTCGCAGCAGTAGACGAAACCGGTACAGCGTTCGGCGTTATAAATTCTGTCGATGATAGTGACTTGATCAGTGTCGAGCTGCAGGCAGGAACAACGTATGTTATTGGATTAAACGCGAATGGTTTTGCTACCAGCCCTCTTCTTGATCCATTGATCGAAGGTATTTTGGATGCAAACCAAAACCTTATTCCCGGCACAAGAAATGATGACGGCGGTCCGGGGTTAAATTCACTGGTTACTTTCACACCTGAAACCAGTGGAACATATTTTATTCAGGCTTCTGCGTTTGGCCTTAATACTGGTGCTTACAGCGTTTCTGTAGAGCCGGAAACATCGCTTATTCGTTCGGATGATCCGGTAAGGTTTGTAGGTCTGTCAGGGAATAACCTAATTGACTCGCTCATACTTGGGTATGCTTACGGTGCGGATGAAAGTGGCGGCATTGATATCAGCTACAGCTTCCCTGATGCTGATAGCCAATTTAGCAGCACATTTTATGGCCCTGGATCAGAACCGTTTGTTGACTTCGCATCCTTGTCACCTGTGGCACGTGATTTTTTCCGGGGGACGCTCGAGCAAATCAGCAGGTTCACAAACGCTAATTTCACCGAAGTGACGGAAACAGATACAGAAGTTGGAACAATCCGAACAGCTTTCACAGGCCTTGGTGATCCGGGTGTTCTTGGGTTTGCATTTGTTCCTGTCAGTACGTCTGATTCTGCACTCGTTAGTGATATCTGGATAGTAGGGCAAAACCTTGCTGAAGGTGATGTAGCTTTCAATACAACACTTATTCACGAACTGGGTCATGCTATTGGCCTCAAGCATCCGTTTGAAACTGAACCGGGGAACAGTAATGTTCTAAGCGCTGAATTTGATAATTTAGATTATACGGTTATGAGTTACACAAGCTCATTCCGTAATGACGGCGTTGGGGATTTGGAGCCGCAGACATTCATGTCGCTTGATATTCAGGCGCTGCAGTATCTTTATGGCGTCGATACGGTCACAACCGCGGGCAATCAAACCTATGATTTTGACCAATCAGAAAGGCATTATCTAACGATTTGGGATTATGCTGGAAACGATACAATCTCGGTTGGAAATGCATCTCGTTCGGTCAATATAAATCTGACACCAGGAACCTGGAGTGATGTTGGAACCACAATCAATTATACTTCAGGTGATACAGAAAACTTCACGGTATTCATAGCAGAGGACACTATCATCGAAAACGCCGTAGGGGGCGCAGGTGATGACACAATTCGAGGTAATGATGCCGACAATGAATTACTTGGGGCGCCAGGAGACGATTTTATTGCGGGCGGCAAAGGTAATGACTTTTCCCGTGGGGGCTTTGGCAATGATCAGTTGTTTGCGGGTGCTGGCGATGAAGGCAATGATACGCTTGCTGGTGGCCGCGGCGATGATACACTTGGCGGCGGTGCAGGAGATGACCTTGTTGTTGGTGGTGGGTTTGTGCGCGCTGGGTTGGCACTTGACTTGGGTGATCTCGCTTCTGACGATGGTCAGGATACCTTATTCGGCGGTGCAGGGAATGACACGCTGATCGGTGGTGGCTATTCCGACACTAATGAAAATGGCAGCTATGATGTTGGTGAAGAAGTCATCACAGGAATAGATGTTAACACCCTTTATGCAGGCACCGGGAATGACCGTGTGGTAGGTGCCGCAGGCAATGATACGCTCGGCGGTGGTACGGGCGATGATACGCTTAGAGGCGGTGATGGTAACGATACTTTCTATGGTGGCCGCGGCGACAGTGATGACACGGGTCGCAATGATGTTATTTCTGGCGGAAACGGAAACGATACGGTGTTTGCGGGCGCAGGTAACGATGATATCGATGGCGGGCTTGGTAATGATCAGCTCTTTAACGGTGCTGGTGATGATAGTGTGCGCGGTAATTTCGGCGATGATACCATTTTCGGCGGTGCGGGTGATGATAACCTGAGGGGCGGTTTTGGTGCCGATACTTTCGCATTCTTTGACGGGAACGGCGATGATGTTATTGGCGACTTTAATATCGCGGATGATACGCTTGACCTGAATGGCACGGAAATCGATTTTACGGACCTTGCGAGCGTGGAAGCCGCAGCGTCCAATGCGACTCAGGGGGGTGTTGCGGGCCTTTTAATTGACACGGGCACGGGTGATAGCATCTTCCTCGAAGGTCTCACGACCAATGATCTCGCAAGCATTAATATTATTTTTTAGAAAACAGAGATCCGATATCTCATAAGGAAGTCGGATTTTCGGCTTTCATTCCGGTTTTTAAATACTTTTTGCGAGAAGTTACCCAATTTCCATGATCGTTTTGATTTAAGGATAAAGGTGTCATGGTTGTATTTTTTCAGTGGCATTCCGATGCCAAATTTGTTAACACTTTATTAATCACGTTTTCGTGAATCTTCTGTGAAGGTGACGCCAGGCGTTTAATTGGTGAATGGACCTTTGCAGAACAGAGTAATTGCAAGTGTCAGATTGGGGGATCGTCATGACTGATACAATCTCGAGCGGTATAGATACCACAGGTGTTGTCACTGTAGATGGCAGTGTTACAGGCACCATCGATACATCGAATGATGTTGATGCCTACCGTGTTACCTTAACCGCGGGTGTTACCTACGAATTTCTGATCAATGGCATTACGCTTGGCACCCCTATCGTACATGGGGTTTTGTCGGATAGTGGTAGGCTGATTGCTTCTGAACGTTATGACAATCGACTGCTTTTTACACCTGAAACAACCGGAACATATTTTATTCAGGTTGGGTCACGGTCGTTTGGGACAAACACCGGCACATTCGAACTTATGGTGAATGAGCTGGTTGAGGTTAACGATGGCGGTTTGATCGCTGACGGTGAAACCTTAACGGGAACTATCGATTATGAGGGCGACGTTGACATATACAGTTTTGATGTAACGGAAGGTCAATCCTATCGCTTCAGGATCGCTAGTGATGATTTGAATTATCTAAGCATCAATACCTTGCGCGATGAAGATGGAAGCCGGGTTTATACCGATTTCTCTGGGCTTATACGGGATGAAGGGGATCAGGCCTTCTATGAGTATACGTTCACTGCCACGAGCACAGGGACCTATAGCTTTGATTTCGGTAGAGATTATTCCAGCAGCACGGGTGATTATACCGTTTCTTTCGAGGAACTTGTCGAAGTATCTGATGGTGAACAACTGACATTGGGGCAAAGCACCGACGGAATTCTCGATCACAGAGGCGATGAAGATACGTATACGCTTGATGTTGTAGAAGGAGAGATCTACAGGGTTTTTGTAAGTGGAGACGATATTTCCAGATTGGAGATTAACAGCCTTCTTGACAGTTCGGGTGATTTTATCAGAGCGATCAGCTCTCGCGCACATGACGGCGGATATGAGTTGATTTTCGAAGCGGTGGCATCGGATACGGTTAGTTTTGATGTTGCTGGCGGATCTTGGGGTGAGGAAACAGGAACCTTCCAAATTGAAGCTGAGCAAATCGAGGAAGTAAGCGACGGGGCACATATTGCGGTCAACGATACGGTTGCGGGACAAATTGATTTCACCCGCGATAGCGATGTGTTCACATTCGATGTTGTCGAGGGGCAGGCGTACTCGATAGTTGTCTCAAGTGAAGATCTCAACACCATCAGGTTATTCAATATTTTGAATGAGGAAGGCAATAGCCTACATGGTAGAGGGGTTTATTCACAGTCAACTGATGATGGACATGTTATTAATTTTACTGCCCTATCAACCGGGACCTACAGTGTAACGGCTGATGCTTCATATGATGTTACCTTAGGGGGTGCTTTTACCGTTCAACTGCGTGAACTTGATGAAGCGAGCACAGGCGGCAGCCTTAATTTAGGTCAGACATTTACAGGATCGCTTGATTTTGAAGCTGACTTTGATCAGCTTTCACTCAATGTGGAGGCAGGCCGGAAATATAGTATTCTGTTAACTAGTGACGATGTTGATAGTTTAAGTTTTGCCAGACTTTTGAATGAAGAAGGAATTCCGGTCTCGCTCATTGGTAGTCGGGATGTTGAGAACGGAAGAGAGGTTATCTTTGAGGCGGTTTCGAGTGGGGTATACACATTTGAAGTCAATTCTGGTTACCGTAATGATACGGGCACTTTCCGCGCTTTGGCGACGGAAGTCGTCGAAGGTGGGGACGGGGGTGAACTCCCTCTAAATGTAACGGGGCTCGGCCGGCTCGATTTTAACGGCGACCAGGATGTATATTCAGTCAATGTCATTGCCGGTCAATCATACCGTGTCATAATCTCCAGCCCGGATATTAGTGATATTGATCTGCGCTCGATTTCAGTCGAAGGGGATGGCAGCAGTGTTTCCCAGATATCTATTGATGATAACAGATTTGATGGATATGTAGAGGTTATCTTCACGGCCCATACAACAGGTGTTTACAACCTGACTGTGGGCGATGAATATCGCTATGATATATCCACTGGTTTCTTTGAAATTCGTGTTGAAGATGTGGATGAAGCCAGCAATGGCTCGGCCCTAAGCTTCGGGGATGCGGTCACGGGGACCATTGATTTTCCGAGAGACTCTGACATATTTACGATTGATGTGGTTGAAGGACAGCTATACCGGATCACGCTCAATAGTGATACCCTTGATAATATTCATCTCGAAAGCCTTGTGGATGAATTTGGAAGTCGGGTTTCCACCAACGTTATTGATGAAGCTTCTGGTGATGGGCAGGTCGAGGTTTTGTTTACCGCCACTTCAACAGGCACTTATTCGCTGAATATTAACAACCGATATAGCAATGATACCGGGCAGTTTGATATTCTTGTTGATGAAATCATTGAACTGAATGACGATGCAACCCTGACGGAAGGGGAAACATTTACGGCGACCATTGATTATGTTGGAGACCAAGATCAGTTTTCCATCGATGTGGTTGAAGGACAGACATATCGGATCACGATCGATAGTGATGATATTTCAGATCCCAGGGTTCTTGTACGCACCGGGTCGAATAATTCAATTGGGGTTCTGTCATTTAACGGTGAATACGGCGATGGTCACTATGAAGTTGTTTTCACTGCAACGGCAACCGAGACCTATTCGCTAATATTACAAGATGGAAGTCATCGATCTTTTGAGACAGGCGATGTTGATATAACGGTTGATGCCTTGGTTGACACTACGGATCAAACCCCAATCAGTGTTGATGGAACTGCAAACGGTGTCCTTGATTATGAGGGGGATGCTGATACATTTACGGCTGATCTTGTTGCAGGGCAAACATACCGGATTATCGTTACAAGCGATGATTTTACTTCGCCGAGTGTTTTCCGTGTCAGAGATCCTGATGGCAACTTTGTTTCACGTAGTGTCTTCAACCCAGATTTTGATGACGGCATATATGAAGTCGTGTTTACCGCGGATACCAGCGGTCAATTTCAATTCGAAGTCTCTAGCGGCCGCTCTGCCGAATTTGGTGCTTTCTCGGTTCAGTTAGAAGAATTCTTTGAAAGCAATGAAGGCGGTGCGATTGCGGTTGACCAAACTGTTGATGGTGTCATTGATTATGCTGGAGA